>DATBYP010000339.1:0-17863 GCA_036513675.1 Candidatus Acidiferrum sp.
TGTTTTCGGACACTATCAAGGCCCACAGCAGTCCGAAATAGCTGTGCCACAGGCGTCGGATGTCCTCAGGATGACAGGTTTCGGGTTTGGGGCAAGAGGTCATGCTAAGCACCTGTTGAAAACGCCGAGCAGGAAAGTAGCATAGGGGCGAACAAAAAGCAAACACTATTTCCAGCCTTTTTGCGGCCTCAGACCAGCGCAATTTGGCATCGGCTCTTGTCATGTGTACTGGTAAAACCCGCGAGAGGATTTGCGCCCAAGCCAGCCGGCGGCAACGTATTTCTTCAGCAGCGGGCAGGCCCGATATTTGGGGTCGCCCAAACCTTCGTGCAGCACGTGCATAATATCGACGCAAACGTCCAAGCCGATGAAGTCGGCCAGCTCAAGCGGCCCCATGGGATGGTTCATGCCGGTCTTCATCACGGCGTCGACCGCTTCCGGCGTGGCCACGCCCTCCATCACGCAGTAAGCCGCCTCGTTGATCAGCGGCATAAGCACGCGGTTGGACACGAAACCGGGCGCATCATTGACGGCAACGGGCTTTTTGCCCAAGCGCTCGGCCAATTGCATGGTGGTGGTGAAAGTGACGTCGCTAGTTTGCAGCGCGCGGATGACTTCGACCAGCACCATCACCGGCACGGGATTCATAAAATGCATTCCCACAAAGCGGTCGGGACGCTTAGTGAGCGCGGCCAGCGTGGTGATCGCAATCGAAGAAGTGTTACTGGCGATAATCACATCATCGCGCACAAGGTGATCCGCTTCCGTCAACACATGCCGCTTCAGCTCGAGCTTCTCAGGGACCGCTTCCACCACAAAGTCTGCGTTGGAAATCGTAGACATATCGGTTACCGGAACCAGCCGTTCCAGCACCGTTCTCTTCTCTGCCAGTTCAAGCTTCCCCTTTTTAATTTCGCGGTCGAGATTCTTGCTAGTGTTTTCGAGCGCGCGCTCGAGAAAGCGCTGCTCGACATCGCGCAGCAGGACCTTGTAACCCGCGCGCGCAAACACGTGGGCAATGCCGTTCCCCATAGTGCCGGCGCCGAGCACAGCCACAGTTCTGATGGAATCAATCGACATGCTGCATCCTTTCGTAGTAAGCGAAGTAGAGGATGCATGGGACGCGGATTCAGGTCAAGCCGCGAGCAGCGAACGAACTATTGCGGTGGTATACCTTCGGTGATCTCGCGAACAATCTCGCGGGCGCGCGGTGCCTTGGATGGCGGAACGTAAACGATCGTTAGTGAGCCATCATTTACAGCGCGAATCGGAATCTCATTTTCGCGCAAAGCGGCGGCAAGGAACTCAGTGATTCGCGCATCATCTCCCGCCCAAACCGATACAGTGGCCTGTTCCGCGGCGGCCCCGCTGGGCTGTGGCTGAACGTTCGCGGTTCCATCGTCCGGCGCCTCGCCCTCAGCCGGCAGCTCCACATTCGCGAGTTCGCCCTCGCTCAGCAGTCTCTCCAAAATTTCCTTGGCGTTCGGCAGGTCAGGATAGTGCACCGCGACTTCGAACCCAAAACGCGGCTTCCAATCGATAGGCAATGGGTCCGGCTCGTTCTCATTCTCACCAATCGGTTTGTCCGCGTATGGTATGCCCGACAATTCCAATTCCTGAAGCAACGCCTCGTGCAGCGCGGGATTTTCCCCGGCCCAAAGTACAACGTACGAACTTTCCGGCGCAGGTTTAGTTGACACCGATGCCTCCATCGCGGAAGCGGAGGGCGGGAAAACAGCGGCCAAGTCAGCTTACCACACAGGCTTTGGCAGCGAGTTGGGGCCAGACCACCCGAAGGGAAAAACTCCTGGGCTGCCAGCGTCCAGCTGCTCCGATGCGTCTTTTTGGCCGCCCCAACCGTATACAGCTTAGAATGAGCGCGACATTTTCATTGCCGACGCCGCTTGCCGCGCCGGCCTCCCTGCTGTTCTCGACACTGATGGCGGACGACAAGAAGTCCCTGGCCCTCGGGCTGAGACGCCGCGACCCGGAACTGCTCGACCGCCTCATCGAGCAGTATCAATACCGGCTGTTCCGTTATTTGCTCTACGTCACGGGCAATCGCGAGCGCGCCGAGGACTTCTTTCAGGAGACGTGGATTCGCGTGCTGGAGCGCGGTCATCAGTATGACGGCAAGTCCAAATTCGAGGCCTGGCTCTTCTCCATCGCGCGTCACCTCGTGATCGATTGGCAGCGCCAGAAAAAGGCACAAAGTCTCGACGCGCTAACCAATCCGGAGGAAGGCGCGCCGATGGAGTTCGCCGGTGATGATCCGTCGCCTTTACACTTGCTGCTGACCCAGGAATCCGAGGGCACGGTGCACGCCTCGCTTGGAGAATTACCGGCCATCTATCGTGAAGTGCTGTTGCTGCGCTTTCAGGAAGAATTGGGTCTCGCGGAAATTTCCATCGTGCTCGGCGCGCCCATTTCCACCGTGAAGTCGCGGCTATATCGCGGGCTCGAAGATTTGCGCGTGTTGCTGGCGGGAGAATCGGCATGAGCCAAGATCATGCGCGCGCAGAGCGTCTGATCGCGCAGGAGCGCGTGGAAGGACTTTCTGCAGCCGACCAGCAGTGGCTGCGGCAACATCTGTCGGAATGCGCAGGCTGCGCCGCGCGCGCCGGCGCGACGGAACAGGCGATTCGTTCGCTGCGCGGACTAAGTATCGCGTTGCCTCCGGCGCTGGCCAGCCGCACGCAGTTCCGCGTGCGGATACGCGCGGAGCAACTCCGCAGCGAGCCGCGTTGGCGCGCGGTTTGGGCCGCTTGCGGCATTTCCTGGGCTTTCGGAGCCGTTACGGCGCCGTACGTCTGGCGCTGGCTCGAATGGGCCGGTCACCGCCTGGGCGTGCCGAACATTATTTGGGAACTCGGTTTTGGGCTCTGGTGGGCGCTGCCGGCGGCTGTCGTCGCTCTGATTTTGTTGATCACCGATGCGGGGCGCGGCAGCAGGTCAGATTGGAACCGGCAAGAGAACTAGGCGAGCGCGTCGACGAGGAAATCGATGACCGAAGATCCACAAGGCATAAAAAGTTCGTTCAACGAAAGGATGCGGCTGATTCGTTTTCGCCGGAAGAAAGAGAAACTCCGCTTCTGGCAAGAGTTTAAGCTGGTGCCGCGCTGGCTCATCTGGACGGTGGTGCTGCTTTTTCTAATTGCGCAAGTCATCGGACAGATGGTCCTTCACTTCCAACTGGCGAACCATCAGGAGGTTTTTGGCCCGGAACTGGACGGTGACCCAGGCGCGGCGGGAGCAGCGCTATTCGGCATTATCACCGGTGTGTCTTTAGTTTTCGCCATCATGATTTTCATGGTGGGCTACGTCAATCAAGACGCCAAGCGGCGCGGGATGAACTCCACGCTTTGGACGTTTCTGGTGCTCGTCCTGATGCCCGGCTATCTCATCCTCGGCTTCATCATTTACCTGCTGATGCGTGAGCCTCTGCCGTACAACTGCCCCCAATGTGGCGTAACGGTCGGCGCGCGCTTTAACTTTTGCCCGAACTGCAAATGCAACCTGCATCCGTCGTGCCCGCAGTGCAAGCGCGAGGTCGCGGAAACCGATAAGTATTGCGCTTATTGTGGATATGACCTGCAGCCAGCGAAAACATTGGAACCTAGCGAATCGCCTGGCGTGCCAAGGTAAGCCAAGCGCCCAGCGCGGGAAACTTTTCATCCTGGCTCCACGGTGGACCGAGACCTTTACCGAGCGCGGTGAGGCGGTGCTGAAGCGCGGCCACCTCGACGCCAAGTTCCTTCGAAGCCGTCGCGAAAAGCTCCTTTTCTCTAATGCCTTCCATCGGCAAGTCGCATAAGGCACACGCAGCGCGCAAACCATCGCGAAAAAGCTCGCCATCGGCGGTGTGAATCAACGCGTGTGAGGCAAGGATTTTATCGAGCTCCGGAAGGGTGCGGCCCGATGCCAGCAAAAGGGCAGAGCGCACGATTTTGCAGTCGCGTGCAGCCAGCTCTTTTTCCAGAGCGCGCAGTGAAGATCGTGCCAGCCGCTTCGCCTCCGATTGAACACGGGCGATGAACTTCGTTCCATCCTTGCGCGGCATTTTTTCCGCAGTGTGGTAAGGCTGGCGGTAGGCATAGCTAAATTCATGGACGAGCTGAATTTTTCTGCGGTCAGCCACAAACGGTTCACGCGGCGGCCCACAGACAACAACGGCAGCGGCCCAGCCGGAATGGACGCGAAAGCCAACTGCGGCGTTCTCCATGCATCGCTCCGCGCCAGCATTGTGAAGCACAATGACGATTTTGAGAAGAACTTGGCAATTAGCCAGATGAGATGGAGTGACCGTCTACGCCATACGGTATGATGCCCAACCATGGCACAGATCAACTGGGAGAAGGAACGCCAGCGCCTGACAAAACTGTGTGCCGACATGGAAGACGGCGAGTTGCGGCAAATTGCGGCTCGACCGGAATCACTGACCGATGTAGCGCTACACGTACTTCGGTCAGAGATGAGAACACGGGGAATGACCCCGCTCCCAGAAACAATCAAGCCCGAAGCTTCGACACCGAAACAGTCGGATCCCCCAGTGATGATTAAGCGATATCAGGACTTGCCAGAGGCATTACTGTCCAAAAGTATTCTGGACTCGGCCGGTATCGAAAGCTTCCTCGCGGATGAAAACCTCGTAAGGATCGATTGGTTCTATTCCAACCTCGTCGGCGGTATCAAACTGTTCGTTCGCAGCGAAGATGCGGAAACAGCGAGCAAGCTAATTGCGCAGGAGACGCCCGAGAAGTTCGATGTAGACGGGTTCGGCGAATATCAGCAACCCCGGTGCCCTCGCTGTCAGTCTCTGGATGTCGCTTTCGACGAACTGGACAAGCGCATCGCTTACGGAGGGATGCTCTTTGCAGGTCTTCCCATAGCCATAAGGAACGAACATTGGAAATGCCATTCCTGCGGAAATGAATGGGAAGATGACAGCGAGGGCGAGCCCTCCCCAGCCAAAAACCCGCAAGACCCACAGTAAACCTAATCGTGATTAATAGCGTTCTACGGCCAGAGCCACAGCGTTGCCGCCGCCGAGGCAGAGGGCCGCGATGCCTCGCTTCAGATTGCGGCGCTGCAATTCATAGAGCAGCGTGACCAAGATGCGCGCGCCGCTCGCTCCGATGGGATGGCCGAGCGCGACCGCTCCGCCGTTCACGTTCACCTTTTCAGGATTCAGCCTGAGCTGGCGCGTCACTGCGATAGCAGCAACCGCGAAAGCTTCATTCAGTTCGACCAAGCCCACATCCTTGTCGCGATCCCAGCCAGTTTTCGCGAGCAGCTTCTCCACGGCGTCAACCGGCGCCATCATCACCCACTTCGGTTCCACGCCGCTGACTGCCTGCGCCACAATGCGCGCCATCGGTTGCTTGCCGAGGCGCTGCGCATTGCGTTCGCTGGTGACGATCACCGCGGCTGCTCCATCATTCGTGCCCGGAGCATTGCCGGCTGTCACCGTGCCATCTTTCTTGAACGCCGGCTTCAGCTTCGATAGCGCTTCCATCGAAGTGTCTTCGCGCGGCGATTCGTCGTACTTAATCACGACGGGGTCGCCTTTTTTCTGCGGAACCTCGATGGGAACGATCTGCGCCTCGAAAAAGCACGATTTGCGCGCCCGCACTGCTTTCTGATGACTCTCCACCGAGAAACGATCCTGCTCTTCGCGGGAAATGCCATATTTCTCCGCAACCAGCTCCCCGGTCATCCCCATATGAAAATCCTCGTACGCGTCCCAAAGTCCATCGTGAATCATGGAGTCAACGAGCTTTCCGTCGCCAAGCCGATACCCGGTGCGTGCTTGCGGCAGCAAATATGGGCAGTTGGACATCGACTCCATGCCGCCGGCGACAACGATTTCGGAATCGCCAAGCTGGACCGCCTGCGACGCCAGCGCGACGGCTTTCAATCCCGAGCCGCAAACTTTATTGATGGTCATCGCGGCGACTCGTGGCGCGCAGCCACCCTTGAGCGCCGCCTGCCGAGCGGGGTTTTGGCCGAGCCCGGCTTGCACCACATTGCCCAGAATAGCTTCGTCGACTTGTTTGGAATCAAGGCCAGAGCGGCGAATGGCTTCAGCCACGGCTTTCGCACCGAGTTCGACAGCGGAAAAACCGGAGAGTCCGCCTTGAAATTTCCCAATGGGAGTGCGTACTGCGGAAAGAATTACCGGCGTTTCCATGAGGCGCCTCCGAATCAACTCCAAGTATATCGGATGCGCAAAACACCTGCTCCGCTACCGGACCCCGTGGGATAGCCATTTCTGGCTGTCCTCTCTGCCTTTCGCCAGCCACCTGCCGTAGCAGGCGAGACGCAGTACTGCGACAGTCCATCTCCGCGCAACTCCGCGCCCCCTGCTTCTCTTTACCCTGAATCGAGGGGAGCGATCTTTAACTTTCTTCCCTCGTCAGTTCGCAGCGCCCGCTGTGCTCGCCTGATTTTCATCGGCACTAGGACCGTACAGCCCCGGCACCGCAACGTTTAGCAATCGGAAGTACACGCCGAGCTGCGCGCGATGGTGAATGAGATGATTCATCACCACGCTGCGGATGACAGCTACCCGCGGCATAGCGAAAATCTCCTGCCCGCCGGCAAGTAGCTTCCAAGTTTTCATGATCTCGTCATCGCTAACCGACGCCAGGGCAGCCCGCGCTTCGGCCGATTCTTTATCGAACGCCGCCAAGACATCCTTGCGATTTCCAGTTTTCGGCTGCTCATACGACGACTTACCGTCCACCGGAGCATAGTCGAATTCTTCGGTCCTAATGGTCATAGTCGCCCAGCCAGGAATCGTGGCAACGTGGCCGGCCAGCCATCCCAGTGTGCCGGACTTCTCGTGCGGCTTCCAATTCCACTTCTCGTCCGGGACGCGTTCCAACGTCTTGCGGGTGTTTTTCATTTCCTCGTCGAATTCACCGAGCATCGATTGGCCGATAGTCATGGTTTGCCTCTCTGAGGGAGTTTGGTCTTGCGGAGTTGCAGCGCGCGCATCTTAGGCGAATAAAAGGCGAAGTGTCAAGTAAAATCTTTGTTAACGCCTAGGAATTCCGGTCGCGTTTGTTGGCCCGTTGAAGTGCGCCGCGCGTCGGCACAGAATAGTCACATGGCACACCAATTCACCACCTCCTACACTAAAGACGCACGCGATTTGCTCCACTACTACAAGCGCCTGGGCGACCGCGCCCTTGAGCAGTGTCCTGAGGAAGGGCTCTTCACCTCCATCGACCCGGAATCGAATTCCGTCGCCATCATTGTCAAGCACATGGCTGGCAACATGCGCTCGCGCTGGACAGATTTCCTCACCACCGATGGCGAAAAGCCGGACCGCAACCGCGATTCGGAATTTGAGACGCCGCCGCAAACACGCGCTGGGTTAGTCGCGCTGTGGGAAGCCGGCTGGAAAATTTGCCTTGATTCCCTGGACGCGCTGACCGACGACGATTTGACACGAACAATCACTGTTCGCACCGAACCGCATTCGGTTATGCAGGCCATCAACCGCCAGGTCGGGCACTACGCACATCACGTCGGCCAGATTGTGTTTCTTGCCAAACATTTCGCGGGTGCTAACTGGCAGACCCTCAGCGTCCCGAAAAGAAAATCCGCCGATTTCAACCGCCGCGTAGCCGCCGGCGAAGCTTCACAGCGGTAGCCAGCGACTGCCTGCGTGATGCCCGAATACCAGTAAAATTCAATCGCTTGTAAGGTCTTTCACTGTTGTACGCCGCTCCAAACCCCGCACTAGACTGGCCTAGTGAAGAGGAGGGCAACATGGATCTGCCAGTCATGAGCGAAATCGTATTCGATGTCATCCGCGAAGATTTTGGCGGCTATGCGGCGGACTGCGCAACGGAAGATCTGTCGGTTATGGCCGATACCTGGAAAGAACTACGCGAAAGCGTGAAGGCCGCGGTCGAACGCCACTTTCAAGACGGCCCCAAACCGGTTTCCGTTCGCCTGCACCTAGTCCGCGACGACGTCATCTCACTGGCGTGAGCGCGAGCTGTTTGGTCGCGATTGCCATCCGTAGCGCCATTTGGCTGCCGTTTGGCCGTGCTAGTCCTTCCCCTTGAGTCAGTGAAAGCCAATTCAAACAGACGAGCTCGTTTGGATTCCCCACGCACCAGCGCATCCCTGTTCCAGACCACAAGGCCCTTCGCGTTGGCACTTTGAACGCAATTTTGGGCCTGGGGTGCGTGCTATTCGTTAGGGGCGTAATAGCCTTTGCGGGCCAGCACCTTCAAATCGTGATTGGACATATCCAGTTTGATTTTGCGGAATTTACCGTCGCGCGCCGCATTCGTCGGGTAGTAGCCGAGCGTGTACTGGCTGCGCAGCTCCTCGGAAATTTGATCGAACGCTGCCGCCAAATGTTTTTCCGAATTGACGGAAATCGTGCGTCCGCCTGTCTCTTCTGTAAGCTTGTGTGCTACACCGCCGTTCCCGCCGCCAAAGTGCGGGTCGGCCACCAGCAAGATGTGGACCACGGTGTCCGTGCGTTGCGCGGCTTCAACCGCTTCTTCCAGCCGAACCTTACTGCCTTCGTCTTGCGCGTCCGTAACGATGACAATGGCCTTGCGGCCCGCCTCGGTGTTTAGCTTTTCGTTGCAAGCCAGATAGATGGCATCGTAGAGCGCCGTCCCCGTGATTTGGCGCGATCCGATCGGACCGGGATTGTTCCCGACGCTCCCGGCGGAGGGCACGTTGATGCGCGCTTTCCGAATGGCGCGGTCGATCTGGCCGCGATCGTCGGTGAAATCCGAAAGCAGGTCGACATCGGAATCGAACGACATTACTAGGGCTTCATCGCCTTTCCGCAAGACACGCTCCATGAAGCGGCTGCCGGCATCCTGAATTGCGCTGAGCATGTACTGCTCGCTGCCGGAAGTGTCAAGCAGCATCGCCAGCGTGATGGGGAGCGTCACTTCCTTGGAGAAAAAAGCGATTTGCTGCGGCTGACCATCTTCCGCGAGCTTGAAATCTTCTTGTTTTAAGTCGGTGACGATGTGCTTGCTTTTGTCGCGCACCGTCACAAACAGGTTGACCAGGTTGACCTGGGTGCGGATCACGGGTCCTTGCTGTTGTGAGTCCTGCTGCTGCGATGGGGCTTGCGACAGCGCTGGCAGGGCGGCCCCGAGGGCTATTCCCCAGGTCACGCAGACCACCAGAACCTTCTTTGCAGAACGCATGTATAATTTCCCTGTAGAGACTACCCGGTCAGAAGTGCCCGCCGCTGGGTCGCTCACCCCCGTAGGATGCGGGGAAGCGCGGCGCGGGATGCGTGACTCGGCCCGCCGGAGCTGCTGGAAACCGCAGAAAGTTTGGCCTGAGGAACATGAAAAGTCTACGAAAAATCGCTGTTGCCGCTATCGCCGTTCTCCCCGGGTTTGTCGCTTTTTTGACAGCGCAGACGGCCAGCCAACAGGCGCCTGCAACCGGCTCTATGGAAAGTGGGGCTTCACAAACACCCCAGCGCCCGCCCTCCGGGCCGCCGCCTAGCGATGCACGGGCAAAAATCATCGTGAACTCGAACTTGGTCATCCTTCCCGTCACAGTTAAGGACCGCTCCGGCAATCTCGTTCCCGACCTACAAAAGGACGAATTTCGCGTCTTCGAAGACAATGTGGAACAGAAGATCGATGTATTCACCGCGGAAGCTTTTCCGCTGTCCATGATCATCCTTCTGGACAACGACCTCAAGGAGAAGGACGCACAGCAGGTTCGCAAGAGTCTCGACGCCGTCGTCGGTGGTCTGAGCCTGGACGATGAAGCATTCATCTGCCGCTTCGACCAGTTTTTCCATCCGGGGAACGGATTTACCACCGATCACGATCTGCTGCTGACGGAACTTCAGCGCACGAAGCTCGATACCGAGCCGTCAACGGCTCCTCCGGGCGGTGCGATCGCCAACGCCCCCTCGATCAACGGCCATTCGGCCATTGGCGATTCTCCCAACATAGCTTCCGCGACGATGAACATTCGCGGGCAGTCGACCAAGGCCCTCGATGATGCGGTGTTCGGGGCGGCGCAGCTTCTCCGGGACCGTAGCCGCAACCGCCGCAAGCTCATCCTGCTGATTTCCGATGGCGCCAACGGCGGGAAAAAGAGCAATAAGATGAATTACGACAGCGTGGTGAAGACTCTGTTGCATGACAATATCGAGGTATACAGCGTAGCGGTCGCCAGCGCGTTCCTTGAGCGCAAGCTTTCGCGACTAGTTGACTACGCGCACGATTCCGGCGGAGAAGTCTATTTCGCGGCCAAGCGCGAAACTCTGGAAGAGCTTTACTCGCGGATCAGCGAGGAAGCTCGCAACCAGTACACCATCGCCTATGTACCCCGGGGGACGGATCGCTCGGCTGACGTCCACAGCGTAGAGGTGCGCGTGAAGCGCCAAGGTCTCACGATCAAGACTCGCGACCGCTACTACGCCGGGGAGATACCCGGCGCCACGCCTCGGTAGCGCATTTTTCCCGCTTCCGCGCGAATACCGCTTGACACTCCCGCAGCTCGCCCGTATACCTCAAGCTTCAGGTTTCTAACACCGGCGACACCGCCGGCCATCCGCAGAGCGATAGAAGGAGCTTCCATGAAGAAAAAGGGCAAGAAGGACGACAAGGGCGGCAAAAAGGGTAAGTAGCAGGTGTCCAGGTTCAACCGAAGGGCGCTGTGATTTTGCAGCGCCCTTTTTTTGTCTTTGGCGTTGAGAAGGGCGAGCGAGAAACGCTCGGGGTTCTTTCCTTGATTTTGGCGTGCTTTGCCGACCTGGGGCGCAGCCCTGCCGGCCTGCCGCACGCGTGCTTGACCCTACGAAGCTCAGCTCGATAGAGTCTCTTCGTGGGCGGGGCAGATGGGACGGTAGGCGCAGCTTCGGCAGATGAAGCCTTCCTTGGCTGGAAAACTGTGCGCGCGAATATCGGCGGCCACTTCCTGCACGGTTTTCAACGCCTCCTCTAACTGCTTGGCGGTACGCGGTGTTTCCTGGCGTGAATTGTCTTGCAGATAATGAAACACCATGCGGACGGGATTGAGCTCCAGGATCTCTTTGGCCGCGATGGCGTAGATGCTTAACTGCAGATCGCGCCGCACTTCCGAATCTTTTTTGGGCTTGCCCGTTTTGTAGTCGACGATCTCAACGTCTTTCCGCCCGAGCAGGTTGATCTGATCGATTCTTCCTTTTAAGACGACATTGTTTTCCACTGGCAGCGCGAACATTTTCTCCAGCTCCAGAATTTCCGGCAATTCATCGAGGACACCTTGATGAAATGCGCGAAGCTGTTCCAAGCCGTCTTTCTTGTACTCGCCTTCCTGGTATTCGTCTTCAAAACCGGAGACGGACCACTCCGTTTCGAACAGTCGCTGCACTTCTTCGAAGGCGAGGCGATTGCCCTTTTTGAATTCGGCCATCGCACGACGGATGGTCGCGTGCATCACGCGCCCAAAGGTGAGCGTTGCCTTTGCGCCCTCCTGTAGCGACCACAAATACGCAAAGAGATATTTCTGCGGGCATTTGCGGTAGCTGTCCACCGCGGAGGGATTGAGCTCTAGCGGCTCCGGCGATGGCGGTAGGAACGTCTCCGCCCAATTTGCGATGCGCGAAAAGATTTTTGGGCGCTCGACCGGCGGAGCGAACAGCGAACCCGTCGCAGCGGGAACGGCAGTTCGCGTGCCGTTTACGGAAATGGGTGCCGGTTTTGGCGCAAGCTGCAGGACATCGCGGCGGTGGATGCTCGGCTCCATCAAGATGTCCTCGATGAAGGGAGGAACTCGCCCCTTTTTCTCTGCCAGCGCGGTGATGGTGAGCCGGTCTTCCGCGCGGGTGAGCGCGACGTAGAACAGCCGACGCTCCTCTTGATTGTGGAATTGCTCTTCGGGCGCGCCCTCTTTCATCAGTGCGGCAGGAAATTCGAATACGTGCGGGCGCTCCGGCTGGGGAAACTTGTTGTTGTTCACCCGCAACACAAAGACATGAGAAAACTCCAGGCCCTTCGCTCCATGGACGGTCATCAGCCGCACGGCGTCATCGGGAGCGTTATCTTCCAGGCAAATGGCACCGTTGGCCTGCTCAAAGAAGTCTAAGTATTCGATGAACTCGGGCAGCTTCCGCGTGTCGCTTTTGTCTTCCCATTCCTTCACGAATTCCGCCAGGCGCTTTACGTAGTCGCGGTCCTGCTCCGGGGCACGCTGGTAGACTTCGAGCCATTCGAACAGGTCGGCCAGAATGTGGCGTGCATCGCGGCGCTTCATGGTTTTGCGCTGTGCCGTGGTAAATTCGAGCAACTCGATCAAAGCGCTGTGGGATGGATCAAAAGGCAAGGGGGGCTGTTGCGTTTGCAGGACGTCGTAAACCCTTGTGCGCTCTTTGCGCGCGCGCTCGGCAAATCTCACCAGGTCCGGGGGCGTAAGCTGCCAGGCGGGCGCAGCCAGCACGCGGGCGGTGGCGATATCGTCGTAAGGGGTGGCGATGAGCCGCAGGTAGGCGAGCACGTCCTTGACGAGAGGATGCTCGAGGATCGAGAGCCTCGAAATCACAAAGGGAATCTTGCGGCGGGCAAGTTCGCGCACGAGTTCGTCGCGGTGGCCATGCGCGCGATATAGAACGGCGAAGTCGCGCCAGCGCCGCCCGGCTTTGTGGATGCGCTCGAGTTCGCCGGCAACCCATCGGGCTTCGTCCTCGGGAGTGGCCAACTCCACGATGCGAATCTTCTCGCCTTCCGGTTTGTTGGGGCTGAGTACTTTTTTCGGGAAGTCCGCGCTGACCGTATTTTGCCCGATCACCTGGGTGGCTACGCGCAAAATATTCGGAGTGGAGCGGTAATTCTCCGTGAGGCTGACGCGGAATTTCGTCGAGTCCTGACCCTCGCGCCATCCGGCAAAGCGTTCCAGAAAGAGCTTGAAACTACCGAAAGAAGCGCCGCGAAAGCGGTAAATGGCTTGGTCGTTGTCGCCCACTGCGAAAATATTTTTCGAATCGTTGACGAGCAACTCGAGCAAACGCAATTGCGCGATGTTGGTGTCCTGAAATTCGTCCACCAGGACGTAGCGATAGCGATTTTGCAACGCCGCGCGGAGAGCGGCATCCCGCTCCAGGAGCCCAACCGCACCGGTGATGAGCGTGCCGAACGAAGAGCACTTCTTTTCACGCAGCAGCGCTTCGCTGGCGCGGTAGGCACGAGCGATTTCTTGTTCGCGCGCCACGGCTTCCTCGCGTTCCGCCAGCGTGTCCGCATCGAGCTGACCGCGCTCCGCTTGTAGCTGCGCGGCCAGTTCGTCGACATATTGCTGATAGGCCTCGCAGGAAACCAACTCATCCTGGCAGCGCGAGAAAAACTCCACGAAATCGTTCAGGAATTGGCCGGGCTCGGCAAGCCGGCGATAGCGATCGAGTTGCAGCCGCGAAAGATTGCGGCGCAGCAGAATCCAGTGATCGACTTTGTCCAGCATCCGGCTCTTCGGGTCGGTGCCTTTCAGCAGCGACTCACAAAAGGCGTGAAACGTTTTCACGGTGACGTCTTTGGCGCGCTCGCCGACGGTCTTCACCACGCGAGCCTTCATCTCGCCAGCGGCTTTGTCCGTGAAGGTTAGGCCCAGAATGTTTTCGCCCGAAAGGTTTGGATCGGATTGCAGCAGGTGGCGGATGCGCTCCGTGATGACACGCGTTTTTCCCGTGCCTGCGCCAGCAATTACTAGCAGCGGGCCTTCGCCGTGCGTGATGGCGCGCCGCTGGGCATCGTTTAGTTTCAGGCCGGCGTCGGACAGCGGCTCAAGATCAAAGAGTGTGTTCATTGTCGATATGGCTGGAAGAGAAAAGGGTAGCGGATTGCGAGGCGAAGGGGAAGCGAAACTTGCTTCGCAGGCTAATTCGAGGAGCCCGAAGGATTTGTGCCCGCCGGTCCGCTGTTATTGGCTTTTGCGAAATAGCCGCGACGCGCGCGCACTTGATAGCCCTTGTGCTCCGGCACTTCGATGCGAATTTTGTGATACCTGCCGTCAAGCTGCGAATTTGTAGGAATGTAGGCGATGGAGTATTGATTGCGCAGCTCGTCGCCAATGTCTTGGAATGATTGGTCAAGATCGTCGACGTGGTAGGGGAAGAACGCGCGACCGCCGGTTTCCTCCGCGATATCTTGCAGAATTTTGTCGCCCTCGGTGAGGTGCGTCTTGCGATTGGCCGCTTTTTCAGGGTTGGTCTGCGAGAGCTGAATCCACTGCGTGCTGGTGCTAATGGTGTAGATGACCACGCTGTAGCGCTGCGCCATCTCGATGGCTTCCGAGCGGGTGTGATTGGAAAGATTGTCGTCACCATCGCTGATGAGAATCATCACGCGGCGGACGACGTCCGGTTGGTCGCCTGGCGGGCGGGGCGGGTGGCTCAGCTCTTTTTGGCACGCGCTGTAGACCGCGTCATAAACAGCGGTGCCGCCGCCGGCGCGCGTCTTAACGATTTCATCGCGCAAACGCCCGGCGTCGTCGGTGAATGCCTGGAGTACGGATGGCTCGTCGTCGAAGGTCATCACGAACGCTTGGTCCTTGTTATGGCGCAGGACGCTAAAGAGAAAGGAAGTGGCGGCGTCCTGCTCGAATTTCAGGCGGTCGCGAATGCTATTGGAGGTGTCCATGAGCAGCCCGATGCGCAGAGGCAAATCGGTTTGGCGGCTGAAATAACGAATGCTTTGGGGACTCTTGTCGTCCCAAATCTTGAAATCGTTCTGGGCCAGGTCGGGCACGAGCTTGTTGTGGCGGTTGAGGACGGTGAAGAGGACGTCGACCAGGTTTACGACCTGGGTGATCTTGCCTTGATTTTGCTGTTGAGGCGCGGGCTCTTGCGGAGTCGAGGGCGCGGGTTGCTGCGGGGCACCCTGGTGCTTGCCGGCATCAGCCGTAGAAGATTGCTGCGCGCGATCGTTCGCGGCCGGGATGAGCAGCGCTGCCGCCAGAACGAGTGAGATGAAAACCCGACGCATGTGAATCGATTATAGGTAGGCGGCAAGGGCAGCGTCAATTCGCTGCGGCGATTCGCCGGCTGCGGCGCTGAGGTGTTGCAAGTACTCGCGCAGAACTTGCGGAAGCGGAGCGCGGAGTTCGATCCACGAGCCGGTGCGCGGTTGCGCGAAGCCCAGCTTGGCGGCGTGCAGGAAATTGCGGCTTAGCGGAGGAATCGCGGTCTTGCCGATGTGGAGTTGGGACGCAGCACCGTACAAGGTGTCACCAACTACGGGATGCCGGAGAGCCGAGAAATGTACGCGGATCTGGTGGGTGCGTCCGGTGTGAAGCTGGACGTCCACTAGAGTAGTGTCATCGATTCGCGCGAGTGTGCGCCAGTCGGTGCGAGCTTCGCGGGCATTGCCGAGTACGATGCTGCGACGGGCGGTCATGCGTGTGCGGCGCTTGGGGTCGCGCATGATGGCCAGATCGATGCGGCCGTTTTCTTCCTTGAATTTGCCTTCTAACAGGGCGATGTAGGTTTTCTTTACTTCGCGCTGACGAAATGACTCACCGAGCTTGGCGTGAGCGGCATCGTTTTTCGCCACGAGGATGACGCCGGAGGTGCCTTTGTCCAGGCGATGTACGATCCCAGGGCGAAGCGCGTCACCGCCTTGCGAAAGTTCTTGCCCGCGGCCAAGTAGCGCGTTGACCAACGTGCCGCTTGGGTTGCCGGCGCCGGCGTGCACGGTCATTCCGGCGGGTTTGTTGATGGCGATGACGTCGTCATCTTCATAGAGGATATCGAGCGGAATGGATTCCGCTTCGGCGCGTAGGGGAGGACGCGGCTGGACTTCAACGGTGATATGTTCGCCGCGGCGCAAACGATGCGAGCCTTTCGCGCGGCGAGAATTGACGAGCACCAGTCCCGCTTCGATGAGTTCTTGCACGCGTGTGCGGCTGATGCTGTGGAAGCGAGAGGCAATTCGCTGATCGAGCCGTTGGCCAGCCTCGGTTTCGGCAACGTCGAATTCATGAAGGGGACGTTCGCTACTCTGGCTCACGCAGAGATTGTAGCAGTGGTGATGCTTTGGGCTGGTCTTATATGCGCCAGGGCGGCGGGGTGGAGGCGCAGGGACGGGGAGGCGCTCCCGCTACAGCATCATTGTGGATGCTGCTACAAATTTCCGCGTATGGTCACTGAAAATGCCTCGTGGGAGTATCGCGTTGCGGGTTACTAAGCTCCGCTAAATCGAAGTAGAAGGGGGAAGCCGACACCCCCTCGAGAAAATCGAGGCGGTAGGGCTGGGACGGCTTTCCTCTTCCACTTCGCTTGCCTTGTTCTCCACAGGTTACGTCAACGCACAACCGCTGATCGTCCGCTCACTGCCGCCCCAAGGAGCTTAGTAACCGACCTTATCTGATATGAATGTTTGCTAACTTAAGCGCGGCGCTGGACGCCGCGAAATCCACGAGGTTCGCCGGGCTTTTAGTTCGCCCATCCCAACCGCAAACTCAGTCGGAAACTCAAACCGGGCTTGCCCGTTTCCGCTTTTGACTTAGTGCCCTTACCGGCATCCGCTCCAAAGAATGTCCCTCCGCCAAACAGCGCTTCCAACGCATCCAGCAAATCCCTGGCCGCATGCGATTTCAGCACGAATCCGCGCGCTCCCGCCTCTTGCACTGTTGTCGCCAGGTTCTTAGACTCGTGCATGGTGAACACCAGCACCGCCGCGCGCAGTTTCAGTTTGGATATCTCTCGCGTCGCTTCGATTCCGCTCATCTCCGGCATGGTAATGTCCATGATAATCACGTCCGGATCGAGACTCCTCGCCTTTTCGATTGCGTCCTTCCCGTTCACTGCTTCGCCGGTGACTTCCCACTGCGGCCGCGCCCGCAAAATCGTTCGGATACCCTGGCGCACTACTTCGTGGTCGTCCACAATCAAAATCTTAAAACCCATTGATCTTCTCTCCTGAATCTGCCGGACGCAAACTCATCCTGCTCCGCGCCGTTCCTTTCCCGCGGTAACCACAGTTTAAGCAGAAGAGCCCTGTGAGCCCCAGAAAGATTCGTTGACGTTCGGGGAAAACGCCAATTGCACCGCCCACATTTGAAACTTAACCGCTTCATTCATGCAAGGAAAATCGTATACAGTGTTCCCTGTAAGTATTGAGGAAAAGGCATGTAACTCTATTGCCTGCTATTCCGTAAACATTTTGTGGGATGGCGCAGCCCCGCTTTTCGTTGCCTTTTTGCGAACCGTGTCCGTACTCCGCCCGCACTTCGCGACGATTCGTTGCTACTGGTTAGCGAAGCGGCGCTACGAGGTAATCGCCCAACCTAGCATCGTCATTGTCAGCACCACCAGCAACAAGCCCATGCTTACCACGCTAAGCACCTTTCCATGTCCGAGCAAGTAGTCCCGCGATTCAGCGTCCGCACACAACAGCACCAGCACTACCAAAACTACTCCCCACGCAAGCAGCACCGGCAGACCAGGGTATCTCCCGATCATGGAGAGAAACTGCCCTGGCGGCGCCCCGGCCGGAATCCACCATGGCAAAATCGGCGCCACACCCGCAGCCAGCGAAAGTGTCAGCAGCTTCCGTGTGAACCATCCGCGGACCTTCGGTCGCGCTTCTTTCCAAACCAAGTAATCCCAGGCTAGCAGTCCCGCTGCGATGGGCACCCAGCCGTAGAGGGCCGCTTTGTGGTCAAACCAAATCCACCTCTGGAAAAATTGCGAATGCCCGGCGGTCTTCAGTCGCGGCAACAACAGTAATGCCACCATCGCATTACAAGCCACCGCTAGCAGCAACGTCATCAAGCTCATCAATTGAAACCAGTGCCGCGTCGCCGCCGTGTTGCAGCGCGTGCAGACTGATTGCTTTGGCAGGAAGTTCAAACCACATCGATCGCAGAACAATTC
>DATBYP010000340.1:0-3011 GCA_036513675.1 Candidatus Acidiferrum sp.
TTCCCCGGCCGCAAGATGGAGTATGCCGAGTTCCGGCATCCGTTTCTGGATCGCAAAATCGTCGGCGTGCTGGCGGATTACGTCACCATGGACCAAGGCACCGGCGTGGTACATACCGCTCCAGCACACGGCGCCGAGGACTTCATCACCGGCCAGAAATACAAGATCGATCCCACCTGCAACGTCGATAAAGCGGGCATCATGCGCCACGGCCTTCCGGAGTACGAAGGCAAGCGGGTGTTCGATGCCAATGCTCCGATTGTCGAACTGTTGAAGGCACGCGGCGTGCTGATGCATTCCGAAAAGATGGAGCATTCTTACCCCCATTGCTGGCGCTGCCACAACCCGGTGATCTTCCGCGCAACGGAACAGTGGTTCATCGGCATGGATACGCCCATGAAAGGCCCTTCTAAAGGAACCACAGCCGGGGAGACCATGCGCAGTCGCACCCTCGAAGAAATCGCCAAAGTGAAGTGGGACCCGGCCTGGGGCGAAGAGCGCATCTCCAACATGATCGCGACGCGCCCGGATTGGTGCATCTCGCGACAACGCGTATGGGGCGTGCCCATCGCGGTGTTTCTGTGCGACAACTGCGGTAAGCCGGTGAACGATCCGCATATAAACCGTAGGGTGGTGCAGTTCGTCTCACAACACGGCGCCGATGCGTGGTACACGCCGGAGGCGGATGCGATTCTTTCTGACGGGCACAAATGTGCGCACTGCGGCGGAACGAAGTTTAAAAAAGAAACCGACATTCTCGACGTATGGTTCGAATCGGGATCGAGCCACGCCGCTGTCCTCGGTCACGAGCCGAACCTGCCCTGGCCCGCCGATTTGTATCTCGAAGGCGGCGACCAGCACCGCGGATGGTTCCATTCTTCCCTGCTCTGCGCCATCGGCTACAAAGGCAGCGCTCCCTATCGCATGGTCGCAACCAGCGGATGGACGCTCGACGGACAGGGCCGCGCCATGTCGAAGTCGCTCGGCAACACTGTCGATCCGGTCGAGATCGCGGACACGCTCGGTGGAGAAATCGTGCGCATGTGGGTCGCGTCGGTCGACTTTCGCGAAGATGTCGCGTGCTCGCCCGAGATCATGCAGCGGGTGGCGGGAATCTATCGCGACATTCGCAACACGTTTCGCTTCATTCTTGGAAATCTCGATGGCTTTGATCCCATAAAAGATGCGGTCGCGTTCGAGCAGATGCAGCCGATCGATCAATACATGTTGCGGCAGGCGGTAGAAGTGTCGACCGATGTGCAACGCTCGTATGAGGAGTTCGCGTTTCACAAGATCTATCACCGCATCAATAATTTCTGCGGCGTGGAACTAAGCGCTTTCTACTTTGATGTGTTGAAAGACCGGCTCTACACTTCGGCGCGCAGATCGGTGTCGCGGCGGTCGGCGCAAACCGCGGTCTGGCGCATCGGCGAGGCGCTGGTGCGGTTGCTGGCTCCGATCATGAGCTTTACCTGTGAAGAAGTCTGGCAGTATTTGCCACCTGTAGCGGGGAGGCTGGAGAGCGTGCATCTGACGACCTTCCCGGAAGCCAAAGAGCTGCTGGGAACCGCCGAAGCAGCAGTCGCTGTTGATCCGAAACAATCTGACGACTGGAAGACGGTGCGGGCCGTGCGCGAAACGGTGCTGAAAGCGCTGGAAGAGGCGCGAAACCAGAAACTGATCGGAGGCAACTTGCAGGCGCAGGTTACTTTGACCGCGGTTGATCCGGTATTCTCCGTACTGGAGCGCTTTCAGAATGATTTGCGCTACTTCTTTATCGTTTCCGCCGTCGAAGTAAGAAAGGGAGCAGGAAATGGCGACGCGCCGGTTGTGGTGCAGGTCAGCAAAGCTCCCGGGCTGAAGTGTGAGCGCTGTTGGAATTTCTCGACGCACATCGGTGAGGACACGAACTACCCGTCCGTGTGCGAGCGCTGCAGTGCCGTGCTCAAAGAAATTGGCGAGGCCTGACCGCGGCTTCCGCAAACGCGATAAGCTATAGACAAGAGAAGACATTTTCTCCTCATGCGTAAATATCATTTCCTGATCGCGTTGTTCGTCATCGCTCTCGATCGCGTCACCAAGTGGACGATCGCACAGCGTCTTTCCTTGCACGACAGCATCACGGTCATCCCCGGATTTTTTCGCATCATCCACGCCGAAAACCCCGGCGCCGCGTTCGGCATTTTTGCGGATTCTCCCTCGGAATGGAAAGTCGGCCTGCTGATTTTGTTTTCCGTGATTGCGCTGCTCATCGTTTCCGCGCTGCTCTGGAAAAACAGCCATAGCCTGACCTCCACTGGAATCGGGCTGGCATTGATTCTGGGTGGCGCGATCGGCAATTTGTGGGACCGCCTGGTCAGCCGGCACGTGGTGGATTTTTTGCTCTTTTATATCGGTTCGCACCAGTGGCCAGCCTTCAATGTGGCCGACAGCGCGATTGTGGTGGGAGCGGGCTTGCTGGTGTTTGAGATTGTGTTTACGAAATCGCCCAGCCAACAGTCGGCCTAGGCTTGGATCCGACTTGACGAACTCCTGCGCCGCACCAACTCAGGCTGCACCAGCCGCACACGCGCTTTCTTGGACGCCCGCGCCAAATCCTCGTCCAAGGTAGCCAGTGGCAAGCTGCGATCCAGAGCGAGATCGAGGTAAGCAGCATCGTACGCGGTCAAGGCGTGCTTGCGCCTCAGACGCTGAATCCTGCCAAAAACAACTTCGGCGGGAAACCGCTCCAGCACGATCGGGAGCCTTGCCAGGTCGTCGAGGAAGCTTCGCAGCAACTCTTTGGAAATGCGTTTACGCTTTTCTCCAACCAGCAAAGCATTTAGGACCTCGTGGGGCCAGAATGAGGGCGCAACAGCGGTGTCGCCTTGCTTGAACATGCCGGCGACATGCTGGGCCATGGCGGCATTCTCAGCGGGGAAGCACAGGTCAGGACGACCGAAGCGTCAAGGACAAACCGGCTCACCGGCGTGCTTTCTCGCGCCCTACCCCGCGGCCTTCATTGATCAGAT
>DATBYP010000341.1:0-6057 GCA_036513675.1 Candidatus Acidiferrum sp.
CCGCCGCCCGGTTGCGTCGTTCGCTGCTGCTGCATGAACGCCTGCATTCGCGATTCACGCCACTGCTTCAGCAGCGTGCCGCGCTTTTTGCTAAGGTCTCGGCCGTCGCGTCCCGCTGGATACGCGACGTTTTCGCCAACCAGTCCTTCCCACAGGATCAAGTTGTACGTCGGCGCATCCACCTGGTCCGCTCGATCGAAGTTGAAGCCAGCGGTCTTGGCGGCCCAATACGCCGCATCATGACTTGGCTTCGCGTAGAACGCTGATAGCAAATCCGGCTTCAGCGAGTTCTTCGCCGTTTTCATCGGCAGAGGCAATTGTGTGGTTCGCAGAATGTCCGGTACGATGGCGTTGAAGTCCCACTTCTTTGCACTCTTCGAGAACGCGTCAGTCATCGGCTCTTCCAGCGCATCATATGTGCCCAGGTGCTCGATCCCCAGAATGTCCACGATCGTCGTAATCAGGTTGACCGTCGTGTATTTCTTCGAGACCACTGCGCCTTGCTTCACATACGGTCCCGCGATGAACGCGATGCTGCGATGTGCGTCCACATGGTCGGGACCATCCTGCGAATCATCCTCGATAACGAAAACGAGCGTGTTGCCGCGATACCGCTGGCTCTTCGCTACCTTCTCGACGATTCGGCCAACCGCGTAGTCATTGTCCGCCGTCTGGATTTCCGGCGTATTCACGCCGTCGATGGCGGAGCCGAAGCTCCCCGTGTGGTCGTGCATCACGCGCACGAACTCCAGATTGGGAAGATTGCCGGTCTTCTCGAATTGGTCGAACTCCCGTTCCCATTCGTTCACGCGATAAAAGTCTGGGAATTTGTTGTCGTAGCCGCGGAAATACTGGTCCGTGATCGGCTGCAGCGCCGCTTTCGTGGCAAACGAAACCAGGGTCCCCGAAGCAAACGGATCGCGAATCGACGCCGAGATGCCGCCGATCGCCGCTGGAATGCTGTAGCGCGTTAAATCAATAAAGAAGCCGTAGTTGCGCACGTTCAATCCCGCGCGCAAAGCAGAATCCCAAAGATACCCCGCGCCCGCTTCACCCTCCGGGCTGTCCGGAGCCGAAACGTCCGCCGTTCCCAGCAGCAGGTTGTTGGCTACCGAAGCCGGCAACGTGTTCATCGCCGGGTTGGCAATCGCCCGCGCGGCAGGCGTGGCGTAGCCCACGTTGACGTTTCTGTTCGCGCCTTCGTAGTCGTAGTTCAAACCGCGCCCGGCGTAATTAATCGGCTCGGTCTTTTCGATCGTGTCCGCCGCTCGCGCCGAGGTGGACCAGTTCCAGCCGTCGCCGCTCACTTCGCCGCTATCGTAGAAGCTGTCCAGATCAACAAACTTATCCGCCAGCGCATGCCAGTTCGGAGTAAGCGGGCGTGGGTACACGACGATCGATGGGTCGCCGTTGCCCTTGCCAAGATCGCCCAGGATCTCGTCGTACGTCCGGTTTTCCTTCACGATGTAGATGACGTGCTGAATTTTTTCGTGCAGAAGCGCCATCATCTCCTTGTCTTCTTCGTCGGCTTTCGCGTTGTAGTAATTGTTTTTCGCCACTTGTGCCGTGAGGTCCTCAAGTTCTTCACCCCGCGGCACCCGCACGGTCAAAAACCCCGCCTTCGTTAATTGCCACACGTATTGATTCGCCGCCCCGCAATCCGCGAAGTTCCCGGTCTTCACCGCTTTCAGGTCCGTGCAGTTCTGCGGAACCGGCCCCGTGTTGCTCTTTCCATTCACCACGTAAAGCATCGAGCCATCCGCGCTAACGCTGGCCGAATTCGGATACCAACCCGTCGGAATCAATCCAATCAGCTCGCTCTTCGCTGAATCGTCATCGCCAGTGTTTGCCAGCCGGATTACCGCCACCGAGTTCGCTCCCCCATTCGTCACATAGAGATATCCACCGTCGCGCGACACCGTGACGCTGTTGGGACTGCTTCCCTTGAAGCCCTTCTCGTTCGCAAACGCCCACTTCGGCGCTGTCGTGCCAATTTCCTCCAGCACCTTGTGCGAACTCGTGCTGATCACTGCAACCGCGTCGCTGCTGGACTCCGCAACATACAGCCGCGTCTGGTTCGGGTTCAGCGTCAGCCGCGTTGGTTGGCCCTTCAGCGCAATCCGGTCCGTAACCGCCAGCACATTTCCGGCAAGGTTCACAACAAGGATCTCCCGGTCTCTCGCACTAGAAACAAACGCCGTATTGTTCCCCTGAATCGTCACCCACTCCGGATACGTCCCGCCCGCTTTCCCGCTACCCGGTCGCAGGTCCAATTCGCCAAGCACCGTGCGGCCCACGGTATCAATCAGGCTCACCGAATCATTCTCATAGTTCGCCACGACTAGCCGCTTGCCATCTCCAGTTACCGCCAAACCCATAGCTCCCGGTGTGATGTTCCCAAGCGCGATCGCTCCAGCGTGCCCCAGCTTGACCGGCGTTCCGCTCTCCGCCCAGTTCGACCCGTTCCAGCCATAGAAGTGCACGTTGTCGTCAGGACCGCCGCTGACGTAAAACTCTTTTCCGCTAGGATTGAACGCCAATCCGTCAAACGCGTTGGGCACTTGCAAAACCTGCGTTTGCAATGGCTTGCTGCCTGAAATGTCGAAGACGAAAATGTACTCCACTGATTCCGCAGGGTTTGTATCCCCCTTGTGCGGCCCGGACGTAAAATTTTGGCTGTTATAGCCGCTGGTCAAAATGAGCAGCGTCTTACCATCAGGACTCACTGCCGTCGACACCGCTTGGCCCACCGTGAAGCTCGGATCCGAAACCAGCCCCGGGTTAAGTGCCTGAAAAATCGAGCCCTTCGCCGCGGAAGGAGTGATATGCACACCCGTAGGTATGAACTCCCCCTTCTTTGACTTCTCGTCGTCATCCGCCTTAGCGGCGGCATGACTCACACACAAAATCCCAAGCACGCTAAGTGCGAGTGCGGACACCCGTAACCACGGCCTGCAGGTTAGGCCTTTCCCGATCATGCTTCCCTCCCTCGATTTTCTTCAGTCGTTTTTGGCGATTTTCGTTTTTTGTTTCCGGTGATAATCCTAGAACCAGGCTGGGTCAAGCAAGCGGCAAATTATCCGTGTTTTGTTGCTGCGACTTCTTCCGAAAATGAATAATCAGACAAAATCAATCCGGCAGGAAACGCTTGTAGATCGAGTCACGAAGGAACCCTTACAACGAGAAACTAATTTCCCTTCAGCGCATACCCCACATCAAACGGCAGCTTCCCGTCCACTCGCAACACCTTCACCGCGCTGTTGATTGCGTACACATCCAGAATTCCCACGGCTCCCGGCGTAGCCTCCACCGTCCGCAGCAAATCCTCGTCGCTTTCCACGATGCGCACCACCGCCCGCGTCTCATTCAGCTTCGCAATGACGCTCTTAACCTCGCTCGCCGGCACCCCAAACAGCTTCTGCACCGCCACGTGCAAATCCGGCGATTCCGGATCCTTCATCACCAACGTAAAATTCCGCCCATCCGCCCACATTTTCTGCGTACCTTTGCAGAGCTTAGCCAATTCCGTCAGCGGCACGTCCTGCAGCTTGCTGCCCGCCGACGCCACTAGCGCCATGTTCTTGATCGCCGGCGCCGCGCTCCCCGCCAACAACGCTCCCGCGCAAAGCGCCGCCACCACGCGGAGCCCATTCCTCCGTCGATTTGCGTTCATAAAGCTAAATCACCCCGTGCATAGACTTATCTGAAGTATTCGCCCCGCTCGCCAAACAGCACAACAAAACATTGCTCCCGTTGTGTCTAACCGTGCGACTCCCGCGAACGTAACCATCCCGTACCTCCTGTCCCTCCGGCCAGTATGCCCTGCCGCGCATCACACGCTAACGTGGTCCAGCAAGGGTCGTTCCGCTTTCCACACAAAGAGGTGTGTGCTCATGAACCGCTTCTCAGCGCGCGTTCTTCTTCTGATTTTCCCCTCGCTACTCGGATATCCAGCCTGGGCGCAAACCTCCGCGCCGCGCGTCGAAGCCGCCAAGGCACGCAGCAAAAGTTCCGCCGCAAGAATTGCTCCCAATGCCAAGCACCAACAGCTCTTCGGCACCATTCCCGTTTCCACGCGCTCCGAAGAAGCCCGCAAACTCGTGGAAATTGCGCTCGATAAATACGAAAACCACATTGTCGACGGCGCGCTCGGCAATGCGCGCCGCGCCATCAAAAAAGATCCTCAGTTCGCGCTCGGCTATGGCGTGCTCTCCCTCGCGTCCCTCGGCAACATCCCTGATTCTGCCGCGCTCGCACGCGCGAAGGCTCTTCTTCCGCGCGCTACTCCCGACGAGCAACTCCTCATCCGCTGGATGACTAGCATCAGCGACCGCGACCTCCTGCCCGCCATCGTCGCCATGAACGACCTTCTCAAACGCTATCCCGAGAACAAGCACATCCTCTACATCATCGCGGATTGGCTCTACTACCAGCAGGACTACGACCGCTCCCGCCAAATGCTCGAAACCATTCACCGCCTGGATCCGGATTTTCCGCCCGCCCTCAATCTTCTCGGCTACGCTTATATCCAGACCGGCACGCCCGATCCCGAAAAAGCCATCGCCTCGCTCAAGCGTTACGCTGAGGTACAGCCGAATTCCCCGAACCCGCAAGACTCTCTCGGTGAAATCCTGCGTTTGTCCGGCGATGATCAGGGCTCTCTCGAGCACTACGCTGCCGCGTTGAAGATTGATCCCAGCTACATCTCCTCGCACTACGGCCTCGGCGACACTTCAGCCCTTATGGGAAATTACGTGCGCGCCCGCGCCGAATATGATGAGGCCATCTCCGTCGCCAACAATCCGCGCGACCGCTCTCACTCCGAATTTCAGAAAGCGCTCGTCTATTTCTGGGAAGGGCAGCCCGCCGAAGGACGCAAAGATCTGGACGCTCTCAACGAAAAAGCGCGCCAGCAAAAAGAGCCCTATTCGCAATTCGAGATTGGTTACGGCCGCGCGATGTTAGCCGCTGACCCTTCTCTCGAACTCGAGCACCTTCGCGCCCTGGAAACCTGGCTGCAAGATCCAATCGGCGGCTTGAGCGAAGCCGATCGCGACAACTTTCGCGCTCAAGTTCTGCGCGAGCGCGCCCGCATCTCCGCAGGACGCGGCGAATTTGCTCTCGCGGAAGCCAGCGTGCGTAAGCTCGAGAATCTCGCCGCGCGCTCGCGCGACCCCCTTGTTGAAAACAGTTACGAATCCGCTCGCGGCTATCTCCTCGCGGCCAAAGGTGATTTCGCCAATGCGGTCGACGAACTCGCCGCCGACCCGCGCTCCCTGCTCGCCCTCGATCAACTCGCCGCCGCCGAGGAAAAACTCGGCAACGCCTCCGCCGCCGAAGCCACGCGCACGCGCATCAAGTACCTGCGCGCACCCACCGTCGAGTGGTATCTCCTGACAACCCCGCAAGCCGCGCACTAGAGATCCCGGTTACACGCTAAAATCAGATGGGGCCCGTATGATTTCAAGACGCGAGTTCATTGCCGGCTCAGTTGCTACTGCTGTCGCCTCCAAAACCTCAAAAAAGCGAAGGCTGGAATCTGAATCGACCCTCGTCAACGATATCCATTCCCAACTCAATCCCACTCAGGTGTTTCGAGTCTTAGAACCCCGATCACTGGAGGATGTGCAAAGCATCATTCGTATGGCGCGAAAAGATCGAAAGGCAATCTCAGTTGCGGGCGGGCGGCACGCAATGGGAGGGCAGCAATTTGGAACCGATACCGTGCTGATCGATATCAGAAAGTTGTGCCGCGTGCTCCATCTGGATCGCAATCGCGGAATTGTGGAAGTTGAAGCCGGGATTGAGTGGCCAGAATTGATTGATGGGTACCTTACATTACAAAAAGCCGGTCACCAAACTTGGGGAATTGCCCAGAAACAAACCGGTGCTGATCGACTGACAATGGCTGGAAGTATTGCTGCGAATGCGCACGGTCGGGGTTTGAGGATGAAGCCATTCATCAGCGACGTCGAATCCTTCGTTCTTGTAGATGCTACGGGGACTGTCCGCACATGCAGCCGCGCGGAAAACCCTGAGTTGTTTCGCCTGGCTCAC
>DATBYP010000342.1:0-23862 GCA_036513675.1 Candidatus Acidiferrum sp.
TCGGTCATGCCCGGAGGCGCGATGATTTTTCCGGTGAATTCGTCGACCGAGCGCACGTCCACAAGCTGGCCGCGCTTCCTTCCTTGCACCACCGCCAAAACGTCGTCACGGAACGCACGGAGCGACTCGTCGATGCCGGAGACGCGATAGCTTGCCGGCGTGACCTTTGCGGCTTCTTTGGTCAGCGGGCGCTTTTCTTCAAGCCACTTTTTGCGGCCGCCGTTGATGAGCTTCACATTCTGGTGGCCGTAATACTTCAGTTGCCAGAAGGCATAAGCTGCAAACCAATTATTGTTGTCCCCGTAGAGCAGAATGGTGGTGTCGTTGGAAATCCCAGACTCACTAAGCAGTTTCTCCAGCGCCGACTTCTCGATCAAGTCTCGCCGGACGTTGTCCTGCAGTTGCGTCTGCCAGTTCCATCCCACGGCGCCCGGGATATGACCCTGATCATAAGCGGTGGTATCCACGTCTACTTCCACGAGCCGAGTGTTCAGGGCATTCAGGTTCTGCGCCGCCCATTCCGTTGTAACCAGCACTTCCGGATGCTTATAGTCAGACATTTACGTTTCTCCTTTCAATTTCTCCGTGCTCTGAAACTGAATTCCTCTGCGCTAAAAGCAAAAAAACCCACCTGCCATCTTTGGCGGTGGGTTAGAAATCCAGGCTGAAGTTGAATCCTAGATGCCCAAGCTCCCCGCGCCAGAAGAGGCACACATACAGGACAGACAGCGGCAACAGGTCCGCGCGGCCTTCCGTGGGTTAGCTTGCATGGTCAAAAGAATACACACAAAGGCGCTTTCGCGCAATAGCACCCTGTCCGCTGACTCCGCCCGCAAGGGCCCTAGAAAGACCTGCTGTCCGTGGTATACCCGATTGACCTGATAGCTCCTTTCATGGACCATGCCAGCGACTATGAGAGTCCTGGTCATCGAAGATGACAAGAAGATTGCCTCTTTCGTCCTGCAGGGATTGAAGGAGGCTGGCTTCGCGGTCGATCACGCCGCCACCGGAGATGAAGGTCTCGATCTCGCGCTTATGGCTCCGTACGACGCTGCGGTGATCGATCTAATGCTGCCCAATCGCGACGGTCTAAGTGTCATCGAGGAGCTCCGCGACCGTAAAGTAAACACGCCGGTAATCATCCTAAGCGCTAAGCGCACCGTAGACGAAAGAGTTCGCGGCTTGCAAGCCGGCGGTGACGATTATATGACCAAGCCCTTCGCTTTTTCCGAGCTGCTGGCACGTATTCAGGGACTGATTCGGAGGGCGACGGGGACCATTGAACCGACCCGGCTGAATATTGGGGAACTCTCTGTCGATCTCTTGACCCGAAAGGTGACACGATCGGGAAAACAAATTGAACTGCAACCTCGCGAGTTCGCTCTGCTCGAATATTTGATGCGCAATGCCGGGCGCGTTGTGTCGAAGACCATGATTCTGGAACATATCTGGGATTACAGCTTCGACCCTCAAACCAATCTGGTTGATGTGCTTATCTGCCGTCTGAGAAACAAAATGGACAAAGACGGCACAAAGAAATCCATCCAAACGGTCCGAGGCGTTGGCTATGTCCTTACAAGCGGTTAAACGTTTTGTAAGAACGTTTGGCTTTCGGATGACCGTTTCGTTTTCCGCGGCCTTCGTTCTCATCTCCGTTGTCCTTTTTGGCGTCGCGTACTATCTCGTTTCCTCCACACTGCAGGTAAACGACCGAGCCGCCGTTCAACTCAAATTGAAGGAATACACGGATGAATATCGCCTCGGGTCCGCTGCCAGTATCAAGCAAGAAATAAATGTCGAGTCGAATTCCGGCGCGCTCCGAAATTTCATGATCCGCCTGGCGGATGCGAAGAATCATACGATTGCGCTGAAACCGCCTGCAGAGTCGAAATACGATTTCAAGCAACTTGAACAGGCGGCCACTAACGGGAGCAGAGCATGGATTCGGTTGAAAGCCGTGGATGAAGATGATGTCTTAGATATTGCATCGGCGCGCCTGCCCGACGGTAATCTGCTTCAGGTTGGTAAAGGCCCTGAGGACCGTGAAGAGATTTTGGCCGAGTTTGAAAAGACTTTTATCGAAGTGTTTGTCGTAGTGATCCTGCCCAGCTTGCTGGGAGGCATTCTGCTATCGCGCCAGGCTCTCCGCCCGGTCCGAAACTTGACCAGTGTTCTTGGACCGATCATTGACACCGGCAGCGTCAAAGCCCGCGTTCCTGTGCCGAGTACAGGTGACGAGTTTGAGGAACTAGCTCTCCGCTTCAATCAGGCGTTGCAGAGGATTGAAACCTTGGTCGATGGAATGCGCGCTTCGATGGACAATATTGCGCATGATTTGCGAACGCCCATGACCCGCCTACGCGGAGTGGCGGAAATGGCCTTGCAATCCGATTCTGACGTGGACTCCTATCGTGAGGCCTTATCCGATTGCATGGAAGAGTCAGAACAGGCCCTCCGTTTACTGGATATGCTCATGGACATATCCGAAGTTGAGACAGGTTCCGTAAAGCTAGACGTCGGGGAAGTGGATGTCTGCGCCTTGGTGAACAAAGTTTGCGATTTATACCGCGGAGTTGCGGAAGACAAAAGCATCACGCTGCGTGTGGAATGTCCGAGCGGACTTTGGATATCCGGCGATCGTAACCGTCTGCTGCAAGCGATGGCTAACCTTCTGGACAACGCGATCAAGTACACGCCTCAAAATGGATCGGTGGATATAGCCGTTTCACTCCGTGACTCCGACGTGGTCATCGATATCAGAGACTCTGGTATCGGCATCCCACCCGAGGATTTGGGCAAAATCTGGGACCGCTTTTTTCGAGGAGATAAGAGCCGGACGAAGCGCGGCCTTGGGCTGGGCCTCAGTCTTGCAAAAGCCGTGATCCTGGCTCATAAGGGTGCCATTAAAGTCTTCAGCGATCAGGGAAAGGGCACGCATGTGTCGGTTCAATTCCCATCCCACTACGCCTCGGTTGAAAGCCTCGTTCCTCAAGCCAACCTTTCAAAAATGTAATCTTCCGGTAAGGCCTTTGTAAGCTGAACAAGCTATAACAAATTTGGAGAATAAGCCCTCTCCGCGTCGGTCAGCCTAGGCGGCATACTGGCACTCACTTAAAGAATGAGCAAAGTACGGCCAGTGGAGGCAATCCTGAAGGCAGCTAGGCGTTCGATTGAAGAACTTATCGTTTTCTGTGGATTGGGCGTTCTGTCCGGTGCAGGTGTGGGATTCTTCATTTTTCTTCGGCTGGGTTTGCCAGCCCGGCCGGACGACGCGGGATACATATCCGGATTGTTCTTACTATCCGGAATCAAGTTTGGCCTCTTCATTTGGGCCGTCCGCCTGATCCTTATGTTTTTCTGGCCTTTCGCGCGGGCGCAGGCTCACAACGATCCCAAGAAGGAAAGGATAGCTCGTGATGCGAATCCTGGTTAACGAAGGACGCAATCGGCCGAAGACACGATGAACGCAGAATCTTGTACCAATCTCGTTGTGCAGTCCATCCAAGAGTGTCCTCCGGCTTCACCCTCCGCGTCCGACTCGCTGACCGTCAAGGAAGCTGAGTTGCGAGAGTGGGATCTTTTTCTCGCACGCACAGGCGGAGGCAGCTATCCACAAACCAGCTCGTGGGCCATGGCGAAGCTGATGGCAGGTTTTCGCACCCGAAGGTTCACGATAAACAACGGCGACGTAATTCTGGGTGGAGCTCAGATGCTGTATCGCCGGCTGCCCCTTGGCGGGACGATCGCCTACGTGCCGCTTGGGCCGGTGTTAGCATCAGACGATTCCGAGATTGTTAACCTCGCGATAGCGCACCTCCATCGTATCGCTCGCCAGGAGAAGGTCTCTTTCCTGGCCGTGCAACCTCCGCGTGGGGGTAACGCCTTTGCGCGTAGGCTGCAGAACCTGGGATTTTCACCTGCTCTCCTGGACCTAGCTCCCACGGCATCCGCACTCATCGATCTCTCCAATAGCCTCGATGTCATCTTGTCAAGAATGCGCAAGACGACGCGCTATGACATACGAGCATCGCAACGCAAGGGAATAACCATTCGCGACGGCCGGCCGGAAGATCTTGACGTTTTTTACAAACTCCTGCTTGCTACCGCCAGACGGCAGGCATTCTCGACGCTCGAGAAAGATTACCTGCATGAGGTGTGGCAGCAATTTTCGCGCGGCGGGCACATTAAGATGTTTATCGCCGAGCTCGAGGGGACCGTTGTCTCCGCCGCCCTCATGATGACCTTCGGGGACACCGTGACGTATTGGAAGGGCGCTTGGTCCGGCAAACATGGCAACCGCTACCCTAATGAAGCGTTACAGTGGGCGGTAATACAGTGGGCTAAGTCACAAGGCTACCGCTACTACGATTTTGGCGGCATTAATCGCGCTTTCGCGAAAAACACCCTCGCTGGTGACACCAGTAAACCGAGACACTCAGTAGGTTTCTATAAGTTAGGCTTCGGCGGGCAGATTGAACTGTTCCCGGAAGCTTTTATTTACTTCTACAATCCAACGCTTCGACGACTCTGGTCTGCAATCTCGAGACGCGAACGGGAGCAAGCTTTGCTACGCACCATGCTCGACCGAATTCGGTAGTGTCGAGCCCGTTTCTCCTTGCGTCCTTTCTCCTGGCCTAAGACGTCCTATTGACATGGAGTTCCGCGCGCTCAGAGTAAGGGGATTCATGTCGTCAGAGAATCTGCTGCCGGGCAGAATGGGTTACTTAGCTCGTCGTGTGAACAAGCGCCTGCGGAATATCACGCGCAGGTTTCTTGATGAGGGGTTCGAAGGTGTCGCAAGCCGTCTCGCGTCTCATTACCGGTGGATGCGCGAATTCCGCGAGCGAGATGCGGAGTTTGATAGATCGTTGGGCGTGGACACCAAGGGTCCGGTAGGGCTCTGGCATCTCCGCATTCAATCCGACAACGTGCGCGACGCGATCCGATACGAAGGCGTGAAGCCATCGGTCTTTCGTCAGGCATTGCGGGAGGTGCGCGACGATTTTGAGGGCTTCACCTTTGTCGACCTAGGTTGCGGGAAGGGGCGCGCGCTTTTGCTCGCCAACGAATTCCGCTTTTTGCAGCTTATCGGCGTTGAATTCGCACCTGAACTTGCTGACGTGGCCCGCTCGAATTGCGATCGTGCTGCTGTGCAAGCCACCGTGCTTTCGCAAGACGCCGTGCAATTCCCATTTCCACCGGGCAACATCGTCGTCTATCTTTACAACCCTTTCGGCCCGACCGTTCTGAATCCCGTGCTCGACCATCTTCTCGAATCAAAGCCCACGAAATGCTACATCGTGTATATCAACCCCGTGCACCGTGAGTGCTTCGATACTCGCCCGCACTTACGTTGCCTAGCAGAGGACACGGAATACGCTGTGTGGACCGTCACCGCTACACACTAAACGTGTCAATGGCACGGTGCCCTCCGGTGAATGGAGCCGAGGGCGAGAGTTGAACTCGCGACCTGCCGATTACGAATCGGCTGCTCTACCACTGAGCTACCTCGGCTTGGTGGAGAAAACTACCTTAGCATCCGCGGAAAATTGCTGTCAATTTTTACAGAGCACTGCGTTTCTGTTACGGCCCTGTCGCAAATTCCCTTCCTGGCCCGCCTTATCGTGAAAACGGGTACATGGCCCAGCCGATCCCGATGCCGAACAGCAGAAACAGCAGCAGCGACCACGCAATATACTTCACGCGGTCGAGCGGACCGCGCCGGCTCAGGAAGCCGAACGCAACCGAGATCAGGAGCGCGAACAACAGCATCGCTTGAAGGTGACTCAAATGAAATTTCATAGCGGCTCAAGCCTTCCGGCCGCGCGCGGCTTCATACGCGTGCAGTGCGGCCAGCAAATTGAGGACCCCGGCCGCAGCCAGAAATCGCGTGCCATAGTCGCCATAGGCGTGTGAAACGTCCGATCCGCCAACCTCGATATATTTCGCAAGCCAATAGAAGCTGCCGGTGCCCAGGTCGGCGAAATATCCCAGCGCCGCGAACGCGTCTCCACCCTCCGAACTGAACAGATTGCCCCGCATCCCCGCGCCGACGACCACCAGCACTCCGACGACGGCGAAAAAAATCAGTGCGCGGCCCCACATCTTCTGCAGCGCATGGCCGAGCCCCGGCACTATCCAGCCGGCGAGACCGATTGCGATGGCACGAGCTTCAATCTTTTTGTCCTGCGGAGGGGCTGCGGGTGTTTGCGTTTCGTCCGTCATTTGCTCCTTACACGTCGGCTGCTGCTTACTCGCTTAAGCAAGGAGCGGCAAAATCTCCTGTTGCACCGCGCCAGTCACACGAGCCTCGCGCTCGCCAATATAGACATTCACTTCGCTGCGGATGCCAAACTCCCGCAAATAGATTCCAGGCTCGATGGACGTGCACGTGCGCGGAATCAAGTGGCGAGTATCGTGCGTTTCAAGCCCGTCCATGTTAACGCCGTTGCCGTGCACGTTCTCGCCGATGCTATGGCCTGTGCGGTGGAAGAAATATTCGCCGTAGCCGGCATCCTTGACGACGCTACGGGCCGCGTTATCCACTTGCCAGCCCTGCAGGGGCTTTCCTTTTGCCACTGACGAGCGAATCAGCTCGACCGCCTTGTCTCGCGCCTCGCGCACCACCCCAAACACCTTCACGTATTCCTCCGGCACTTTGGTGCCCAGAAAACCGGTCCACGTTACGTCGTAATAGACGCTGCCCGGCGTCTTCTTCTTGGCCCACACGTCCAGCAACAACAGCTGCCCTTCGCGAATTGGCGAAGATTTTCCTTCCACCGGACCGTAGTGCGGGTCACTAGCGTTCGCTCCTACCGCGACATCAGGTCCTTCGTCGGCCGTCACGCCTGCCGTGTCAAATTCCTTCAAGATCCACTGCTTCAGAACGTATTCCGTCAGCGGCCTACCGTCGCGCGCGCCTTTGGCAGCGAGTTGAAATGCCTCGCGAATAATGCGATCGACCACTTCGCCCGCCGCCAGGTGCGATTCCAATTGCTCTGCGCTCCAGCACGCTTCATATTTTTGCACCAGGTCAGCGGAGGTGAAAATCTTCGGCCCGACGCTGCGCACCAGTTCCACGGTGCCCGCATCCACGATCGACACGTAAGGGATCGCGTTCCGCGGTGAATATTGCATCGCTATGCTTCGCGCATCTCCCACAAGCTCTTGGAGGTTCTGCCGCAGCTCGTTCTGTCCGGCGTAAAACAGCGTCTCGCCCGGAAGCGCCGCAAGCGACTCCGATTCGATTTTATGTACTAGCTTTCGCGGCAGGCCTTTTGTTGGGACAAAGTAGAACCAACGCCGTGTCCGCATGGCTGCAGGCAGGTTCAGAATGCGCTGTGCAATTGGATCGCGGCCGCGAAAATCGTAGAAGAGCCAGCCGTCCAGGTTCGCGGCCTTCAGGTCTTTCTGAACCGCTTGTACGTCAAAACTCATCAAGCGGGGCACTCCCTGCGCCCATGGCCCACCATATCACCGGCTGAATCAAGTTTTTACCCGCCTACGCCTCGCGCATAACAAGCGCCAAGACCTGCTGTTCCGTCACTCCACGGACTTCGACACGCTTGCTGCGGCTGTGATGACCGCTGAGGATTCTAACAGCCGCTTTCGGTGTTTTCAAAACCTCGGCCAGATATTCGCAGAGTGCTTCATTGGCGCGGTCTTCCAACGCCGGTGCCCGCAAGCGCACCTTCAGCGCGCCGCCCATCACGCCGGCAACCTCGTCCTTACTCGCGCGAGGCTGCACTCGCACTGAAAATGTAACAGTTCCTTCTCGTGTCTGTAGTTCGAGCATCTATTTTGCGGGGCGGCTGCCAAAAATAGCGGTGCCCACGCGTACCTCCGTGGCGCCTTCCTCGACTGCCGCCTCGAAATCGTGCGACATTCCCATGGACAGCACCGGAAGCTCGCGGCCAAGTTTGCGCACGAACGAGTCGCGCAGGTCGCGCAATCGGCGGAAATAGGGTCTCACCTTGTCGGCGTCCTCTAGGAATGGCGGAATGCACATGAGGCCCGCAAGCTCCAGGTGCGGGAGCTCTCCAAATCTTTCAACAAGCGCGGCCGCTTCCTCGACCTTCACGCCGCTCTTGCTTTCTTCCTCCTCGACGCGCACCTCGATCAGAACCCGCAATTTTTGCGCGCCAGCCTGCTCACCGCGCGCCCGGTCCAGCCGCTGGGCCAAAGCAAAATCATCCAGCGAATCCACGCTGTGAAACAAGCCCGCAGCGCGCGACGCCTTATTGCTTTGCAAATGCCCGACCAGGTGCCATGCGGCCTGTAAGTCGCCGAGCGCGCCTCGCTTCCCTTCCCACTCCTGCACCCGGTTCTCGCCGAAATGACGCAAACCCGCTTCGTAAGCGGCGCGAATCGCTTCCGCCGGCTGTATCTTCGACACGCCAATCAAAGTAATCTCTTCACTCCGTCGGCCGGATTTCCGCACTGCCGCGGCAAGGCGTTCCTGCACTTGCAAGAGATTGTCTCGAATCTGCTGTTGATCCATGATGACTTTGGTTTCCGATTTGCATCGTAGCACGCGCGGCGTTGCGAGGCCGAACGCCTGCGGTTAGACTGGCTTGCGGTCCTAGTGGCTGTGAGTCATCCCAGATTGAGGTTGGGTTGCGTCCAAACGTAAATAGACGAGCTCTCGGCAGGCTCATTGCCATCGAGGGCATCGATGGTAGCGGGAAGCGCACGCAGATGAATCTGCTGCACGACGTCATTGCCGCCGGCGAGGGCGGGCAAAGTGTGTACTCTACGGCGTTTCCGCAATACGACTCGTGGTTTGGCAAAATGGTCGGTCAATTTCTGAATGGCGAACTTGGCGCACTCGATGCGGTGGACCCACATTTCACCGCGCTGCTCTACGCCGGCGACCGCTTTGAGGCCAAACCCAAAATCGAGGCCGCCCTCAACGAAGGGAAAATCGTTCTGATCGACCGCTACATCGGCTCCAACCTCGCGCATCAAACCGCGCGCGTCGCTCCAGACAAGCGTGTCGACTTTCGACACTGGATCGAGCATCTGGAGTACGGTATTTACGATCTTCCGCGCGAGGACCTGATTCTGTATCTTCGCGTGCCTCCCACGGAGGCCCAGAAATTGGTCGCGCAGAAATCAAAGCGTAGCTACACCAACGCCAAGCAAGACCTGTTAGAGGCCAGCTTGCACCACTTGCAAGATGCCGCAGCTATGTACGATCAGCTTGCGCGCAGCTCACCCTGGGTCACCGTCGAATGCTTTGATGCCTCCAGCGGAGCTATGCGCTCCGTGAAGGAAATCGCCCAGGAGGTGCTGGGCGCGGTGGCACCTCTGCTGAGAGCACCAGTAGCACGCGATTTGACACAAGGCGGCCGATAGCGCATGGGTTTCTCTGAATTTCTCGGCAACGAACGGATTGTGACCGCCCTTCGCGGCACCTTGCGCACCGAGCGGGTCCCGCACGCGCTGCTTTTTACCGGGCCTCGCGGCGTCGGCAAGTTCACGTTGGCACGCATGTTTGCCCAGGCCGCGAATTGCGAGCGCCTCAAAGACGATTTCTGCGGCGATTGCGCCACATGTCAGCGAATCGCCTTGCTGGCTGAACCGCAACAGCTCCTCGAGCAGGGCCTCGCCGAGCGCGGCGAAAGCGCCGACGCCGCCACGGTCGAGCGCGTGCCGCTCATCCTGCAATCTCATCCGGACGTCTGGGCGCTCGTTCCCGATCCCGTGCGCCTTAAAAGTCCGGTAGCGCGGCCCATGCTTCGCGTCGGGCAGCTCCGCGCCGTGCAGCGCGCCGCTTATTTTCAACCCATGGGCCGCCGTCGCGTCTTCATCCTTGATGCCGCGGACACCATGCGCTGGGATGTCGCCAACGTTTTCCTTAAAATCCTCGAGGAGCCCCCCGGCTCCGCCACGCTAATCCTGACCGCTCCGTCTCCTTTTTCCCTGCTGCCCACAATCGTCTCGCGTTGCCTGCAGTTTCATTTCGCGCCGCTGCCGCAAGCCGACGTGGAGAAGATTCTGCAGGAAAAGACCGACCGCAGGCCCGCAGACCGAAGGCTGGCCGCGCAACTTGCCGAAGGCAGCCCCGGCCTTGCCATCGAAATGAATCTCGAGCAAGCCGCGCAGCAGAGACGAACCGCATTGCGCATCTTGGAGCGCACCGCACGCGGCGAGGGCTTCGCGCAACTCTTTGCAGAAACCGCCGCCATGGCCAAAGATCGCGAGTCCTCCTTCGAAGAGCAAATCGCGGTGTTTTATGGCTTACTGAGCGATCTCCTGGAGCTCACTTCCGGTGTCAAACAGCCGACGCTCCGCAATGCTCCATTAGTCAAAGAATTGACAGTGCTCGCTAATTCCGTGAACACAGCGTGGGTCATGCGCGCAATCTCTGGGTTCGACGAACTTCACGCCGGTGCACGCCGCAATCTCAATCGGCAGCTAGGACTTGACGCGCTGGCGGCATCGTTGGTGACGAATACTGCGCGCGGTGATGTCTCCCGTATGTAAATGCAATCGTATTTTCGTTAATTTTGAATTTACAATTCGCACCTGTAACCCGGTGGTGTTCGGGCGCATCATACGATTATATTGGCCTAGCCATCTTACAAGGAGCAGTCATGGTGAACCGACGGATGTTCCGTCCGGCATTTGCGGACGTTAAAGAACAAGCTCCGCCCCGACCGCAACACGGAAACAACGGTCCCGCACCGAGCAAGAAACCCGCTCCGCCCGAAGTAACGCACGCGGAAAATTTTTATTGGGTCAAGCAGATGCAGGCGCACACGCCGATGGTCATCGTCCTTGACAGCGGCGAGGTTTTGCGCGGGACGGTCGAATGGTATGACCGGGATTGCATCAAGTTGACCCGCCAGGGCAGCCCCAATTTGCTCGTCTTCAAGCGAGTGATCAAGTACGTCCACAAAGACGGCGAAGAGTCCGCCAACGGCGGCGAAGAGTAAGCTCAGATTATTTTTGCAATGAGTGCCCGCCTGCGGCGCCGAATGTCAGCAGGGCTTTCGCGGCAAGCGCGCCCTTACCGTCGAAAATTTCGCATTCCGTGACCACGAAATTCCGCCCAGTGCGCAGCACGCGCGCCTCCGCCCGAATTCTTCCGCCCGGCACCGCCTCCAGATAATTGATCTTTAGCTCCACCGTCGCCAACGCGACTCCTTTGGGCACCGTTGTGTAAGCGGCGATTGCGCCCGCCGTGTCAGCCATCGCTGCCAGGATTCCGCCGTGTACAACGTTATTGAGCTGCTTGTGATGTGCCCGCGCATCCAGTCGCAAGATGGCCCTGCCCGCTGACACCGCCTCCAACCCGAAGCCCAGCATGGCGATAGCTCGGCTTTCCTTCAGGTGCCGCCGCGTGGCCGCGGTCAGCTTCCTAGCTTCTTTGGACAGTTTGCCGCGCATCGCCCCTATCCGCTCGACCCCGAATCCAGCCCAAATGGTTCTACACCATCGCCTTTCCCTGTGTCACGTTTCGGGTCTCTCATGCGTCTAACCGGGTATTCGTCAGGCCGGGGTCGATTCCACCCGGGTGCGCGACTCTAGCATCCGTATTCCCGCGCCCGCAAGGTCACACGGTCACGACCGGATTGATGTTTTAATGTAAGGTACTGCGGCAGGGCGGAGAGATCTCAGCGTCGCCAACCTTATGCGTGTCGGCATCACTTGCTATCCCACTTATGGCGGTTCCGGCGTCGTCGCAACGGAGCTAGGCCAGGAGCTCGCCGCGCGCGGACACGACGTCCACTTCATAAGCTACGCCCCGCCCATTCGCATGAACCGCGCCGACCCGCACATCTTTTTTCACGAAGTGGAAGTCGCTTCCTACCCGCTGTTCGACCACCCGCCCTACACTTTGGCCCTCGCCACGAAAATGCTGGAAGTGTTCGAGTCCGAAGCACTCGACATTTTGCATGTTCATTACGCCATTCCACATTCCGTCAGCGCGATGCTGGCCCGCTCTATGGCCGCGCCACGGCGCCTGCCTTTCGTCACCACGCTGCATGGCACCGACATCACTCTCGTCGGCAGCAACCGCAGCTATTTGCCTATCACTCGCTTTTCCATCGAGCAAAGCGATGGCGTCACCGCCATCTCCAACTATCTGCTGACGCAAACGCTCAAGGAATTCGACATCAAGCGCCCGATCGATGTCATCCCCAATTTCGTGAATTGCGATCTCTACGTACGCACCGATGCCACAGCGCTGCGCGCCCAATGGGCCCCCAATGGCGAGCCCATTCTCATGCACCTCTCGAATTTCCGCCCCGTAAAGCGCTTGACCGACTGCGTGGAGATTTTTGCGCTAGTGCGTGCCAAAATGCCGGCAAAGCTAGTTCTCATTGGCGACGGCCCAGACCGCGGCGCCGCCGAGTATCTGGTCCGCAAGAAGAAGCTGCAGAAGGACGTGTTCTTTCTGGGCAAACAGAACGCCGTCTACGAAAAGCTCTCCGCGGCGGATTTATTTCTGTTGCCATCACAGCTCGAATCTTTCGGTCTAGCCGCGCTCGAAGCCATGGCCTGCGAAGTCCCCGTCATCGCCACAAATGTAGGCGGCGTTCCGGAAGTCGTCGAGCACGGAGTCGACGGTTTTCTAGTCGAACCCGGCGACGTGAAGGAGGCTGGACGCCACGCCATTGAAATTCTCTCGCGCGCCGACCGCGGCCGCGAAATGGGCCAGCGCGCCCGCCTCAACGCCAAGAAAAAGTTCTGCGCCAACGACGTAATCCCCCAATACGAGCGCTATTACCAGCGCGTCTTAGAATCCGCCTCCGCCGCCAAAGCCTGAAAAGTGGGACAGCCATTTCTGGCTGTCCCGTTATCCCTTAGCCTTCTCAGTGCTCTCTGTGTCCAACCTCAAGCAACTCTTCGTTAGGTCTTTTTCTTTGCTCCTCGTTCAGCTTGCGCGTCCAATCTCGCAATGCATCGCCGCACAACTCCGCCGCGCCGCAAACCAGTAATACCCGCGCCGCAGTTGCCCCATCATTCCGGGAATCCTCGCCAGCCACACCAGCGGCCGCGCCCACCAAATCTCGCGCGCAACGGCAAGCACCGCATCCGCGCCTCCATACTGACTTCCGTCCGATAGCAAAAAGCGCAGTTCGAGCAACAACTCAGATTTCGACAATCCCAAGAGCGCCCCGACCCGCTGATCCTGCAACGGCGCCACCGCTAGCCCACGCCTCTCCAGAATCGGCAACAACCATCGCGCCGTCCGCGTGCAAAATCCGCACTCCGCGTCAAAAAATAACCATCCCCGCGCGTGCCGACCTTTCCCGTCCGTAAACTCCGATGCCAGCGAAATCATGCTCTTCTCTCTGTGGGACGGCCATTTCTGGCTGTCCTCTCTCATCCTTCTCTACTCTTCTCTGTGCTCTCCGTGTCCGACCTCGGTGAACTCTGTGTTAAGCCCTTTCTTCAACTCTCGTTCAGCCAGCTTTCTTTTTCTCCGCCCCCAGCAAAGTAATCACCTTCCCCCGCAATTTCACCACGCCTTTCAACGCCCCAGTCGGCATCCGCAAAATCTCCTCAAACAGTCCCGTCATCGCCGTCAAAAACTCCAGCATGCTTTCCAGCCGCTCTCGTGTGTACGCGTCCCCTTGCGGACCCGCCTTCAGCTCCTGCACGCATTCCGCCAGCACGCGCAGCGTCGGATCAATCTCCCGCCGCTTCCTCTCCTCCGAGACAATCCGAAAGATTTCCCAAACATCTTTGATCGACTCAAAATGGTCCCGGCGGTCGCCCAGTACATGCACCACCCGCACAATCCCCCACCCCTGCAACTCCCGCAAACTAGTGCTCACATTCGATCGCGCCACCGCCAACGTCGTCGAAATCTCATCCGCCGGCAACGGCTTCGGCGCCAGAAACAGCAGCGCATGCACCTGCGCCACGGTGCGGTTAATCCCCCACCGCGTCCCCATCTCCCCCCAATGCAAAACGAATTTCTGCCCCACCGGCGTCAGTGAATATTGGCTTGCGTGTGTACTCATCGGGTTTCCTTATATCTGTTATTTCTGTCTATTCAGAATATACTGCACATAGCGCCGCCCCGTCAAGCGCTTTCCGCGCCTCCCCGCATTCATGCGGCTAAGCTGAACACCATGAGTCTCTACATTGAAGACCCGGAAAAGCAAAGGCTGGCGGAAACCCTCGCCCAAGAAACCGGCGACAGTATCGTTCGAGCCCTCCGATTTTCCTTGACAAATCGTGACTCTGGAACAAATGTGGGTTCCCAGATCGAAATACCAGCCCTTGCTGTATCAAGCTCACCCTCGTGATGGAGGTTGCTAATGGAAACTGCTATCGGCGTCTTCGACTCGCGGGAGCGTGCGGAACAGGCCGTGAAAGAGCTCATCGAGCATCACGTCCCGCAGGAGTCCATCGTTTTCTTGACCCGCTCCGAGACGGAGGCCATGGGTTTCGGGAAGGACATGGGAAAATTTGTCGGCGGTTTCATGGGGGGAGCCGTCGGCGCAACCGCCGGATGCGTCGGCGCGGCATTGGCCCTGATCCCCGGGTTCGGCCAGGTATTCGCTCTCGGAGTCGGTGGTGCGGCGCTTCTGGGCTATTTGGGGTCGCGAGCGGGTGCCTCGCTGGCGCAGAACGTGGCCGACGATCCGGCGAGAATTAAGCCCACAAGCGAGCAGAAGTCCGCGGAGGAGGTGGAGCATTTCCTAGAGGTGTTGAAGACTGGGTGCTCCCTAGTGCTGGTGCAAAGCGAATTCCGTGAAGTATCGGGAGCGGCATCCGCGGTGCTCGACCGGCTCGGGTTGGGCCAGCAAACGCCAACAACCTCCAAAGCGCAAATCACAATGCGCGAGGTAGGAGGAATCAGTGTGGTCGACTTGCGCGGAAGGATTGTTTTGGGAGAAGGAACTGTGATGTTGCGGGAAACGATCGCGCGCCTGCTCGTAACTGATAGAAAAAAGGTTCTCTTGAACCTCGAGGGAGTAGACTTCGTAGACAGCTCCGGAATCGGAGAACTTGTGCGCAGCCACATGGTCCTTCGCAAAGAAGGCGGGCAATTGAAGTTGACCAATCTGAGCGACACGGTCGCTCACCTGCTCCACTCTACGACCCTAAATAAAGTCTTCAACATTCAACGCGACGAAGCGACTGCCATTCAGTCCTTCAGCGAAACTGCCCTGGGAGCCACTGCAAACTAACTTGGCATTACTTCGCTGTCCGCGATGGAACCAACCCTACAGCATGGGCGCGTAGTAACCCCTCTTTGCGTGAACGCTGAGACGCGGGGCACCGTTTGGCGGGCGGACCTTGACCGTGATCTTGCGCCACCTCGCATCATGCGTCTTATTACTTGGGTGGTATCCCAAAATGTACTGACTGTGGAGCTCTGTCCCAATCTTTGCGGCAATTTCTGACGCCTCATTTGAATTGCGCACGCTGAAGGCGCGTCCGCCGGTCAATTCCGTCAGTTCAGAAAGCAGCAAGGGTCCGTTGACCTCCTCCAACGTTCGACGGTGATACCCCGACGGGTCAAAGATGCCGATAGCATACAGTTGCGTATCCGCTTCCCGCGCCAAGCGTTTGAGATCGTCCTCGCTATACCGGCTGTGGTTATCCCCCCCGTCGGATATGATCAGGATGGCGCGTTTGGCATTTCGTGCGCTCCTCATCTCGCTCATTCCCATGTAAATGCCATCGAGCAGCGCGGTCGAGCCTCTGGCGGAGACGGTGAGCAAGCGATTCTGTACCTCTGCAATATTGTTGCTGAACGGACTCACAAGCTCGGCATGCGCGCTCAGCCCGATGAGAAAAGCTTCATCTTGTGAATTAATAGTGTTGAAAAATTGCACGGCGGCTTGCCTGGCGCTCCCCAGTTTGTTGGCCATGCTCCCGCTGACGTCGAAAATAACGCCGATCGATACGGGGACATCTTCGGAGGAAAAGTTCACCACCTCCTGCTCGACGTTATCTTCGAAGATCCGGAAACTGTCGGGCGCGAGGCCTACGATGGGGCGGTTGTGCGGGTCGGTCACCGTGACGTTGATGAGCGCCAGATCCACATCCACATGGACGGATTCACCCCGCCTAATTTCCCTCCCTGGCGAATCATGCTTCACGTCCCCAGGGACCAGAGATTGGGCAGTCGCGGGTGTGCCGAGATTGCAGGTGGCCAGGCAAATGACCAGCGAGAAAACTAACGGCACAAGTGGGAGTCGCGTCCCGATCGCAAGATTCCTCTTTACAAGCCATCTCGTCGCTGACATGGGGGTTGAGGTGGGGATTGACATGGGGAAAAACCCTCCCGGTTAGTTTGCCGCGTTTCCTACCGTTTCATTGGAACGTCGCACTTCTCAAGCGTACAAATCCGCGAATGAGGGAGGTGCGAAGAATTCATAAGGATTTTGTGGAGCGACACCTTTCAGATACCCCCTGAGGAGCGGACGTTCACATCGCCCGCAGTTGTCGGGGCCTGCCCCGGACGCCAATTTTTATATCCAAGGCTTTTTCTTGGATTAACCGATCAGTTTTCGCGCGTCTTGCCTTTGACTACGTACCCCTACCCGAAGCCCGTAGCCGTTTACCACTCCTAATAGCCGTTCAACCCCGAAATTCGACCGTTTGATGTCTTTTGATTTACTTCTAAGTTAAATCTGCGCTACCCTTCCGTATGCTCCGCCAAATCCCCGCCCCAGCCTTCCATTCCTCGCTCTCTACGAGTCTGCGTCACGAATCCATTTGCGGAATCTTCCACCTTTCAGATGCCTCTACAGGACGTTTTGACGCGCTTCTGTCGCTCCTTTGTTTTCATAACCTTACGAATTGCTTTTCCCGCAACTCTTTTATTTTGATAACCATCTGCGTTGCCGGGGGGTGTGGGGTATCAAGCTCTCAATTCGCGCCTGCGAGCACGCAACTCCCTTGCTATCACATCCCTGCAACCTCAGCATTTTCAGGCAATTGCGCGCCTCAAACGGGAATCAGCCCACTGCCTGCATGGTCGAGACGAGCTCGGGGATTTCGATGCGGATGACGGTGCCCTGGCCGGTGTGGCTCTCGATCTCCAGCCGGAAATCAGTGCCGTACAGCACGCGCAGGCGCTCGCGCACGTTGCTCAGGCCGATGCCTTCCACATACACGTGCGGCATCTTCTCCTCGGAAATGCCCACGCCGTTGTCTTCAATCTCGATGCGCAAACGCCCGTCGCGATTCGCGGTGCGCAATTGGATCCTGCCGCCATCGATTTTCGGCGCCAGCCCATGCTTCAAGCAGTTTTCGACGATAGGTTGCAGCAACATGCTCGGCACAAAAGCCTCGAGCGCCTCTTCGTCGATGTGCTTGATAATTTCCAAATTGTCGCGGCCAAAGCGTGCCACTTCAATGTCCAGGTAATCGTCGATGAATTGCAACTCTTCGCGCAACGGCACAAACGTCTCGTGCTTCCGCAGCAGCCGCCGCAAAATATTGCTGAGCTTCAACACCACGCCGCGCGCCGCGTCGGGATCAAAGCGGATCAGCGACGACACCGTATTCAATGTGTTGAACAAAAAGTGGGGATTGATCTGGCTCGAAAGCGCGTCCATGCGCGCCTTGAGCAGCAGTTGCTGGTGCCGCTCCAGGTTCATCTCGATGCGCGTGTTGTTCCAGATTTTCAACGGCGCCGCCACCGACATCAATGTCGCGAGGACGCAAAGCAGGAGCCACCAGTCCCACTCCGGATGGATCGCGAACAACCATTTCGGCTTGGTCGCTACGGCGATCGCTACGCGGCCCAGCTCCAAGACAACGCACGCAAGCAAGGGCAGCAATTCCCAGGACATCTTTGCTTGCCGCACAAAGCGCACCACGTCACGTGGAATATTCAAAAATGTGAATGGGCCGAAATTCCAGAGCTCTTCTTTGTTGGGTATCGCCTGGCGCATCAAGCCCCCGAGCAGTCCGGCGGTGGCCGCCGCCGGCATCGCCAGCCATTCATGCGCGGCAAGTGCCGGAATCGTGATGATCGCGCCGCCAATCGGCCCCACCACGCGCCCGCCCAGCAAGCCCATGAGGAACGCGCCTTCCAGCGAAAGGTCCGCGAACCGGTACGGCAATCCCACCAACCGTAGCGACACGCCTACAATCAGCGGCGGCGTCATAAACAGCATCAGCTTCAATTTTTGGTCCGGATCGCGTTCTTCCGTGAACAGTACGCGGCGAAACGTGTTCCACCGCGCCAGCAGCGCCGCAAACGATGACGACACGCCCACTTTCAGCAGCAGCGTAAACAGCAGGTCCTTGACGGAGGTAAGCGTATCCATGCCAGGTGCGCACTCAGCCCTTGGCTAACGCTAGCCAATCCCCGCGGCGAAGTAAAGCACCGCAAAACAAGCGCCGCGAAACAAGTCATTGCCGCTATGTAAAGCGTCGGACGCCGCGCGAGTTGGGTTTCTTCCCCCGACGCAGGAGGGATCACCGGGAACTATGGAACGCTGGCGGATTGCAGCCCTTTGCGCTTTAGCGGCGCCCAGACGAAATCGCCGCGCAGGTACTGCCAGATGCCATAGAGCCGCCAGCACATGTGCATCTGGCGGTAGGGAAAATGTTCGAGAAAACAGTAGCTGACCAGGCGCACCACGTCTTGCCAGTCGTTATAACGTTTGTAGGTGATTTCTTCCTGCAAGACGGAACCGATGGAGATCACGGTCGCGAACGCGTAGCCGAACAGCAGGAACTGCACAAAAAACGTGCGGCTCAAGACGCCGAGCACGGCAGCGAGAACGATGGTGACAATTCCCAGGATCTCAATCACCGGCGCGGCAAATTCAAAGAGCCACAGATACGGCAGCGCAAACGATCCGATTCTCCCGTAACGCGGACGAAACAGCATGCCACGCGTCAACAACAATACGTCCAACAATCCTTTTTGCCAGCGCGCGCGCTGCCGGCCAAGAGATTTCAAGTCTGACGGAACCTCGGTCCAGCACATGGGATCGGGAACAAATTGAATGCGATAGTCGGCGCGTTTTTCCAGTAGATATCTGTGCAGGCGGGCCACCAAGTCGAAATCTTCCCCGATCGCGTTGGGCCGGTAGCCACCAACCGCGCGTACCAGGTCCGTGCGAAACACGCCGAACGCGCCGGAAATAATCATCAGCATGTTTCCCTGGCCCCACGCTTCCCTGCCGATCAAAAATGCGCGCAGGTATTCAATTACCTGGATTACTTCGATGCTTTTGCGTGGCAAGCGCACGCGGCGCAACTGTCCATTGGCAATTTCCGAACCGTTCAGCACGCGGATAATTCCGCCGACGGCGACAACGCGCTTAGGATCGGAAAGAATCGGAAGCATGATGCGCAGCAGCGCGTCGCGTTCCAGAATAGAATCCGCGTCGACGACACAAATGTACGGAGATGTTGCGGCATTCAATCCCGCGTTTACCGCGTCAGCCTTGCGCCCGCCCGCCTCTTTGTCGACGACCAGCAGCCTGGAATCGATGTCGCTGCGATAAAGCCCGCGGACCGGGGCGCTCTGCAATTCCGGGACATACACGGCCCGCACCGGGCGCAAGCGGAATTCGTCACGCATTTCGTCCAGCGTGCGGTCTTCAGATCCATCGTTCACGACGATTACTTCGAGCTGCGGATAGTCCAGTTCCAAGAGATTTCGAACCGCGATGCGTATCGAGCTTGCTTCGTTGTGTGCGGGCGCTATCAGAGTGATCGGCGGGGCCAATGGCGTTTCGCCAATCCAATCCAAGCGGTGGCTTTCTAATCTGCGCTGGTGAGCGGCGCTGGTCTTCAGCGCGACCAAAAGCATGAGTAGGTAAGCGAGATTGCTCGCCAGGTAATACCAAAACAAAGTGTGGTTCGTGATTTCAAGAAAGCGAATCACGAACGCGCTGCCGCATTTGCGACGTCCAGCGAACCGGCCAACTCTCCACCGAGCAGTGAGCCGGACCGCAGCACGTTTTGGAGGTGTTCGCTCTTCGCCGTGGGGAGCGACGTGGAATTCTGCAGCTGCTCCTCAAGCGTTGAGAGAAGGTTTGCGTTTTCCAGTGCGGTCACAAACGCATGCAAGCCGTAGCGATCGCCCGCCGCGACGACTTGCTGAAAAATCGGCACCATTTCGGTGTTGAACGCGACAAGGGCTTCGGCGGCGCGCAGGCGCACCAAGCGATTTGAATCTGTGAGGCCGCGAAGCAGCGCAGGAATCCCGCGCCGGTCGGATAGCTTCCCGAGGCTCACGAGAGCGCGCAGCCGCACGAACCAGGTGGGGTCTCGCGCCAGTTCGTTGAGAACATCAAAGGCCATACCTGACGGTGAGTGCGCAAAGGCGCGCGCAGCCGCCGCTCGCAGCTCCTCCAGGTCGTCACCGACGAATTGCAGCAGGTCCAATCCCAGGGACGGGGTCGCAACTTCGCCAAGAACCCGGCCAAGCGCTGCCCGCAAGGGTCCCTGTGCGTTTTGCACGTACGGCAGCAGCACTTGTGGCCGCTCCGCGCAACACTGAATTAGAGCGCTCTGCAACGGGAGCACCGGCACGACGAGTCCCTTTTCGCCAACCCAGGCAAGTATCTCCTCGGCGGCCTGTGGGCTTGCGGTGCGCCCCAAACCGCGCAGCGCGGCCAGGCGAGCTTCGAGATTGCTGTCCCTCAACGCTTCCCCGAGCGCCGGAATGCCTTCCGGCGCTCGCGTGCGACCGAGAGCAACCAAGGCACGCAGGCGGCGCCAACCAGTGAGGTGCCGCGCTTCAAAAATGCGTTTCTCGATTAACCCGCTCGCACGCAAGAACCTGAGCGTTTTAGCGGATTCCTCTGGGCCCGCGGCTTCCAGTCCGTCCAGCGCGATCGTTTCTACGATACGGCGATCGAAGGCATTTGCACGCCAAGCCGAGTAAGGAATCTTGCCGGAAATAAGGTCTTGCCACTCCTGGCGCAATTCGAACACGCGCGCATCGCGCCTGCGAAAATAGCGCTTGCGATACGCTCGACGAAGCAGAATAAATGCAAGCAGTAACCCGTCAGCAATCGTCGCCGCTATGATGGCCTTCAGCACGAAGGCGGCAGGCCCAAGCCGCCAGAGTTTTTCAAAAACGGATGCCATAGCCGGCTCCGGTGTAGCTGTCGGTACGATTTTGCGTGCGCTTTTGGTAGGAATAAGCGAAAGTCGCGTACATGCGCGACCCGAATTCGAAGCGCAATCCGCCTCCATATGTTTGCGAAGAAAATCTTCCGATCTGGTCGGAGCTTGCGAAGTTCTCAGCTCCGGCGGCGAAGAAAATATTTCCGGATAGGCTTGCCGTGCTCCATGCGACCAGCGGAAATCCCAACCGCGAAATGCCAGAAGGGCGCCACTCAACTCCGGTGCCGGAGAACGCGCTGCGGGCCCCCGTGGCGCCGAAAGTCAGTGACCAGTCGCGAGGCAAATAGAGAGTTGCTGCGCCGTTAAGAGTCAAAATTCGCGCCGCTTGATACCAATACCAGTGCTGACCGTATTGGAACTCGACGCCTTTCAAGATTTTTGCATCACGAATGCTCAGCCCGCGGTCGAAATCAAAGAATGCTTCGCTCTTCGGTATCACGGTATTGTCGCCAGCGATGGCGCCGCCCGCGGTAATTGCCGCGAAAGAATGCGCGTGTAGGGTAATACTCCCCACGAATTTCTCGGCAAAAATTCCGTTTCGCTGATAAAAGCCTCCCCCGAAATTCGTGGCCCAGAGCGGCGTCCACCGAGTAATGAGAGTGGCCCCCTGGCCGTGATTGGCAAGGGTGTAACTGAGAGAATCGTTTTCGATGCCTACGCGAAGTTCGTTCTTAGGGCGTCGCCCGGCCTTGATCGGCTGGGGCGCCTTTGCAAATTCCGCGCGGGCTTCTATGCGTTGCCCCGCCGCGTGTAGAACACTTGCGTACGCGGCATGCAGATCGCCGCGATTCGGATCCATCTGCACAGCGATTTCGACAGCGCGCAAGGCCTCCTCCATTTTTCCCTCGCGTAAGCACACCGCTGCCAGGCCTGCCCAGTTGTCGGGATCACTCTTGTCGACGGCCAATATTTCACGGTAGTCGTGCTCGGCTTCTTCCAGACGCCCTGCCCAGGTCAACACCCGCGCGTGCCAAGCCTTTACATCCAAATCCTGCGGCGCGCGAACCATTTCTGCTTCGACGACGCGCATGGCGGATGGCCAGTCGCTCACGTCGCAGTATTTGCGTACTTGCGCTTGCCAGTCCGATTGCTGCTCTTGCCCGGCCGCACGGGTAGCGGGCAGAGTCAACACAACGAGACAGAGCGAGAGCGCAGGACTAGACACACATCGAACTACATGGCGCCAACGCATTCTTTCGATGCGGGCGAAGGAGGCTGTCTGTACCGGCATCTGCGGGAGATATGTTGCAAGAACGACTCCATAACGGTAGCACCGAGGAATCGAGTGGCAAGGCTAAACACAGGAGCGGCCAGCGGTTACACGTATGAAAAGATTGCATCTCGCCGTTCGGCACATGCTGGTTTCAGGAAATCGGGGGAGCCGTTTCAATCCGGCACAGGGCGGGTTGCAAGGACCAATCTGGTACTGACTCGATTCGGGGTAGTGAGTACCGTGAAGGTCAAATGTCCTTTGCTGATCGTCAAAGTCCGATTCAGACGGAGGTCAGTCGATCCAGAGGGTTCCTCGAATCGACGTGGACTGGTCGAGCGGCGGCTAGCTTTTCAGGGGTTCGTTTAGATGACTCTCCTGCCCTCGCAGGAGCCAGCCCACCGCGAGTGCGTTGAGGACGGCAAAGGCAAACGGTCCGTAGGTCTTCGAAGGATCGTGGGCGAGCGCGCCGATGACGCCGTCAAACGCTTGCACTACCGTCATGGCGATTCCCAGAAGTGCGATTGCTATGCGGGAACGAACGAGGATCGCGATCAGGACCGTTAGCAACAAGGCGACGCTGCGCGAAGCCGCATACCGGGCGAAGCTGCCGTCGCTGCCCGGCCCGAGTAGGCCTGCAAGGGAAAAGCCAGCGCTTACGCCGGCACTGAGGAGCGTCATGAGGGCGCAGCTCCAGAATCGCTTTGTCATCGAGTCACCCTTCGTAGCTCTTATCGCAAATAAAAGTACCGCATTGGTCTTGCAGCCAGGGATTGCCCTATTTCGGCTTCACTTCAGGTCATGACTCTCCTCCGTGTACACTCGTGTGAGCGGCTGCAGATCTACTTTACTGGTGACATGCCATAGACCATTTGTGGCCTTGACGGTGACGGGCACTGGGAGACTACACCAGAAGAAAGGTTACTTCCGGATTGCCGACGATCCGGCAGTTATCCGTGGGCCAGAAGCCCGACCCCGGTAAACACCTCCCGCTTGGGCGAGCAGCCAGCGCATGAGGTGACCGTTCTTGCCTTGGCGCGCCAAGAGGAATGCCGTTTCGAGGAAGTTAGCGCGCGTGGGCCCGCCACGGCGCCATGCGGCTAAGCATCCCGTCTCGCACAATCAGCGTGTGAAACAGAATGGCTCCAAAGTGGGCGACGAATGCGAGGAATAGGAGATAGGCGAGAATCGTGTGCGTCCTCCGCAAGACCGCGTACAGCGTCACGCTGTGCGGAAGGATCGGAAAAAGATGCAGTGACCCGAACAGGACAATCGGATATCGCGCTGCGGACAACATCCCCCAGCCGACGAGCGGCAACACAAACAGCAGGGTATACAACAATACTTCAGATGCGTGTGCGACGAAGCGCTCCTGAGACGACATGCTGGCGGGAAACGGAGGCAGAGTACTGAACTGGCGATTCACGAAGCGAATCACGACCACAATCAGGATGGCGATCCCCAACGGGCGGTGAATGGAAACCAGGCGATGGTAGTCGCCGAGCGATGCGACCATCGCAACGCCAATCCCCAGCATGGTCAGGACCATCGCGGCCATCAGCCAGTGCAGG
>DATBYP010000343.1:0-12783 GCA_036513675.1 Candidatus Acidiferrum sp.
CGCCAACGGCCGCGTATTTTCGCACATAGAAGCTGCGAGTTCGATGGCGGAGGCCCGCCAGAAGCTGGCCGATCGCGGGCTCTACGTGTATGCAGTCGATCAGCGCAATCGCCTTCTGGCCGGATTGTTCCAGCGGCGCGAGCGTTCCGTTGGAGGCAGCGAGTTCCTGATCCTCAATCAACAGTTCAATACCTTGATCAAGGCCGGCCTTCCCATTTTGCGCGCTCTGGATTTGCTGGCTGACCGGGCATCGTCCCCTAAGCTCCGTCCAGTGATTTCCCAGATTCGCGACCGTGTTCGCGAGGGCAAGTCCCTTTCCGAAGCCATCACGGAAGCCGGCGTGTTCTCGAAAGTGTATTCGACGGCGATCCTCGCGGGAGAAAAGAGCGGAAACCTTTCGGGCGTTCTGGAATATTACATCGCCTATCAAAAAGTGAGCACGGGAGTCCGCAAAAAGATTCTCGCGACGCTCGTGTATCCGGCTCTGTTGATTGTAATGGCCACAGTCATTGTCTCTTACCTGGTGTCGGCGGTGATCCCCAAATTTGCGATGCTGTACAAAGATCTCAACGTTCAGCTTCCGGGACCGACAAGATTTTTGATCGCTCTGACCGTGGAATACCGCTACGTTTTCTTGCTCTGCATCGCGGGACTCGTGCTGCTCGCTGTCGGCGTGTACTTCTGGTCGCGCACCGAAGAGGGCGGCATCGCCTTTGACCGTTTAAAGTTTCGTCTGCCTGTCGTTGGCAACACCCTTCTGAAGTTCCAAATTGCGCAATTCTCCCGCACGCTCGCCACCCTGTTGACCGGCGGAACGCCCCTTGTGGCGGGTTTGCAAACGGCTTCCGATGCGATTTCCAGCAGGCTTGTGCGCGAAGCGGTTTCGGAAGCAACGCAAATGGTTCGCGAGGGGGAATCCCTGCATCACGCTCTGGCGTCCAAACAGGTGGTGCCCGTGCTCGCGCTGGACATGATTGAAGTTGGTGAATCCAGCGGCGCTCTGGCCCCTATGCTGACCAGCGTCGCGGAATTTTACGAAGATGAAGTGGCTTTGCGGCTCAGTGCGCTGGTTTCCATCATCGAGCCTGCTATTCTCGTATTCATGGGCGCTCTTGTGGCGTTCATTCTAATTTCTCTCTATTTGCCAATCTTCTCGTTCTCAGCCTCAGGAGCGGCAAGCTAAGGATTCATGGCAACTACTGAACATTCCAACGTTATAGCGGGCGTTACGTCCTCCACCGACGAGCAGCACGAGCGCGAGGTGGCCCGCAAACTGGCCGAACGCTATCGTTACGCGTTTGTCGATTTGCGCGAGCAGCGCATCGATCCCGAACTCTTTCGCACCATCCCCGCGGACCTGATGTTTCGTTACAACTTTGTGCCGCTGGAGTCTCACAATAACGTGCTCTCCATCGCTGCCGCTGATCCCGGCCAAGTGCAGATGAGCGATGAGCTGCCGTTGCTGTTGGGCAAGAAGCTCTCCATCAAGGTCGCCACGCCCCGTCAGATTGCCGATTTACTCAAGCGCACGGAGCAATCGCAGCGCGTTCTCGAGCAAGCCACCGAAGCGTTCACTTTGCAGGTGGCCAAGGAAGAAGAAGAAGGCGAAGAGACAATTTCCGGCGACCGCCTGACGCGCGACACTACCGTCAGTCCCGTCGTCCGCTTGGTGGAAACCATCATCTTCACCGCGCTCGAACGCCGCGCCAGCGACATCCACATCGAGGCGCGCGACACGGAAGTCGCCGTCAAGTACCGCATTGACGGCGTGCTGCAGCACGCCATGCAGCCCATCGCCAAAGAATGGCATTCCACCGTCCTCTCCCGCATTAAAGTGCTGAGCGATCTGGACATCGCCGAGCGTCGCGTGCCGCAGGACGGCCGTTTCCGCGTGAAGTACAAGGGCCGTTTCATCGACCTGCGCGTCTCCATCATGCCCGCAAGTCACGGCGAAGACGCGGTTCTTCGCGTCTTGGACAAGGAAACCCTCTCGGAAAAATTTCAGAGTCTAACTTTGGACGTTGTAGGGTTCTCGCCGGACGAAACCCGCCGCTTTCGCCGCTATATTCGCGAGCCCTACGGAATGGTGCTGGTCACCGGCCCCACCGGTTCAGGCAAGACGACCACTCTCTACGCCGCGGTGAACGAAATCAAGACGGACGAAGACAAGATTGTCACCATCGAGGATCCCGTCGAGTACCAGCTTCGCGGCATCACGCAAATTCCGGTCAACGAAAAGAAGGGCCTCACCTTTGCGCGTGGCTTGCGCTCCATTTTGCGCCATGACCCGGACAAGATCATGGTCGGCGAAATTCGCGACCAGGAAACTGCGCAGATCGCCATTCAGTCCGCTCTCACCGGCCACCTGGTCTTCACCACCGTCCACGCCAACAATGTCACCGATGTCATCGGTCGCTTTATCAACATGGGGGTCGAGCCTTACAATTTTGTGTCGGCGCTGAACTGCATTATGGCTCAGCGTTTGGTTCGCGTGGTTTGCCCTAACTGCAAGCGGCCGAAAAAATATTCTCCGCAGGAGCTGACGGAAGCCGGTCTCGACGCGGCGGTATGGTCGGACGTGACCCTGGTCGAAGGGGGCGGATGTCTGGAATGCTCCGGCACGGGATTCCACGGACGCACTGCCATCTGCGAGCTGCTGGACCTGACCGACCGCATTCGCGAAATGATTGTGGATCGCCGGCCGACGTCAGAGATTAAGCGTATCGCCCGCGAGGAGGGCATGATTACACTGCGCGAGAGCGGTCTCGCAAAGATTCGCGACGGAATCACTACGCTAAAAGAAATTAACAAGGTGACTTTCGTTGAGTAGCATTTCCACACTTCGGCAGGATACGCGGGAAGCGGGACTCTTCACCCGGCTCTCGCGCTGGCTCGATGCCATGCCGCACCCGCACTTCGCCGTCGAGTTTGCGCCCGATCGCGTAGCCGCCGCACGTTGGAAGGGCAACTCGGTGGATGAATTCACCGTGGAAACTCTGCCATCCGCCGCGTTAGTGCCTTCCGCGGTCGAAGCCAATGTCATTAACGCAAGCGCTTTGAAGAGTGCGATGGCCAATATCGTCAGCCGTTTGCGTGCCAGGGACCAAGAGGTCGCTCTGATTTTGCCCGATCCGGTTGTTCGCGTCTTTGTGCAGCATTTTGATGAGTTCCCGCGTTCGCCGCAGGAAGCGATACCCATGCTCCGCTGGAAGCTGAAGAAGAGCATTCCGTTCGAGGCCGATGAAACGGTGATTTCTTACATGCGCCAACCCGGCCGCGCGGAGGGCGTGGACATTGTGACCGCGCTGGCCCGTCTGCGCATCGTGCGCGAATACGAAGCGTTGGCCGAAGGTGCGAACCTGCACCCCGGCGTGATCTTGAGTTCCTCACTCGCGGCGATCTCTCTGCTCGGAGACGACAAAGCCACGTTGCTGGCCCGCGTCTCCGGTATAGCCCTGACCACCGCGATCGTGCGTGGTGAAATACTTTGCGGCTACCGTTGCACCGAGCTTCCGGTGCATAGTGGCGACATCACGCCGCAGATGCTGCTGGAAGAAATTTACCCCGTGGCCGCCTATTACCAGGACACCTGGGGCGAGGGGATCGGTTCGGTACGAGTGGCAGGCTTGGGTGCGCGGCTTGCGGATTTTGTTCCGCCGCTGGAATCCGAGTTTCACTGCAAGGTGAGCTCGCTCTTGCACGCAGCGGTTTCCGATGGCCGGATACCGCACGCTGCGCGGCCGCTGGCGGACCGCGAAGCCGATGGGTTGGTCGGCTGGATGATGCATCGAAGCTGAAGCCGCAAACTCAGGCAGGGAATCCAGGGAATTAAAGTATGAAGGTTCGTTTAAATCTAGCGACAAATCCATTGCAGACCCACCGCAAGTTCCTGGCGGTTTCGGGTCTCATCGGCGCGATCGCCGGTATTGTTTTCATCGCGCTCGGCTGGCACGTTTACTCCGTGCGCAAATCGAATGAGGCGCTGCGCGCGCGAGAGGCGGACATCCGCCAGGAGATGGTTGGGCTCATGCGCCAACGCGAGGAGTTGGAGAACTTCTTCAAGGAAGAGCAGAACGCCAAGCTGAACGAGCGCTCCTCCTTCCTCAATTCCTTGATCGACGAGCAAAGCCTTAATTGGACCCAAATGTTCATGGATTTGGAGAAAATTATGCCCATCGGCGTGCGCCTGATGAGTATCGAGCCGGGGCATGAAAAGGGCCAAGTGTTGGTGAAGCTGCAGGTCGGCGCGATCAGCGACGAAGCAAAGCTCAAATTCCTTCGCGCGCTGGAGAATTCTCCGGCCTTTAAAGAAATACGGGAAGTCCACGAAATTAGTATTGATCCGCAACAAGGAAACGGAAGTTGGGACCGCTTACAAGTTCAGCTTACCGCCGTTTATGTGAGGAGTTGATGCGCCGGGACTTCAAAGTCAAGAAGCGTTTAATTGTGTTCCTTCTGGTGCTGCTAATCGCCGCGGACCTAGCTCTCGGCGTATACACGTGGAACGTTGCGTCGGCGCAAAGCGCGCAGCAGGAGCTGGCACTTCTCACCCGCAATCGCGACCTCCTGAAAAAAGATATTCAGCGCGCCCAGGAAATTCGACGCCACATTCCAGCGATTCAGAAGGATTGCGATGTTTTCGAGCACTCGCTTTTCCCCGAGAGCAACGGATATTCAAGTATTAGCGCGGAGCTAAGCTCGCTTGCCGCCAAATCCGGTCTGCGATTGGACAGCCGCAGCTTCAATCCTAAAAGTCTGAAAGGACGTGACCTGACAGAGCTGAAGATCGACGCCCAAGTGTCCGGCGATTATCGCGGAGTGGTGCGATTTTTGAACGGATTGCAACGCTCCCCAAACTTTTATGCGGTGGATGGCCTCTCGGCGCGTTCTGCTGGCCAGGCGCAAGGTTCCAAAGGGGCATTGCAAGTGACCGTGCACATTAAAACCTACTTTCGGGCAGCGTAATGAACCAAAAGACACAAATGGCCGTGCTTACCGTACTTGTGCTCATAGCGGCGGGCGTTTTGTATTTCGACAGCAAAGGCGTGTCGTTCGTGGGCAAGACGCCGTCCTTTTTCACGACAAAAATGTATCCTCCGATTCCGGTCGAAAATCCCGAACTGCAGCGCTGGAAACTGGACGCCAGCCGGCGCACGGAATATAAGAGTAGCGGCCGGGATTTGTTTAGCGAGTTTGTACCGCCCGCGCCTCCTCCTAAGAGACCCGATCCAATTCCCACTCCTGTACCCCAGGTTGTAGAAGTTCCGCCTCCGAGCTTGCCGGCCAATATGAAGTACTTTGGGTACGGCACCGTTCCCAACGGGACCTCAAAGCGCGCGTTCCTTAGCGACGGTGAAGAGGTGTACATCGTGGGTGAAGGCGACACGCTCCTCGGGAGGTTTCGCATTCTTAGGATCGGGAACGGCACTCTTGAATTCGAGGAATTGGGCTCCGGAAGACGGAATTCCACCCCGCTGGACGAACAGTCAGCTCCGCCCGCATGAGCATCGCTATGAGAAATCGCTACAGAAGCACCGCCACAAAATCGCAAAACGGGTTTGCGCTGATGATGGTCATGTTTTTGACCACCGTGCTGCTGGTGAGCGCCATGGTCGCTGCTCCTTATATCCGCACGGAGCGGCAGCGCGAAAAAGAAGAAGAGATGATCTGGCGCGGCAAGCAGTACGTGCGCGGGATCAAGCTGTACTACCGCAAGACGAATCGTTTCCCGACCTCGATGGACGATTTGACCAAACCGAAATTGGGCTCGCTGCGGTTCATGCGTCAGGCCTATAAAGATCCGATGAACAAAGCGGACGGCGCCTGGCGATTTATCTATGTCGGACCGTCTGGCCAGCTGATCGGCAGTTTGAAGCCGCCGCAAACCTTCCAAATGCCTGGCGTGGGAACTGGTCAACCCGGCACGCCTGCAGGTGCCAGCCCGCAGCAGACTACGAGTTTTGGCGCCTCGGGATTCGGGCAATCGCCTCCAGCGCAGGGTGGCATACAGCAAGCGCAGCAGGCCGCCAATCAAAGTGGTACGAATCCGGGGCAACCTGGCTCGGCGGCACAGACGGCGACCGGCAATGCGACGCCAGCCAGCAATGCGACGTCAACCGATGACGCTGCCAACGCAACTCCTTCCGGTATGGTGTCGGATAGTCCGTTAATGGGCGGCAATATCATCGGAGTGGGTAGCAAGATCAACAGGCGTTCGGTGATTGTCTATGACAAGGCTAAGAATTACCGCCTGTTTGAATTCGTCTGGAATCCCTCCAAAGACATGGCCAACGCCTTGAACCAGCAACTAGGCAATATAAACAAAAGTCCCCAAGGAACCGGTCAAGGTCAAAGTGGATTTGGATTTGGGCCGCAGAACAACACGCCGGCAGGTTCACCGGCGCCCCCGTCTACGGATATGCCTTTGCCTACACCGCCACCGGAGCCAGTGAATCCTCCACAGCAATAAACTCGCTCTCTACATAAAACTTAGAGCAGTGGGGACGGCGCCGGTTGCATTGACCCGGCAGCGGGCGATCCGCTCAACGCTGTCTTCACGGGAGAACTGCTGGATTTGCGCCGATTATAGGTTTGCTTCACGCGGCGAACGTAAGAGACTGTTTCTGCAAAGGGCGGCACGCGCTGTCCATAGCGCTGCACGCGTTCTGGACCGGCGTTATAGGCGGCGAGTGTCAGAGCGAGGTCATTTTTGTACAGCAGCAAAAGGTCGCTCAGATAATGCGTGCCCGCGTCTATATTTTCCTGGGGGTCGAAAATATTCTTTACGCCCAGATGAACAGCGGTTCCGGGAAGAAGCTGCATCAACCCGCGTGCGTTGCGGCGGGAAATTGCGTTGGCGTTGAAGTTGGATTCCGCAGCAATGACGCTGGTGATTAGGTCGGCATCGACGTTATAGCGTTTCGCGGCCGCGCGAATCAGTTCGCCGAAGGGTTCCTGCGAGACTTCCACATGCGGCACCGGCGTGAAAACGTCCTCGGGCTCAATGGATAGGACTTGCTCCACGGGCACATCGGCGGTGCCGCCTTTCATTTGCAGGCGGTACTTATCGCCGACAAGCTGGTAGCCGGTTACCGTCAGACGCTGCCCGCTGCGCAGCACGACGTATTCGGCGCGCAAGCCAGGCGCGGCAAATCCCACAATTAGCGCGCTCAAGGCTAGGTGCTTCAGCCGCACGGAGCTACCTCCCGCAGCGCAAACAGCTCGATCGCCGCGGCTACCCCATTATGGTCGTTGGAGGCCGTTTCGTGCCAGCCGAAATTTCTTAGCTCCGGAACGCAGTTGCCCATCACGACCGGAATTCCCACAAACGTAAGCATTTCAAGGTCATTGTGGTTGTCGCCCACAGCCATTATTTCTTCGCGAGCTAAACCGCGCAGAGCGGCCCATTCCGCAAGCGCAGCGCCTTTCGAACACTGCGGATGAATCACGTCGATCATCGCGAAATCGCGGCTCTCGTAAACGGTAGAGGCGACCTTAAATCCTTCGGCTGCTTGCGCGGCGCGTAGGACGGCTTCCGCATCGCGCATCGGTTCCACTTTGCCCGATAGCATCACTTGGAGCGGATCTTCCGTGAGGCAGCTCTCGAGGGGGATGGCTTGGCCAATGAATTCCTTGTTGCGCGCGTAGTATGCCGAGCGAATCGGATCGTCGCTTGCAAGTACTTCGAGGATCACCTGATTCTCACCCGGCCGGTCAAAAATCACAGCGCTGCTGTCGCGCCAGGGCCTGCTGATTTCGAGAGCGCGAGCGGCCGCTTCCCGCGGAAGCAGATGCCGCAGATGTGTCTCGCCGTCTTGCGTACGAATTACGGCGCCGTTGCTGACGATCATGGTGAGTGGCGCGCCGATCTGAACCGCGATGGGCATGGCGAAGTCGTATCGACGGCCGGTGACCAGCGCGACTTCGATGCCGCGCCGCGTAGCTTCCGCAATGGCCGCCCGATTCGCTTCCGGCAGAGTCCAGCGGCTGTCCAGCAGAGTGCCGTCAATATCGAGTGCAATCAGCTTCACGGCCATCTCTCAATTGTACCGTGGATTAGATGTGTTTTCGGGCGTTCTGGCTGCTCTGCGCGGCGCGGAGAGGCCAAAGCGGCTGTGCTAGACTTTTCCAATCCTATGACCACGGCCACGAATGTGATGGAGCTGGAATGCTCCGAATGCGGCAAGAAATACGACGCCGAAGTCGAGCAGCACTTATGCACGTGCGGGAAGCCGCTGTTGGTTCGCTATGACCTGAAGAGTGCGGCTGCAACGCTCACCCTGGAGAATTTATCGAAGCGCCCGGGAAATTTGTGGCGCTACCGCGAAGTTTTGCCGCCCGGCGCTCCCGTCACGCTCGGTGAAGGCATGACTCCGCTGATACCAGCGACGCGGCTCGGGGCATCTATGGGATTGCGGCGACTTTACGTTAAAGACGAAGGATTGAATCCGACGGGTTCGTTTAAGGCACGCGGAATGACCGCAGCCGTGACGCGCGCAAAGCAACTCGGCGCTAAGGTTCTCGCTGCGCCCACGGCGGGTAATGCTGGTGGGGCGCTGGCGGCGTATGCCGCGGCGGCGGGTATTCCGGCGGTGATCGTGATGCCGGCGGATACTCCGGCAGCCAATGTGATGGAGTGCCAGGCCTTCGGCGCGAAAGTGGTGAAACTCGACGGGCTGATTTCCGATTGCGGGAAATATGTGGCGGAGCGAAAAGATCGCGAAGGCTGGTATGACGTTTCAACGCTGAAGGAGCCTTATCGCGTCGAGGGCAAGAAGACGATGGGCTACGAACTGTGGGAACAGTTCGGCGGAAAATTGCCGGATGTGATTTTGTATCCGACGGGCGGCGGTGTGGGGCTGATCGGGATGTGCAAGGCGTTTGATGAAATGCAGGAGATGGGATGGATCAGCGCCGAGCGGCCGCGCATGGTCGCGGTGCAGGCGGAAGGATGCGCTCCGATTGTGAAAGCGTGGGAAGCGCGTCGTGATGCAGCGGAATTTTTCCCGAACGCGGCGACGATTGCTTCCGGATTGCGCGTGCCGGGTCCGCTGGGGGATTTGCTGATGCTACGCATGCTGCGGCTGACGCACGGCACAGCGCTGACGGTGAGCGATGCGGAAATGCTGCACGCCGCGCGGGAGCTGGCTTCGCAGGAAGGAATCTTTGCCGCGCCGGAAGGCGCCGCAACCGTGATCGCTGCGCGCAAGCTCGCGGCATCCGGCTGGATCAAATCGGAGGAAACGGTGGTCCTGTTTAACACGGGAACTGGATACAAATACAGCGAAGCATGGCAACGCGCACTGCAGGCCTAGAGCGATGGAAACTCGAAGACTCTATTACGACGATTCGTATCTGCGCGACTTCAGCGCGGAAGTGTTGAGTTGCGAGCCGGAAATGCACGACACGTTGCCTGCATGGGGTGCCGTGCTGGATTGCACGGCGCTGTATCCGACCTCGGGCGGGCAGCCGAATGACTTGGGCAAGCTCGGTGACGCCAATGTGCTCGATGTGCGGGAGGACGGCGGGGAAATTGTTCATGTTGTCGACCGGCAAGTGCCGCTCGGGTCCGTGCAGGGCTGCGTGGATTGGGCGCGGCGCTTCGATCATATGCAGCAGCACACCGGACAGCATCTGCTTTCGGCGATGTTTCAGGAGCGCTTTGGCCGGCCCACTGTCTCGTTTCACTTGGGAAGCGATGTTTGCACCATTGACCTGCGCGGGCCGGAGCCGACGGAAGAAATTCTCGAGGGTGCGGAGCGCGCTGCGAATCAAGTCATTTCGGAGGACCGCCCAGTTACCGTGCGCTATGGCACGGCCGAGGAGTTTGCGGAACTCGGCGTGCGCAAGGAAGTGCAGCGCAGCGGGATATTGCGCGCGATTGAAATTGAAGGTGTGGACCTGCAGCCCTGCGGCGGCACGCATGTCAAAAGCACGTCGCAGATCGGAATCACGTTAGTGCGGCGCTGCTCCAAGATGCGCCAGGATTGGCGCGTGGAATTTGTGTGCGGGCGCCGCGCGGCGCGCGTCGCCCGGCACGAATTCCAGCTCTTGCATCGCGCGGCGGAAGAATTGGGCTGCGCCCCGGAAGATGTGCCGGCCTCGGTGCAGCGCGCGATCAGCGATCGCGACTCGCATTTTAAAAATGTACGAGCGCTGCTGCAGCAGGTTGCGGAAGCGGATGCCACGGCGGCGCTGCAATCGGCGAAGACCGAACGTAACGGAATTCGTGTGATCGCCCGCCTCTTTGGAGAAGAGAGCCAGGCGGAATATTTAGGCAATTTCGCAACACAGGTCGCTAAATCAGAGAAAACGGTTGCGCTGTTAGCGAGAACCGTGGATGGCCAGGTTATTTTTGCGCAGCACACGTCGGCGGCGAAGGACATGAATGCGGTGCTAAAAAAGGTTTTTGCGCAATTCACCGGCAAAGGCGGAGGCACGCGCGATTTTGCACGTGGCAAATTGACGGATGCGGCGCAGGCTGAGAAGGCGGTAGCTTTGGCCGAACGCCTGTTATTTTCTGAATAGCCTCCTGGCTGTTGGATGGTCTCAAGACGTCCGCTACAGGCGTGTCGTACAGTGATATTGTTCCTCGGCAGAACCGCGAGGGACGAGTGAATAGCAAAATGAGTCGACGTGACGCATTGAAATTGGGGACGAATGCCGCGGTATCCGCGGCCATTACGCCGCTGCTGTCCGGCAAATTGGTCGAAGCAACTCCACTTCCCCCAAAAACTTCTGATTCTTCGCCGGATATTTGTTTTATGCGGGCGGTGGACATGGCCAAGCTCATTCGCGAGAAGAAGCTTTCGGCGCGGGAGGTGATGCAGGCGCACTTGAAGCAGATCGGCCGCGTGAACTCCAAGGTGAATGCGATTGTTACGTTGGTGGCGGAAGAGCAATTGATGGCGCAGGCGGCTGCGGCGGATGAATCGCTCGCCAAAGGGAAGTTGCTCGGGCCACTGCACGGAATGCCTGTGGGCGTGAAAGATTTGCATGAGACTGCCGGTATTCGCACTACGTATGGGTCGCCGCTGCATCGCGATTCTGTGCCGGATTTTGATTGCCGGGTGGTGCAGCGCGAGAAGGCGGCTGGCGCGATCGTGATCGGCAAGACGAATGTGCCGGAATTTGGTTTGGGCTCGCAAACTTTCAACCCGGTGTTTGGCCCGACGCGCAATCCCTACGACGTGACCAAGACTTGCGGAGGCAGCACCGGGGGCGGTGCAGTGGCATTGACGTGCGGCATGGTTCCGCTGGCGGACGGCAGCGACATGGGCGGTTCGCTGCGGAATCCACCGAATTTCTGCAACGTAGTGGGCATCCGAACGTCGCCCGGTCGCGTGCCCAACGTGCCGACAAATCTCGGGTGGTTCACGCTTTCGGTGCCCGGGCCGGTGGCGCGCAATGTTACGGACTGCGCGTTCTTTCTTAGCATTCTCGCGGGGTATGACCACCATTCGCCGATTTCCATCGATCAATCCGGAGAGCAATTTGCGCGGCCGCTGGAGCGCAGTTTCAAGGGCGTGCGGGTGGCGATGTTCAAGGATATGGGGCTGCCGTGGGATCCGGAGGTCAAGAGCGCGGTTAAGGCGCAGGGGAAAGTGTTTGAGTCGTTGGGATGCATTGTGGAGGAAGCGGAGCCGGATTTTACGGATGCGAATGAATGCTTTGTGGCTTGGCGGCACTGGTCGACGGAATTGGCGTTTGGCGATTTACTGGCGACGCATGGCGATCAGTTGAATGAGTACATTCACTGGCACGTGGAAGAGGGGCGCAAGCTGACTGGTCCTTATCTGGCGCGGGTGGAAGCCAAGCGGACGGCGCTGTTTCAGCGGCTGTGCGGGTTCAAGAATGAGTTCGACTATTTCATTTTGCCGGTGAACCAGGTCCTGCCGTTTGATGTGAACGTGCATTACCCGACGGAAATTGCGGGCACGAAGATGGAGAATTACATCGCCTGGATGAAGTCGGCTTACTACATTTCGGCGGCGGGGAATCCGGCGATGTCGGTGCCATGCGCGTTTTCGCAAAGCGGCCTGCCGATCGGGATTCAGATCGTTGGTCGGCACCATGATGACTGGGGCGTGCTGCAGCTGGGCTACGCCTTTGAGCAGGCCACGAACGTAGGCCCCTCGAAGATCGGGGTAAATAATCGCCGCCCTGGCGTGGTGTAATGCGCGAAAATGGTGGAGACCCCCTCCCCCCGGTTTTTGCATAAGTGTTCATTCTAAAGGGACTTAAAGTCCTTTGTTTTGATACACTTTTACAAGTGTTTATTCTAAAGGTGGTTAGTCCTAGTTAATTGAAAAGTCCATCGCCATATCTCTTCGCCAGCCGCCGCGCAGGAAATCAGAAACTGTTTATCCGATTGTCTGATGCCTCGTCTCCGAGGCAATGAGCACTGCGATAATCGTGACTAGCGCCATCACGACGATGTAAGCCGCAAGTGCCGTCCGCCCATATGGAAGGAGCGCTGTCGCTATGAACGGCGAAAGGCCGCCCGCGATCACGGAGGACAGCTGGGATCCAAGCGACGCCCCACTATAACGGACCCGCGTACGAAAAAGCTCCGAGAGGAACGCGGCCTGCGGCCCATACATCGGCGAGTGTGCGAAGACGAGCGCCACGACAAGCGCAAGCCACACGAGCGGCGTTGATCCCGTGTCGAGCAGCCAGAATAGCGGATATGCGAATAGCGCGGTGAAGCAGGCCCCGAACAAGTAGACCGGTCGCCGCCCCAGCCGATCAGACAGCGCACCACACAGCGGGATCGCGAAGAGG
>DATBYP010000344.1:0-3051 GCA_036513675.1 Candidatus Acidiferrum sp.
TCGACATTCATAGCCACCACTGGAATCCCACTCCCGAGCATGTCGATCAGCTCGTGAAGGAGATGGATACCATCAACCTCCGTGTGCTGGTGAATCTCAGCGGCGGCACCGGCGAAGAGCTGCGGAAGACCGTCGCGACCATGAAGGGGCGCTATCCCGACCGCTTCGTGGTGTTCGCAAATCCGAGCTACGACGACATCAACACTCCCGGATACGGCCAACGCGCGGCCGAGCGCCTTGCCGCGGATGTGCGCAACGGCGCGCAGGGCCTAAAAATCTTCAAGAATTTCGGCATGGACTTGAAATACGCGAACGGCGAACGCGTGCATGCCGATGATCCGGTTTTCGATCCCCTGTTTGAAAAATGCGCAGAGCTGAAGCTGCCTGTGCTTATCCACATCGCGGAGCCTTCTGCGTTTTTCGATCCCTGGGACAAAAACAACGAGCGCTGGGAGGAACTGAAAGAATTTCCGCAGCGCGCGCGGCCTCCTTCCAAGTATCCGCCGTTTGAGACGCTGATGGCGGAGCGTAACCATTTGTTTGCGAAGCATCCGAGAACGAATTTCATCGCGGCGCATCTCGCCTTTCACGGGAACGATCTTGAGCGGCTCGAAAAATTGTTCGATACGCTGCCGAACATGTACGTGGATATCGCCGCGGTGCTCGCGGAGCTGGGCCGGCAGCCGTATTCGGCGCACGATTTCCTGGTGAAGTATCAAGACCGCGTGCTGATGGGCAAAGACATTTACGAGGTGAACGAATACAAATGGTATTTTCGCGCGCTGGAAACGCGCGACGAGTATTTCGAGTATTACCGCCGCCGCCACGCGTTCTGGCGCATCTACGGCTTCCAAGTCCCCGACGAAGTCCTGAAAAAAATCTACTATAAGAATGCGCTGAAGCTGGTCCCCGGGATCGACCCCAAAGCTTTCCCAAATTGAAGTGTTAGACTGCTGGACATGAGCGTTATTGATGAAGTGTTGCAGGCGAATGAGATTTACGCGCGGACGCATGAATTGCGGCGGCTTACGCCGCGTCCGGAGCGGAAGCTGGCGGTGCTGACGTGCATGGACACGCGGCTTTCGATTCGCACGTTGGGGCTGAAGACGGGGGATGCGCACATTATTCGCAATGCGGGCGGCATCGTCACCGAGGACAGCTTGCGCTCGCTGGTGGTATCGCACTACTTGCTGGGCACGGAAGAGTTCATGGTGATCAATCACACCGATTGCGGGTTGATGCAGACGACGGAAGAGGATTTGCGCACGCGCATCCAGAACCGCGCGGGAACGGCGGCGGTGGCTCCGGCATTTTTTTATGCGTTCGCGAACATCGAGGAAAACGTGCGGCATCAGTTGCAGAAGCTGCGCACGCATCCGTGGGTTCCGAAGGAAGTAGCGGTGCGCGGGTTTGTTTACGATGTGGCGAGCGGACGGCTGCGGGAGATAAAGGCGTGAGAGGCGGGAAACCCGATGGAGAGAGGATAACGTCATGCGCAAGGTTGGAGTGTTTGAGGCTAGGCAGAAGCTTTCGGAGTTAGTGCGGCGCGCCGGGCGGGGCGAGACGATCGGTATTACTGCGCGGGGGAAATTGACGGCAATGATTGTGCCTGCGCAGCAAGAGCAGGTGAAGCTGAATGAGGTCTTTGCAAGGATCGAGGAAATTCGCAAACGCTCGAAGAAGCCTAAACATGTCAGCGTGAAAGAGCTTATCGAAGAAGGAAGAACGTGAACGGTTTCGTGCTCGGACGCCTCTGTTGCGAAACGAAGTGCCAGCAGAAAAAGCGGTGTCGCACCTTCGGCGCTTGGGATTTCGGCTGCGGCCAGGTACCCAGCGCTTACGCACTGGGCTAACTTGTGCCGCACCTCCGGAGCTACCGGTGGAACCTAACGAACGACAGGCTCACTTGGGGGCGTGTGCTCTGTTCCTGGAGGTGCGGAGTTCGCATTCGGCGCGGATTTTCTCGAAGTTTTTGCTGATGACTTCGAGGTCAGCGTCGGAGAGATGTTCGATTTGAATCATTTCGTTGCGCGCGCCGCGGAGCGAATGAATGATTTCGTCGAGCTTTAGGTGGATGGCGCGGGCGTCGCGATTTTGCGTGTTCTGGATTAGAAAGACGATGAGGAACGTGACGATGGTGGTGGCGGTATTGACGACGAGCTGCCAGGTGTCGGAGTAATGGAAGTAGGGGCCGGAGAGTCCCCAGAAGAGAATGATGAGGACCGCTGTGGTGAAGGCCCATTTGGAGCCGACGAGGAGAGAGGCGCGTCCTGCGAAAGTGTGAAAGCCGCCGCTATTTTGCTCCGAGGCGTGAATCGTCGTAGCCATGCGGGGAGTCTCCTGTTTGTGGGTTAAGGCCTTTTTGGAGGCCAGCGTATCTCGCAGATTACTAAAGATTTGATTGGTCGAGGAACAAAGAAGTTGGCGAGCGCATGCTTACGAGGAGGGTTCGCGGGCCTACGGTGAATTTGGGTTTGGGGCAAATCTGACCGGCTAATTGGCGGAATTTTTTCAAAAGGGCGGCATCTTCTTGAGGGGGGAGGCATCTAAACGAGAAGGCCCAAAAGTATAAGACCGCCGGATTTGCACAAGCCTTAGGGATTTACACAGAAGATCCCCAAAATTTTTTGAGTCAGAGGCTTGACGAATCCAGGGAAATGCGTATACTTACAGACGGCTTGGGGGTAGACCAAGCTTTCAGGGGCATCACAGTCGGGTCGAAGATAGGTTCTTCCCAGCGTAAGATCAAGCGAAGGCCAGAAGTAGATCCTATAGTGAGGTTCGTTACGAGCACAGGCTAGAAAAATGTCGAGCTTCGCGCAAAGCCACTCAGGTGGTGGCTTAGCCCGGCGCTCGACGCCGGGTTTTTTATTTTCCGGAGCAATCTGGAGAATCTCAGCGGAATGCTGAGGCCCTGACGGGATCAGGGTAACTGCTCTTTGACAACAGTAAGGCTGGCAAGTCCACGCCGATAATTCCGACCCGATTACGGTCTGGCGGAATGCCATGGTGTGGACGATTACAAGTTCTGCTCGAGTTGAGCAAAACTGT
>DATBYP010000345.1:0-16431 GCA_036513675.1 Candidatus Acidiferrum sp.
CACTTCGCGGTGCCGCTTACTTCGCTCCCGCCGCCGCGGCCATCGCCGGTGTCCCGACGCTGACCTTGATCTGCTTCGGCTTGGCTTCTTCGCGCTTGGGAACCGTCAGCGTGAGCACGCCATTTTGATAATCCGCCTTGATGGCCTCCGAATCCACCGTGTTGGCCAGCGAGAAGCTTCGGCTGAACGAACCATACGCGCGTTCCACCCGCAGGTATTTGTCTTCGCTCACCTTCTTCTCGAATTTGCGTTCACCGCGAATGCTCAAAATATTGTTCTCCACGCGGATGTCCAAATCCTTCGGATCGATATCCGGAAGGTCCGCTTTCACAACCAGTTCGTGCTCGGTCTCGAAGATATCGACGGCCGGCGCCCAGCTAGTTAGATTCGATTCCTCTCCAGGGCGCTCGAACACATCGTTGAGCAAGCGATTGATTTGGTCCTGAAGCGAAGAGGCCCCGCGGAAGGGCTCGAAACGGCTCAGAGTTCTCATGGTTTATATGCCTCCTTGTAATGACTGCATGAATAGCATATAATCTGCGTGTCTTGTTGTCAAGTCAAATTTAAACCCTCCCGCCTCTCCCTGTAAGTTATTAACAATTCGACTATTTACCGCTCTTGTGGAGCCGTCAATCGGGTGTATCCATTAGCGGAAAGTTGACATCAAACGTGACGCGATAAGGCGCAAGTTCCCACTTTTCATCTGTTTAGCGGGATTTGCTAGACTGTCTGGACATGCGCCTCGATGAACTCGACTATGACCTTCCGGCTGAGCAAATCGCGCAACGCCCGCTGCAGCAGCGCGATAGTTCCCGGCTATTGGCGATGGATCGCGCTACCGGCAAGGTATCCGACCGCATGTTCGCGGAACTTCCCGGCCTGCTGCGCGGCGACGAACTCATTGTTCTAAACAACGCGCGAGTGATTCCTGCGCGACTCTTCGGCCACCGGATGGGAGTGTTTTCCGATGCGCCCTCGCGCTCCACGCGTCGCGAACACCTGAGCGGCACGGTGGAGGTTTTTCTCGCGCGCCAAGTCGGTCCAGATGTCTGGGAGGCGTTGGTGCGCCCCGGACGCAAGATGAAGACGGGCGAGCGTGTGGTCTTTGGCGAGGGGGAACTGGAAGGCGAGATCACCGCCCGTGGCGAATTTGGGCTGCGCACCGTCCGCTTCACCTCGCGCGCACCCGACGGAGTGGCCGCGCAGATCGAGCGTCTCGGCCATATTCCACTTCCACCGTACATTGACCGCGAGGACGAATCGGCCGACCGCGAACGATATCAGACCGTCTTCGCGAGGACGCCCGGAGCGGTTGCTGCTCCGACTGCGGGACTGCATTTTACGCCGGAGATTCTGTCGGCGATCCGCGCCCGCGGAGTGGAAATTTGCGAGCTGACGCTGGACGTGGGCCTCGGCACGTTTCAGCCCATCCACAGCGAAACGCTCGAGGGACATGCGATGCACGCTGAGTCCTACGAGATTTCGCAGCAGGCCGCGCAACAGATTGAAGCGGCGCATTCCGCACTCCGGCCGATCCTTGCCGTGGGCACCACGGTGGTGCGCGCTCTTGAGGACGCCGCGTTGCGAGCCGCGGAAGCGAACTCGAATACCTTGTTACTCTCGGGCAAAGCGGATGCGCGCTTATTCGTTACGCCTGGATTTTCATTTCGAGTCGTCAACGCGCTGCTGACGAATTTCCATCTTCCCAGGTCCACGCTGCTAGCGCTGGTTTGCGCTTTCGCTGGCCGCGAACGCACGCTGGCCGCTTACCGGCACGCCGTCGAGGGCAAGTACCGGTTCTACAGCTATGGAGATTGCATGTTGATTCGATGATGGAGTGACGCGTGAATCTTCGGTGTCGCACGTCTGCAAACTTTGGGGGAAGGATTCAAGCGAGATGACGAGCAGGAGACCACCGAAGGGTAGTCTCCCTCTCGCCCCAATGAGAGTACTTCACGGAGCTTTCCGTTATTCGCTGAAGACGAAAACGCGCTTTTGTCCAGAAAAGCGCACTTCCTTCACTTGCCCATCTTGGCCAAGCAGCACGGCATCATAGTTGGATTTCGTGTCGCGGTCTTCCCAGCGGCCTTCGCTTTCGGCCACTGTGGACTTGCCCTTCTGAACGGTGGCTTTGTTGCCGTCGATCAGCAAGCGATATTCACCCGCTTGCAGGTCGGCCTTGCCGACTTTGGCGGTTTGCGTGATGTTGATCGTCTTGCTGACAGGCTTGGCAAATACCGGCACGGCCAGCGCGGTTACCGCCAGCAACGCAACACTTCGCAGGAACGAATTGGATTTCATGCGGGTCAACTTCCTTTCCATTGGAATCGAGTCAGCCGAACGAACGGCCCTAGGAGGTCGGATGGAGTTGACACGCAGGCGAGGGAACGAGTAGATTTCCCCCAACGACACCTCCTCTTCCTGGACTAACGGCCGGAAAGATGCGTGTCACGGGCCCCGCGGCTGCCACCGCGGGGTTTTTTGATGTTTGTTCTGACAGACCTAGTGCCGTCTTGCTTATCGGCTGCACTCGTATAGACGAAGCTCCCCCATCGAATGTTTCGCGCGCGAGCGCGAATTTCCGTCTTAATTGTGTTGTTTTTGTAATGGTGGAGAGCCGAATTGGCCTGCAAACTGGCTGTTTCTCGTTAACGCTTGCTAAAATTTAGAAGTAACGTTTGTTAACGTTTTTCCCCTGACGCTTTTCGTTTGTGCTTGTGCGTTCTGCTTCGCATGCAATCTGACGCAATGCTTCGTTCTGTGAATTACCAACCACTTCATCTATACTCAGTTGCTCTTTTTGGATTTCCCCGAAGATGCGGATTCTCGTTCTTAGTGATTTGCACGCAAATGCGACTGCTCTAGACACGGCCCTGGCCGCGGCACGCGGCCGTTGGGAACGCGTTGTGTGCTTAGGCGACGTCGTCGGCTACGGCCCCGACCCCAATGAAGTAACCTCGAAGATTCGCGAGCTGGGCGCCCAAACAATCCGCGGAAATCACGACAAAGCGGCCACCGGATTGATGCCCACGGACGATTTCAATCCGGTTGCGAAGGCCGCGGTGGACTGGACGCGCTCGCAGCTTTCTCCCGACAATCTGAAGTGGCTCGCGGAATTGCCACACGGCCCCGTGGAAGCCAACGAAATTGCTCTGGTGCACGGCGCGCTGCAAGACGAGGACGAATACGTCTTCACCCCCGCGCAGGCGCTGGAAGGGCTGCTGGACTCGGCTGCCGGAGTCACATTTTTTGGCCATACCCATCACCAGGGCGGATTTTCTTACTCGAACACCAGCAACAATCTGGAGATATTGAATCTGCGTCCGCGTTCCTCGGAATCGTTCGCCGCGCTGCGCATTGAGACGGGCACTCGCTACTTGCTGAATCCGGGATCGATTGGACAACCCCGCGATGGCGATCCTAGAACGGGATTTGCCATCGCCGATCTGGAACATGATGTCGTTGAGTTCTGGCGCGTTTCTTACGACATCGCGGCCGTGCAATCGCGCATGCGCGCCGCACGGCTACCAGAGGCGTTGGTGCAGCGGCTCAGCCTCGGCCGTTAACTGCGCAATCAAGATTTGGCGTGCGAATCCCAAAGGCACGCTTTACTCTGAATGGATGCACGAACAGCCTCAAATCGAAATCCCCGGCGAACAGCAGCCTGACCGTGGACCGTTTAGCTTCGCGCTGATGGTAGCCGCAGCGGCGTTGGTGATCGTGCTGGCCGGATTTTATTTGTGGCCGGGCAGGCAATCGCCCTCGCGCGGCGGTGCGCAAGAGGTCCACCCGCCTTTCGGTCCAGCGGAACGCGCGTACGCCTCGAAAATCAAGATTGAAAACCTGGCATTGAGCCGCGCGGAAAATTTCCTAAATCAGGAAGTCACTATTCTCTCGGGCGATCTCATTAACACCGGCGAGCGCACCTTGCAGGAAGTCGAACTAACCGTGGAGTTCTACGACGACATGAACCAGATTGCTTTGCGCGAGTCGCGATTAGCCGTAAACTCCGGCAGTCCGCCTCTCGGACCGGGAGAAAGCCGAGCCTTCGACGTTTCTTTCGAGCACATCCCGACGTCTTGGAACATGCAGCAGCCCGCCGTTCGCGTGACCGGTTTACTTTTCGCCCCCTCGAAGCAATGATTCCCTCTAAGTAATACCAACTATAGATAACTTGCCCTATAATCCGGGCATGGAGCTTGCCAGGGAATTGGAGGCCACCCTCCGGGAATTTGCAACCGCAGACCCTGTGGAGGTTCGCGAAAATGGGGGTCGCGTGACGCCTCTGGCAGGACTGTCTTGGGAGGTGCGTGGCGCAGCGGAGAAGCCGCTGCTCCACCTGTGGTCCGCCGAATACAACCTTACACGTCGCGTTCTGGCCATCACTGATCATTCCGAGCAGCGCCTGATCCTGGCGGTCGAGCGGTTTGGGCGGAGCAAACCGGACCGCCTCGAATTCGTGCGGATGAATTTCGACCGCTCGGCTCGCGATATCACTCGTCACGCGTTTTGCGAGCAACTTCGCCGCATCCTTGCCGAACAGTTTCCGGATGAAGTCGTGGAGTCGCTGACGATTTCAGCCGACCTCGAGCATTCGCTGTCTGGAAACTACCCGCGGGGCATTCTTCGCCGAGGTGCGGCGGAGTGGGCAGTGCTGGGCGTCGGCGACGGCGAGTCCGCGGACACCATCGAGAATAGTTTGACGTTTGCGCTGCTGTGGCTGGAGCGTGCTCGGCGATCGACCCGGCGCGGAACCATCGCGGGCTTGCGGCTCATTCTGCCAAAAGGCGGGACTCGCGTTGTGGCGCAGCGTATCGGCGCATTGCGCCCGCAACTGGCTCTAGAGCTCTATGAGCGCGATCCGGTGCGTGAGGTGCTCGAAAGACTGGATCAGCGCGCGGCGGGAAATATCGACAGTTGGATCGTGCCGCAGCGAGAGACGCAATCCCTGCTCGACCGTGCTCGCGCGGCCCTCGAGCCTATCGCCGCGCTGGCGCCGCGGGCGATCAGCTTGCATCCATCAGTGGCGTCCGGAGAAGTCTGGCTGCGTTTTCGCGGGCTGGCGATTGCCAGGTGGGATGAGGGCCGCGTCTTCTTTGGCACCGGCGAGCGGCGCGAAGAGCTCAGCGCTGCTTCGTGGCCGGCACTAAAACAATTGCTCACCGATCTGGAAGTTCGCCGACATCCGCTGGCTTCCGATACGCGGCACGCGGTTTATCGCGCGCAGCCGGAGCGCTGGCTGGAAGCGATCGTGCGAGAAGACGTCACGCGCATCGACGCGCAGCTTGATGCGCGCTTTGTTTACACGCAAGTCTTCGCCAATGCCGGCGGCGAGCATGGCATCCTCGATCTCCTGGGCGTCACGCGCAATGGGCGACTGGCCATTCTCGAATTGAAAGCGACCGAGCATATTCATTTGGCCTTGCAGGCCGCCGGATACTGGCGACACGTGCGGCACCACCTCGAGCGAGACGAATTGTCGCGCTATGGATATTTTCCCGGCGTGCAGCTACAAGCGGCAGCTCCGCTGGTTTACCTGGTGGCGCCGGCGCTGCGTTTTCATCCCGCTACCGACGAGTTGCTGCGCTATCTCGCTCCCGACGTGGAAGTCGTGCGCGTCGGCTTGGCGGAGAGCTGGCGGCGCGGCGTGCGCGTAGTCATGCGCCAGTAACATAGTCATCCAGCAGTTCGCCAGAATTGTTCCTGTTGTAACTCACAATTCTTTTGGTCCGCCCTCTCACCGCGAGTAGAATCGTAGTGTCCCTATCGAAGAGGCTATAACGTGAATTTTTCCGCCACCATCCGGCAAGCCGGACAAGTTTCTGTTGTCGAAGTCAGCGGCAAACTAACTTCCTTCGAGAGTGGCGCGCTGCGCAACAGCATCGCCCAATTGCTAAAGGAAGGCCGCCGGCAGATCCTTTTGAATCTGAGCGGCCTGACGTATCTGGACAGCTCCGGCATCGGCGACCTGGTGCACACCTATATGAGCGTCATCAAACGTGGCGGCGAGATGAAAGTTGTCGGCTTGACAGATAAGGTCGAGGAGATCCTGAAAATTACGCAGCTCTATCAGGTTTTTCAGGAGTTTCAGGACGAGCGGTCCGCGCTGCAGAGCTTTCCGGAAAATGACACCAAGCGCAAAACTGTGTTGCAAATTGTCCGGCCTAACAAGAATTAGTGGCCGTAAAAGAAGAGAAGCAGCTAAGGTTTTGGCCTTAACTGCTTCCCGGGGTGTGTCCTCGAAGTGGTTAGTTAATAGTTTAGATGCCGCTCAGCGAAAAAGGTTTCACTTGGGCAAGAATTTTCTAAATTTTCCGCATAACTGAAAAGCATTAGGTCAAACCTACTAATAAAACAGATACTTACGCCACCGCTCGTCACGATGCCCAATCAGGCGCATTAATTGTCGCGAGGTATGCAGCGTAAAAGGCCGCGGACGCCGAGCCAGCTTCAATCCTGCTTCCTCCGGCGTGCGGTCCCCCTTGCTGTTATTGCAGCGATAGCAGCAAGCCACCAAATTTTCCCACGAGGAGCGCCCGCCACGTGAACGCGGCACCACATGATCCAGTGTCAGTTCGGAACTGGGAAAAATCGCGCCGCAGAACTGGCAGGTGTTGCGGTCACGCAACAAAATATTCTTGCGCGAAAGCGCCCGGCTCTGCTGCGGAATATGGCGATACGCCAGCAGCCGAATCACGGAAGGCACGCGATGCGCATGCGCCGCCGAGTGCACCTCCGAGCTGTGCATCTCCTCCGCCTGCGCCACGCCCTTCAGCAGCAGCACCATCGCCCGCCGTACTGCTGTCACATTGATCGGCTCATACGTCGCGTTCAGGACCAGCACAGGGTCCTGCATTAGCGACGGACGCCGCATCATGATCGAGTTGTGGATTCTACTGCCGGCGGGACTCTCTGAACCAGCCGAGGCCTTCCCCGAAGCTTCCGGGGCTCTGCGCCCCCGAGACTCAAACGATTCTGGCCGTCTTGCGCTCACCGCGCGTCCCTCGGGTTAGACTCACCGGAGCCTACCGCTGGATGCCGTGCCGCCCGGGCTACCGTCAGCCCGATTACCGACTTGGCTCCCGCGCCCCGTAACGCCTTGGCACAAGCGTCGAGGGTGGCTCCCGTCGTCATTACATCATCTACCAGCAATACACGTAGATTGTCAACTTTGCTGCCCGGACGTGTGGCAAAAGCGCCACGTACGGACTCCCAACGCTCGTCCAGACTCAGGATATGCTTGTCCGGACGTGGCTTCGTGCGCGTCAGCAACACCGCGCGGTAAGGCAAACCGAGCTTGCGCGCCAACGGCTTAGCGACCAACTCCGCCTGATTATAGCCGCGCTCCCGCTCCCTCTGCCGGTGTAGGGGTACTGGCACTACAATGTCGGCGCTTATGGCTTCCCGCCTCGCAGCCTCTACTAACCGGCCGGCGAACCAGCGGCCCAGCGGCTCTACCCGCTCAAACTTCAGCAGCATAATCGCGCGCACCAGTGCCCCTTTGTAAAGCGCGTAGCTTCGCGCGCGCGCAAAGCCGTACTCCCTGGTCCGGCACTCCGGGCAAACTAAGGCATCAGGCGCATTGTCTGGATGGGCCCCGCCCAACGACCATGCCGCCAAAGGCTGTCCGCACCTCTCGCAGACCGCTCCTCCTAGCGCCGGGAAGGAACCAAGACACTCCTCACAAATTGGCACGGTGCTGGCCCGAAGCAACACGCGCTCACACAGCCTGCAGCCCGCTGGAAAGAATACGCTGACCAGAGCGTCGCCCGCCCCAGAAAGCCATTCGCCAACACGTCTCTCGGGAATCAATCGAGCCGCCACGCTGGCGCAAGCCTACTCTGTTTTGGGAGATAAACAAAGAGGGAATGTACCCTCAGGTAAGTAAAACGAAAGAAAGGTGCGCGAATCCGTGGAACTTACAACAAACCCTGCTCGGCCTTCTCCTGGCAGTTGATGCAGTGCTTTGCCCAGGGCACCGCCTCCAGCCGCTTTTGCTGCATCTCTTCCTGGCAGTTCGCGCAAAGACCGTATTCGTTCGACTGGATCCGCTTCAGCGCCGCGTCAATCATGCTCAGGATCGTGCGGTCCGTGTTCGTCATCCCAAACAGGAACTCCTTCGTATAGGAGTTTGCCGCTTTGTCGGCCAGGTCCACGGTTTGGTCGTCATCGGCCTGCCGTCCTTCTTCTTCCGTACGCGCGATCGTCTTCATCAGCTCTTCACGCCGCGATTGCAACTTCTTTCTGTAGTAGTCAAGCCTCTTCTTGTCCATTTGCAATTCCTGGCCCTTCCCGGTCGATTTCGTGGCCATCTAAAAACTCCATAGTCTAGGCCGCGCCTTTTTGAGTGTCAAGGCGCGCGCCTAAATGAAAAAAATTAGTTCGGGCAATAAGATGCTGGATTGCAGCTATTCGATTCACCCGGGTGTCTGCGCTACGGGATCAGCGGAAGCAGCAAAGCCGAAGGATGCGCTTTGTCGTGATAAATCACGTTCGTCGCCGTATTCCTCCGCGTCCCGCTGGCTTGCTCTTCGCCCGTATTTAGATTGCGGTCGAACCTCGGAAAGTTGCTACTGGAAACCTCCAGGCGCAGCTTATGCCCCGGCAGAAACACATTGCTGGTCGCCCACATGTCCACAGTGATGTGATAGGTTTGGCCTGGCTTGGCAAGCTCCGTCTTCTCCTGCGAATCGCGATACCGCAGCCGCAGGATTCCTTCCGTAAGATTCTGCGCGAATCCGTTCGGCCACACATCCACCAGCTTGCCGGTGAAATCTGTATCGACGGCCGAGCTGCTCACGTAAAGTTCCAGCGACACGGGTCCCGTGACCTCCACATCCTTCGTCAACGCAGGGGTCGTGTAAACCAGCACGTCATTACGCGATTCCGCTTTGCTCTGGTCCTGCGGCCCAAGCCCAGCCGGCGGAAAGGGTCCGCAGCACAACGGACCCCCGAGGGTCGGCACGGCATCGTTCGGATCGTACTTGAACTCATCAGTCTTCTCCGTGCCGGGAGCAACTGTACTCAGGGTTCCATCTCCATTCGCCGTCTGCGCCACTCCCGCCGAATGCAGGTAAAATTTCGTATTCTTTGCGCGCGCCAACGGCCAATCCTCTTCCTCCCGCCATTCATTCTTGCCCATGACAAAAATCTTCACCGGCTTCTCTCCCAACGCGGCGCTTGCCTGGCCCCTAAGCAGCGAGTCGTACCAGCTCAGCATTACCTCGTTAAAATCAAACGGGAGCTTGTCCCCAAAGTCCACGGCGCCTACCTTCTTGTTGTCCGATCCACCCGCGTGCCCACCGACGTACACCATCAGCTTCTGCCCGCGGCGCGCTTGCTCCGTCCCCGCCTCTTTTCTCAGCCGCGCGTAATTCCTCAGGCTTCCTCCCAGAAAAATGTCATACCAAGCGCCAAAGCTAAACACCGGCACCTGAATTTGCGCATAGTGATCTTCGATCGACCACTGCTTCCAATATTCGTCATAACTCGGATGCGCAAGCCAGTCAGCGAAATAAGGCGCCAATCCTTCCGCGGACGGCACCTCCAGAATTGGATATGCCGTCAGCGGCAGCTTCTGCGTCCACGCAACCGCGTTCTGTCCAGCGTCCACGCGCCGACGCATGGTGTTCTCCGCCAGCCCGGTGGTCCACGACTCATTGAACCACTGTTCTAACGCTCCCCCTTGGTACGTCCAGCCGTCGTGATAATTCGACGCCGTCACATTGGGGCAAATGCCCGTAAGATGCGGCGGCTTCGCAATCGCAGCTAGAAATTGCGTCGCTCCGACGTACGATCCGCCAAACATCCCTACCTTGCCGTTCGCGTACGGAAGCGCAGCCGCCCATTCTACCGTGTCGTAACCATCGTCCGATTCATGCCTGAACGGATACCACTCACCTTCCGATTGATATCGCCCGCGCACATCCTGCGCCACCACCACATAACCACGCACCGCGGCTCTCACCGCGAACTCCATCTCGTTGGTCTTATCGTAAGGCGTGCGTACGAGCAGCACCGGAAATTTGCCCTCCGCCTTGGGCCGATAAATATCTGCGCGAAGTTTCGTGCCGTCGCGCATCGCCGCCGAAACATTGTGCTGCACGGTCACGCCATAGCTTTCCGCTTGGGCGTTCCCCGCCATCAGCAGGACTATCGGAAACAAGATTGTAAGACCGACAGCTCGACTCCAAACGTGTTCGCGAGTTCCGTGTTCCGTTGTCATCGCGCCTCCTCAACCGGCAAGAGTCGAGGAGCCTAGGGCGCGCGTGAGGCATTGTCAAGCGTAGCCGCCAAGCCGTCGCAGGACTTGCACCAAGGTCTCGCATCTAATTTCAGAGACTCACGATGATCAAGAAGGTTTCGGGCGGTTATAAAGTGCTTTCGGAGAATGGCAAGAAGAATCTCGGCGGTCCCTACAAAACCAAGAAAGAAGCAGAAAAGCGGCTAAAGCAAGTGGAGTTCTTCAAGCGCCGCAAAGGCTGAGCCGCTTCGCGCCAACTTCCGACCCGTGGCACAGCCAATCCTTGGCTGCGAGCCCTGTCTTACAGGCACGGCTCCGCTCGGGCCTTCGCCCCGCCCAAGTTGCTGCGCGTTCCACCGCATTGTTACAATTACCAAGCAAAAGCCGCGACGGACGGACGCATCCCGCAACCGCGCCCGCACACCAACAAACCACCGCGCTGCATGAAGTGAGGAACACATGGCCGGATACAGCGGCGTCGACTTCATCGACTTTGACTCGCAACTCAATGACGAAGAAAAGCTGGTGCGCCAGACCGCGCGGCAATTCGTCGAAAACGAAGTCGTCCCCATCATCGAAAAGCACAGCCGTGAAGGAACATTCCCTCGCCACCTCGTTCCGCAACTCGGCGATTTGGGATTTTTCGGCGCGAGTCTTCACGGCTACGGCTGCGCCGGCATGTCCAACGTCGCCTACGGGCTCGTCACCCAAGAATTAGAGCGCGGCGATTCCGGCCTGCGCAGCTTCGTCTCGGTGCAAAGCGCCCTCGTGATGTATCCCATCTTCGCCTACGGCAGCGACGCGCAAAAAGACAAGTGGCTGCCGCTGTTGCAGCAAGGCACCGCAATCGGCTGCTTCGGCCTCACCGAGCCGCAATTCGGCTCGAATCCCGGCGGGATGCTGACCCGCGCCGTGAAAAAGGGCAGCAAGTACGTGCTCAACGGCGAAAAAATGTGGATCACCAGCGGCTCTATCGCCGATATCGCCGTTGTCTGGGCCAAATGCGAAGACGAAAAGATTCGCGGTTTTCTCGTGGAAAAGGGCACGCCCGGTTTCAAAACCTGGGACGTGCACGGCAAGTGGTCGCTGCGCGCGTCTGTAACTTCCGGCTTGTCCTTCTCCGACTGCGAAATCCCGGCGGAGAATCTGCTCCCCAACGTTGCCGGCCTAAAAGGCCCGCTAGGCTGCCTCAACCAAGCACGCTACGGCATCGGATGGGGCGCGCTCGGGGCGGCCATGGCCTGCTACGACACCGCGCTGCAATACGCGAAGACGCGCAAGCAATTCGCCAACAAGCCCATCGCTTCGCATCAGCTCGTGCAAGAAAAGCTCGCCTGGATGATCACCGAAATCAGCAAGGGTCAATTGCTCGCCCTCCATGTCGGCCGGCTCAAAGATAAAAATAAAGCCGACCACTCGCACATCTCCATGCTCAAGATGAACAACGTCGCCATCGCACTCGAAACCGCACGCAAGGCCCGCGACATTCTCGGCGCCAACGGCATCGTCGACGATTACCCCATCATGCGCCACATGAACAATCTCGAAAGCGTCTCCACCTACGAAGGCACCAACGACATCCACAAGCTCGTAATCGGCGAGCGCGTAACCGGCATCTCTGCGTTCGTGTAGTCTCACACTAGGCGGCGTACCTCCTCGATGTAGTGGCGCAGCATGCTGCGCCTTGAAAACGCAGTTTCAAATCTGAACCGCACCCGCCCTCAAATCCGGTATCTTGTAGGGGCGCAGCATTGCTGCGCCTCGTTTGGAGATAACCGATGCGTCTTGGCACGATCCGTTTTCGCTTTCTACTCTGCGCCACCCTGATCCTTACCTCGGCCTCTAACGCCCAGCGCAAAGCCCCTCCCGATCCCGCGCGCCCCAAAATCCGCGCCATCACCGCCTTCATCAATCTCGACCGCGGGCAATATCAACAACAAATCGCCGACGCCATGACTATGCTGAAGCGCGCCCGCACCACGTTCGAATCGCGCGACTACGACGTCGAAACCATTCGCATCACCACGCAACCATTCGCCGAATACACCAAAGGACTCACTGCCGAACAAGCGCTCGCGTTTTTCAAGAACTATGACGCACTCGCCACCCAACAAAAATTCGCGGCCTCCATCGGTCCCGCCATGCTCAACCCCGACGACCCCGAATCGCAAGCCGATCTACTAGTCGACGTCCTCAAAAGCACACAATCCATCAACGCCAGCCTCGTCGTCGCTGATGAAAACGGCGTGCGCTGGCCCTCCGTGGGCGCCGCCGCCCGCACCATGCAAAAGCTTGCCGCCACCGAACACAGCCAGGGCAATTTCAAATTCTCCGCCATCGCGCTCGTTCCGCCGCTCACGCCTTTCTTCCCAGGGTCGTATCACACAGGTTTTGGCCATCAGTTCGCCATCGCGCTCGAATCCGCCAACACCGTAGCCGCTGCTGTTCAGGGCGCGCCCGATCTCGCCACCGCGCGCCAACGCCTCATCGATCGCCTTGGCACCGAAGCGCGAAATATCGAAGCGCTCGCGGGTCGCATCGATCAGGACACCGGCTGGACTTACATGGGTATCGATCTTTCTCCCGCGCCCATGAAAAATGTTTCGATCGGCGCCGCCCTCGAAACTTTAACGGCCCAGCCCATCGGCTCCCCCGGCACCCTCACCGGCGCCGCCACAATCACCGCCGCCATCCGCGACATTCAGGTCAAGCAGACCGGCTACAACGGCCTGATGTTGCCGGTCCTGGAAGATTCTCGTCTAGCGCAGCGCTGGAGTGAAGGCCGCCTCTCGCTGGACTCCCTACTAAGCTACAGCGCCGTCTGCGGCACCGGCCTGGACACCATCCCGCTTCCCGGTGACATCACCGAGCAGCAGCTCGAGCTAATTATCGGAGACATGGCCAGCCTCGCCGTCAAATGGCACAAGCCGCTCTCCGCCAGGCTTCTGCCCGTCGCGGGGAAAAAGCCCGGCGACACCACCGAATTCGACGACCCGTACCTGGTGAACGCCACGCTCCAGCCGCTCCGTGGCAAGAACGAATGAGAACATATCTGTCGATGTGCTAGTTGAAGGCTTCCTGAGGCTCAGTTCTTTTTCTGTTCTAGCTCGACCCAACGCGCGTAAAGCTCATCGATTGCTTTCTGCGCCGCGTCCATCTCCAAGGACGCCGCATGCAAACGCGCACCATCACTCATAGCCCCCACGTCCAGCAAAAGATCGTGTTTCGCTTGCAGCTCCTTCTCCGCGTCCGCGATACGCTGTTCGATGGTGTCGAGCTCCCGCGCATCTTTGTAAGACAGCTTCTTCTTGGTCAACGAATCCTTTGGCGCATTTGCGCTTCCACTCGGACTCTGCGTTTCCACCGACCGATTGCTCTTGCCGGCCACCAGTTGTGACCGCTGCCAAGCCTCCCATTGCGAGTAGTCGGCAAAACGTTCCGCGCTACCGAGGCCGTCGAGCCCCAACACAACCGTTGACACACGGTCGAGCATGTAGCGGTCGTGCGTAACGAGCACCAAGGCGCCCCGGTATTCCAGCAAGCTCTCCTCCAGTATCTCCAGCGTGGGAATATCCAAATCATTGGTGGGCTCGTCCAGCAGCAGCACGTCCGCAGGTTGCAGCATAAGCTGCGCGATCAACACGCGGGCCCGTTCGCCCCCTGAAAGCCGCCCGATGCGCTGATTGAGATTTTCTCCCGTGAACAAAAATCGCGCCGCCCAAGCCGCCACGTGAATCACTCGCTCCTGATAAATAACCGAATCACTATCCGGCGCGAGCGCGCGACGCAGCGTAATGTCCGGGTCCAGCTCTCGATTCTGGTCGAAGTAAACGATGCGCAACGAATCCGCCTGCCGCATGCTTCCGTGCGTCGGCCCAAGCTCGCCCTTCAATATCCGCAGAAGCGTGGTCTTCCCGCTCCCATTCGGGCCCACCAGCCCCACGCGCATCCCTGACGTGATAATGAAATGAATGTCGCGAAACAGCGTGCGCTCGCCCATCGCATAACTCACGCCATCCAGCGTAATCAACTGCTTGGTTTGCCGGTCGGACGCCGCGAAATCGATTTTCGCGCTCGTGCTGCGCGTGCGCGCATTCATTTCCGCCAGCTCGCCGATCATTTCGTGCGCCTTATCGATGCGCGCTTTCGATTTCGTAGTCCGTGCCTTCGGACCCCGCCGCAGCCAATCGATTTCCGTGTGAACGCGATTCTCCAGCGCCTCCTGACGGTTCCGCTGTGCGTGCAAATACAGCTCCTTGGCTTCCAGAAATGTGCTGTAGTTTCCGGAAACACGCAGCGCCCCATCTTCATAAGCAGGATTGAGTTCCACAATTTCGTTGGCCACGTTTTCCAGAAAGTAGCGATCGTGGCTGACAATCACGCTCGCGAACGCTGCATCCTGCAACAACGTTTCAAGCCACTTGATTCCAGCGAGATCCAAATGATTGGTGGGTTCGTCCAAAAGCAAAATGTCCGGCTTCTGCACCAACGCCTCAACAATTGCCAAGCGCTTGCGCCAGCCGCCGGAAAGCGTTGTCGCGTCCGCGTCGAGATCGGTAAAGCCGGCGCGCCCCAGGATTTCCGCAATACGCGAAAGCCGTTCGCCCTCTGGAATTTTCGCTTGGTCCAAAGCTCGGTCGATCACCGATCGAATCGTCTCGCCATGCGCAAATTCCGATATCTGCAGCACGCAACGCACTTGCGTGCCTTTGCGAATGGCCACATCTCCGCTGTCCGGCTGCACCCGCCCGTTCAACATCTCCAGCAGCGTCGATTTCCCGGAACCGTTCGGCCCGATAATCCCGATGCGCGCCCCTTCCGATACCGTGAACGAGATATCTCGAAAAAGTGGCGCGACCCCATATCGTTTGGATAATCCCTGCGCACTAATGATCGGTGGCAATTTGCTCGCTCTCTCCTGAAACAGCCGTTAATCAGAATACCAGTAGCCCCAATTGGATACGAAGCTGGTCGAATCCGCACGCGCACCTCTAAGCGCAGCCCTGTGATAAACTTGACTCAGATGCATCCAGCAATTCCGCGCCTTCTCGACCTGCAAGTCATCGACCAGCACATTGCCGCCTTACGAGCCGAGATAGAGGCTTTTCCCAAGCGCGTTCGCGAGGCCGACCTGAAATTGACCGGCGCGCGCAACGCCGTCGCCGCCGCGCGTGAGTCCCACACCCACAGCCTTACCGAGCGCAAGAAATTCGAGCTCGACGTCCAGCAGTGGAAAGATCGCGCCAAGAAGTACCGCGAACAGAGCGGTGCGGTAAAAACCAACGAAGCCTACAAAGCGCTTCAGCATGAAATCGCCAACGCCGAAGCGGAAGTAACCAAAGCCGAAGACCGCCAACTGGAAATCATGATGGGCGGAGAAGATTCCGAGCGTCGCGTTAAAAACACGGAAAGCGCTCTTAAATCAGCCGAACAGACCATCGCCGCCGAACGCAAGGAAATGCAGGCGCAATACGCCGAAAAGAAAAAAGAGTTGGACGCCGCCCTCTCCGACCGCGAGCGCGCCATCGCACCCATTCCCGAAGACTTGCGCGTCCTGTACGAACGCATCGGCAAGCGCCACAATGGGGTCGCGCTCGCCGAAGCTCGCGACGGTCAATGCCGCGGCTGCGGCATGCGCGTCCTTCCGCACATCTTGCAGCAACTCCTTCAAGACGCCAACGATGAACTCTTCCGCTGCGAAAGCTGCGGTTTGATTCTGTACTCGCTCGAACCTATTCCCGTGCCCAATCCCGAAACCGGCTCCGGCAGCGCCGCTTCCTCGGCATCCAGCTCGTCGTGATTTTCAAACGTCCACCAGCAAATCGCCCATCCGGAAATCGTGAAGCCGGGCTCTTCGCCGATGCGGCTCACGAGCCCAATGCCGCAACCACTCCGACTGCGGCCTACCGCGCAAATATCGACGGCGGCTCCCGCGGAAATCCCGGGCCTGCGTCCTACGGAGTAGTAATTCGCGACCCGCGCGGGCAAGTCGTCGCCAAGCTGAAAAAATATATCGGCCGGAGCACCAACAACGTCGCCGAATACTACGGCCTGATTGCCGCACTTGACTACGCCCAACAGCACGGCATCCGCGCCCTGCAAATGCAAAGCGACTCGGAGTTGTTAGTACGCCAAATGCGCGGCCAATACAAAGTAAAAAGCCCTGAACTCCGCCCGCTATTCGAACG
>DATBYP010000346.1:0-7747 GCA_036513675.1 Candidatus Acidiferrum sp.
AGCACGCTACTTTAAAGCAACTCCAGTCTAAGCCCACCCTCAGCACCTCAATCAATACCGCGGATTCCGTATCGTGGCGCAGCCCGCGCGACTAAGTTGGATGTTCTCTGCCGCATGACTTCTCATTCGGCCCTCGGCAGGACGACTTGCTTCTGCGGAGAGTCGCATGGACCCCGGCGCTGGGTTCGAGTCATTCACCAAGCTGGCGGATACCGTGATGGAGGGAGACAACTTAAGAGTGGTATGCTCCAGCCTTACTGGCGGCTCCCTGCCCTTCGGGACGGGGGGACAGTCCGGGGTTCTCTCGCACCTCGCCGAATGCTTCTATCTAACAGTAGAATAAAGGCTTACACCACTTACCCTCGCGTACCGGACGGCTGGCTCCCCGTACCATTGTTGCCGTCCACGGTGACCTCTACTTTGTGCCTGCGCGCCGCGGCACCCAGCGGCCCGAGGCACAATTCGTGGCTGCTCCGCACAATCCGCACAAAGGGGACTCCCGCCCGCTCACGCTCAGCATCCTGCGCTGGTACGGCCTCGCCTTCCTGGTCTTGGCGGTCATTTCCGGATTCGCCGGGTTTGAACTCGGCCACCTCAAGGCCGTTTGGGCAGCGCTCAGAGCCGGTGAACTTGCCAAGGCCGGCACCGCGGCAATTTCGCAGCCCACCGCCGATGCCGTAAACGCGGAATTCGCCGAGCTCACCCGCATGGCGCCGCAGCAGCAAGCCGAGCAACTGCTGGCACTTGCGATCCGGCGGCACAAAGGTTCGCTCGACCTGATTGGGCAAAACGCGGAAAGCTGGCGAGGCCGCCTGCAAAACACAGATCGCCTCTTCGACCTCGTTCTCACCGCGATGAAATCTGAGGATCTGGGCGTGCGCGGCGCAGCCATAGAAGTCGACCTCGCCGCCAACAACCTGAGCAAAACTCCCAGGACTGTGGCGCGCCTGGTGAAACTAATTCGCAAAGATCCCACGGAGCGCCCCTTCGCGCTGTGGCGGCTCGGCGCGTTAGGCAATCGCGGCGTGCAGCCAAAACTGGTGCTGACGTACCTGCTGGCGTTCGCGCGTGATCGCGAGGAGCAAACCCGCTTCTGGGCCGTAGAAGGCCTCGCGATGCTTGGCACGGATGGTGCTATCGATCCGCTGCTGGATCGCTTCGCGCATGACCCTTCGCCGCGCGTGCGGCAGCGTGCCGCAGTCGGTATCGCCGAATCCGGAATGCTCACGCGCGAACAGCGCTTTGCGGCGGTGCCCGATCTCCTGAATTTTCTTGATGATGATGCGCTGGACTCTGATACGCGCGGCTGGGTTTACGGCGCGCTGCGACTCATCACGGGTGAGCCGCTTGGCAATAATGCGCAAGCCTGGCAACAGTGGTGGGCGCATCACGATTCGAAACAGAAGTCACGCTCGCCTAAAGGCGTGCTGTTCGCATAGCGGCACTGCTGCGAAGCTTAAGTCAGCTCCGTAAAATACTTTCTTCCGTTCGAATCCCCAATCTCTTTCGTTCCGCTTCGAACCTCCAATTTCCAACTCTGGTTGTTGTATATTGGCGCGCACCCAAATGGAGGAGCTATGAGTTTGTGGTCACGTCGTAAATTTTTTCTTACTTCGCTGGCGGGCGGCGCCGCTGCTGGAGTTGCCAATTTGTTCGATAGCACGACGCCCGCGGCCGCGAGTAATAGGGCTATCGGTCCTGCCGTGGGCCATGCCGGCACTGCTGCGCCTGCCGCGCAGGGCAAGCGGCCGCTCATCATTTCTAGCGCTAACGGAGTCAACGCGCTTGGCCGCGGAATGGACATTCTGAAGAAGGGCGGGGACACGCTTGACGCCGTCGTTGCGGCGGTTACCGTGGTGGAAGACGATCCTAACGACGATTCCGTCGGCTACGGCGGCCTGCCTAACGAAGAAGGCGAAGTCGAGCTCGACGCCAGCGTGATGCACGGGCCCACGCACCGCGCCGGTTCCGTGGCTTCCGTGCGGCGCATTAAGAATGTCGCGCGCCTGGCAAAGACCGTGATGGAGCGCACCAATCACGTGATGATCGTCGGCGACGGCGCGCGCCGCTTTGCTGTGGCAGAAGGTTTCGAGGAAATGAATCTCCTCACGGAACATTCGCGCAAAGTATGGCTCGCGTGGAAGGCGTCCAGTTCCTTCAACTGGCGCCCGGGAATCGATAGCCCGGAATGGAAGGAAAAAATGTCCAGCATCTTTAAGGACACGCCGGAAGACCAGGCGCTTCTTGCTTACGCGCAGCGCGTTATCGCGCATCCGCCAACCGGCACCATTCCCTGTATGGCCGTCAACGAAAAGGGAGACATCTCCGCGACGACTACGACCTCCGGGCTCGCTTGGAAGATTCCCGGACGCGTTGGCGATTCTCCGATTATCGGCGCCGGCTGCTGCGTCGACAATGAAGTCGGTGCCGCCGGTTCCACGGGCAAAGGGGAAGAGAACATCAAAATTTCCGGCGGCCACACGATTGTGGAAATGATGCGCAAAGGCATGTCGCCGAAAGATGCCTGCCTGGAAGCCATGGCGCGCGTTGCCCGCAACTATAACAACGACAAAAAAAAGCTGGCCACTTTCCACATTTACTTCTATGCGCTCAACAAAGACGGCCAGCACGGCGCCGCCTCTCTGTGGCGCAATGGATATGAGCCGAGCAAGCACGCCATGTATGCCGTGCATGACGGCACCGAATCCAAGCTAGTCGAGTGCGCCCCCTATTTTGACGAGATCGGAAGCAGCGACTAACTCTTCCGGGCTCTGTGCTCGCTGCGAACTCTGTGGTTAAATCTTCTTTTCGCTCATGGACCAGGCGAACATTCTTATCATCGGCGGCGGCGTAATAGGCTGCGCGATCGCTCACGCCGTTTCGCAGCGCTCGGATGACGTATTTCTTGTCGAGCAGAATCCCAAGCTCGGCATGGCCACCAGCACACGCAATAGCGGCGTGATTCATTCCGGCATCTACTACCCGAAAAATTCCCTGAAGGCGCGTCTCTGCGTGGCCGGCAATCCGATGATGTACGAGTTTTGCCGTAAACAGAATGTTCCCTTCCGCCACACCGGCAAAATTGTGGTGGCGGCCGATGCGCACGAGGAGCCGGCTCTGGCTGCGCTGAAACAAACTGGTGAAGGAAACGGAGTCGAAGGATTGCGCCTCATTGGCCCCGCGGAAATCCGCGCGCGCGAGCCGCACATCACCGGCGTCGCCGCGCTCGAGGTTCCTTCGACTGGCATTGTCTCCGCGGAAGATCTGGTCCGCACGTACGCAAGGCTTGCCGCCGATCAAGGCGCGAACATTGTGCCGCGCGCAAAAGTCATTTCACTCGAGCCGAGCCCAGGCGCCATCCGCGTCGGTCTGCGCATCGGCGATGCCGAAGATTCGCAGGACGAAACCATCGAAGCGCGCTGCGTCATCAACGCCGCCGGGCTCTATGCCGACGAAGTCGCCGCGCTGCTGGGTAACACATCCTGGAAGATTTATCCGGTGCGCGGGGAATACTGCGAAATCCGCGGCCCGCGCCGCACGCTCATCAACAATCTGGTCTACCCGCTGCCGCACGCAGACGCACTCAGCCTCGGTGTGCACTTCACAAAAACGTTGTGGGGAACGGTGCTCCTGGGTCCCACTGCCAAGTATGTCGATGCGAAAGATAATTATGAGCGTGACCGCCTGACGATTCCGGATTTTGTAAAAGGCGCAAAACCACTCTTGCCCGAAGTGGAAGAATCCGACTTGCAGCTAGGCTATTCGGGTCTGCGTCCGAAGCTTGTCCCCCCAGGAGGCAAGGGCTACGCCGATTTCGTAATCACCCGCGACCCAGCCGTGCCGCAGGCGATCCACCTCGTCGGCATGGAGTCGCCAGGCCTAACCGCCGCGCCGGCAATTGCTGCCCACGTGAACAAAATGGTCGAAGAAATGATGGACTGAAACGATAGTGAGCAGAACTCAAAACAGAACCCGGGGCGCGATTAGTGCACTACTAATCTTGCGCCCGCCAGGATCCTGCCTTTGCAACGAACTCCAAACCAATAGCAAATCTCGTGCTCGAGAAAGACCTCCAGTAAACTACACGCGCCCGAGCCCAGAAGTCGGTGCGGAGAGACTTGATGAGCAGCCGGCTTCCCGGTTCCCAAATTCGCTGCGTCATCACGCGAGCACCATGGGAACTGATGTTTTGCGTGCTAGTAGGTTCAGTGATCGACGGCTGGTCTAAGCTGGCCAATTGCACCGGTTCCATGGCTGAAATCCGCGCTTCGGACCGGGCATCTTGGGCAGGTAACCGTTGACTCGATGATACGGGGTCGAAAGGCACTGTGCCACCTGCTTTCAGGCAACGATTGGTAACGAATCCGTTTGCTTAGGTTCGTGTCGCAATTGAGATGAAACCTTAATTCTCGTCAGCAAGGCCGCCAGGTGTGGGCGATCTTCAGCGCTTATTGCTGTGAATTTCAGTCCCAGTCCGCAGCCGAGTTTTGCATGCTGTACGACCGCCTGCGCCCTGATCTGCCCTTCTTGCACAAGAAAATTTAGCTTGATTGTCTCTCCAGCAGGGATTGCCTGAGGTGTCTCAATTAGAAGGCCGCCGACACTCAGATCACCGACCCGCGAGAGATCGCCGTATTTTTTGGAATGCCAACAAACCCATACGTCTGAGGGTGAAGCCATCCGCGACGTAAGCCTCCTACACGGTTGTTGGCTCTTCAGGCGCGCAATACTAGCAGGTGCATTAGTCATGTCACTAAAAACTCGTCCAGTCGCCATCCGTTATTCACTCCAGTCTTGTGCCTCGGGGAGACCGTGTTGCCGCCCTTCGTCCTGAAATTTTGAAAGATATCCACAGCATCAAATTGTCTTCGAAGTGCGGTGAGAACTTTCGGGTAGAACTTGCCTGATGGTACCAAGCGACGCAATCAGGAAAATACCCGAAATTAAATTCAGGTATTTGCCATGAAAGTACTATAGGTCACTAAGGACCACCTCCATCATTAGAGCGACGTAACTATATTTTCTTCGCGAAACCGCACCCCTATGAAGGGACAATGGCGGGAACCGTGCGTCTGGATCACAACTACGAGAGGTAATACGCGATGGAATCTGCACGCACCACGGCAACGAACTCCTGCACGAATGAGTTCTGTGTCGGTCGAATGGCCAGCAAAATCAGACTCCGAAAGCCTGGCCCTACGCTAGCCCACGCGGAACGATTGGCGACGCAGAAGCGAATGTCTCCTCCCAAATCTGCAGCTGGATTCCTTCTCATGGACTCCTCACTGAGCCCCGTCTCGTTCAATGCCGAGGCCGTCCAGATTCTGGGCTATCCAGATAACGCCAGGAAATTAGCAAGCTCCGACCTCCTCCTCAGAGAAAGGATTCAGTCGACCTTGATAACCCGGCCCTCTACGGGTGGATCGGTTTTCGTCAAAGAGTTCCGGTCGGGAAGGCGGCGTTACTTTTGCCGCGCCTTCCTAATAGATTCGAATACCAAGGAACCTTCTCAGCCCAGCATAGCGGTCCTGCTGGAACGAGGGGCCTTTGGACTAGTCCCTTTGTCCCAAATCTACCAAGACTTTAACCTCACCCAGCGCGAGCAAGAAGCCCTGCAGTACTTGTTGCAAGGCATGCGGAACAAGGAGATTGCAAATCAGATGAATGTCAGCCCCCATACAATCAGGGCCTTTCTGCGACTGATCATGATCAAGACGGGAGTCTCTTCGCGTTCGGCGCTTGTGGGGAGAATTATGATGACCCAACGACAGGTCTTAGATTAATCATCACTTCCGGCAATGGAAGTTCCTTACGCAGGTGCGTCCGAGCCATCAGGCATTTGAGCAGGCGGTAGCAAAGAGTGGACACAGGCAACCAACTTGTCCATCCCATCAGTCTTGTCAAGGACTGCTTTTACGCCAATAGCCGATGCCAGTGAAGGTCCCATCATGTTTTGGTACATCGTAAGCAGAATTATCGGAACCGTCGGCATCGTTTTACTGAGAATTGATGCAGCCTCCGCTCCATTCATCCGGGGCATCGCCAAATCCAACACGATCAAGTCAGGCTTCAGTTTTTTTGCCTGCTCGATTGCCTCCACGCCATCAGCCGCTTCCCCACACACCTCGAAGCCCTCCCTCTCCAAGAAAACGCGAAGGATGTCCCGAACAGAGTCCCCGTCGTCTATGATCAAAATCTTGCTTCCCCGCACGCCGTGATTGGCGCGGCAGGGGGACCCTTCAGGCTGCTCAGGGCGCGGCATTAGACCTAGACTTTACGGTTTTCGTCTACACAAAGACATACAGGAAGCCCTTTAGCCCGTTGGTGTAGTCCAAAAGCGTAGGCCCTTTAACTTAGTGGGATACGTGAACTAAACAGTACATCAATAGCGTGGGCCTGCGGCTCGCTCATACAGCGACGCACGTATATATTTTCATGGTACTCACACGCCCTTTTGCGCTAGATGGCGCGCAGCGCATATCTGGCCCAGCCATCAGGAGGTAACGCTCAATGGAACCTACCCGTGTTACTCCGTGGAACTCCGCGACAAATGAATTCTGCATCGCTCGAATGGTCACCAAGTTCGGTCTCTTAACGATCGGAGCCACGCGCGGCCTCCGAGCGGCCAAGGCGCGTCTGGAAGAATTGACCGAGTCGTGGCCCGGAGATTATGTCGTTTTTCTGCGAAATACGGGCCGCGTCGTTGCGAAGGCAAGTACCGGGTTTCAGAGAGGCTGAAACGACGGCCCAGCAAAGGAACAGGAACGGCCAGATCATCGGCGCTGATGTCACGAACGAATATGCGAATTCTTAGCAGAAGCCCACGTAGGAGGACCAAAGCCGCTATCCCTAGAAAGCATTCCACTACACCCGGGATTTGCCTGACCCCGGTATCAGGGCTTTACCCTATTCAGTCCCTAGGTAAATCAATGTACCTATTTTCCTATGGCCCTCTTCCCCTTATTAGCTGTGGCGGGTCGGCGCGGCAATCCCCGCGCTGCCGATTCGATTCGCCATTCCGGTGGTGATAAGCCCGTTACCGGACAACAAGGATGGGAGGAAGAGTCATGAAGGGGCGAATATTCCTTCTCAGTCTGGTATTGGCCCTTCCATGGCTTACGCCCGCGGCAACTCAGAACCGCTTCATTGTCCGCTCGACTCTCGGTTTGCAGTCGCTCACTCAGCTTTGCGCGCTGCCAACCTTGGGGTGTACGGTGGTCGGCGGGCTGGACGGGAGCCTGAATCAACTCTTCCTCCTTACAACACCCTCCAGCGTGGATCCCACGATCTTCTTGACGACTTTGCGGGCCACGCCTGGCATCGTCGTCGCCGAGCTTGACCAACTCCTTTCCATAGTTGGCGGGCTCAACAAAGTAACCACCGCGCCGACCGGACTTTCGGACACGACCCTCGTAACCTATTACGGCTCGTCGGTGTGGCACGGCTACGTCAACCAACCGGCAGCGGCCAAGGTTCAAGTCGCAACTGCGCAAAATACGTTCAGCGTGACCGGCGCCGGGATCGTCGCCGATATCGATACTGGTGTCGACCCCAACCATCCGGCGTTCGCGGGTATCCTTCTCCAGGGCTACGACTTCACCCGCAACCAGCTAGGCGCTTCCGAGATCAACGATTTAACTCCAACGGATTTTCCTGTTTTTCCGCCACCCGCATGCTCTGGTTCGACTTGCCCCCAGCCGGCCATCGTGAACCAGTCCAGTGCCGCGATTTTGGACCAGTCTTCCGC
>DATBYP010000347.1:0-3280 GCA_036513675.1 Candidatus Acidiferrum sp.
CAAGCCAGCACCGCCCCGATGAGCAATCCTGCCGCCCACAATCGACTCCCGGCAACAGCAGCGGCCGCGCAAGCCGCACTTCCGAACAGCAGCGTAAGCCAAGCAATCTGCCGCTCGGTCTGAAGCCCCGCTTCGACCTCGGCATGGTTGGTAAGATCGGGAGTTATCGGAATGAGCAGGCACCCGTAGCGGCCGCCGACTGTGGCAAACGCTTTTGACTTATGGCGCGCCGAGGATCAATTGTCGCTCTGCGCCAACCGCCGCAGAACTTCTCTCAGTCCGCCGGCAAATCCCAGCGCACCCAGGATCAGCGTGAAAATCCATTTCGTGTGCAGCCAATGATCCAGAAAATACCCCAGCGCGCCGCCAAGCAGCACGCCGCCCACAATCGTAAACGGCAACTCCATGGCCAGAGCCGCCTGAGAAGAATACTTCTTCGCCTTCGCAATCTCCGGCGATTTCGACTCGCTGCTCTTCGGCGTGTCGTCCAAGGCCATTTATATATTTTGCCCCAACTCGCGTGCGGTTTGTCAGCCGAAAAGATCCAACAGATGCAAGAACGCCGACTTACCGTTAACTTAGGACCGCGCAGAATAGGCTATTTCTCGAAGAGGAGTTCGCCGGCGCGTTGTGTGGCTTTCACTACCGCTTTGATCAGCGTGACGCGGAGCTTCCCTTCCTCGAGTTCGAGGATGCCGTCGATTGTGCAGCCTGCGGGCGTGGTCACGGCGTCTTTTAGCAGCGCGGGATGATCGCCGGTTTCGAGCACAACGCTGGCTGCGCCCTTCATCGTTTGCGCCGCGAGCAGCGTGGAAACGTCGCGCGCCAAACCGACCTTCACACCTGCTTCCGCCAGCGACTCGAGAATGATGTAGGCAAACGCCGGTCCGCTGGCGGAAAGGCCCGTCACCGCGTCCATGTTCTTCTCGTCGACCACCACGGTGCGCCCCACGGCGTCGAACATCGTGCGCGCCATCTCCAAATGCTGCGCTGCGGCGTGCGATCCGCGGCAGATTCCAGTCATGCCGCAACCAACCGCGCACGGCGTATTCGGCATGGCGCGAATCACTGGCACCTTGCCGCCGGTGTGCTGCTCGATATAAGTGGTCGGCACGGACGCCGCAACGGAAATCACCAATGTTTTTTCGCTCAGCTCCGGAACAATCTCTTTCAACACTTCGCCGACGACTTGCGGCTTCACGCCCAGCAGTATGATGTCCGCGCCGTGCACGGCCTTACGGTTCTCCGTGGTCACCCCGACGCCGAGTTCCTTGGCCAGCGACGCGGCTTTCTCCGCATGCTTCACCGTAGCTGTAACGTGTCCTGCATCAAACAATCCCTGCTTAAGATAAGCGCGCAGCAAAATCCCGCCGAGCTTCCCGGTCCCAAGAACGGCCAATTTCTTGCCTGCAAGTTTCTGTGACATAGACCAAGCATTGTTGACGACACAGGCAGGCGCGTCAACTCCGTTTGGTGCGCTGCGCGACTAGCCTTCGAGTAGTACCCTGTTCGAGTACAATGATGCGCTTATGAAATTTCGCTTCGATCCAGTGGTTTCGTCCACGCTTAATCGCTCAGCAATCTTGGGGGCGCTCGTTGTTCTGGTCAGCACGCCGATATTCTATTCTCCCAAGTCGCTCACAGCCGACACCAAGGAAGCGCTACATCAATCCAACGTGGCTGCGCCGATGCGCGATGGCGTTGTGCTGCGCGCCGACATTCTGCTTCCGAGCGCGGAAGGCAAGTTTCCCGCGCTCATCTATCGCACGCCGTACGGCAAGCATCTCGCGCTGAAGGAATACAAGACATTCGAGAAGGCCGTGGCGCGTGGCTATGCCGTGGTCGTGCAGGACGTTCGCGGACGATACGCTTCCGATGGAGAATTCGTTGCCTATCAAAATGAAGGGCGCGACGGCTACGACACGATCGAATGGGTTGCGCAGCAGCCGTGGTGCGACGGAAATGTCGGGACCTTCGGGCTTTCCTATCCAGGCGCGGTGCAATGGCTTGCTGCGGTGGAGAATCCGCCACACCTCAAGGCGATGGTGCCGGCGATGACGTTTTCCACGCCGCGCAATTTCTTCTACTCCGGCGGCGTGTTCGATGGCTCTTGGCTTGAATGGATTTCGGTTAACATCGCGCCGGACATTCGCAAGCACAAGAACCTTGCCGGCCCGCGGACCTACGAAGAGGCAGCGGAAACGTGGAAGCGCCAACACGAGCAATTGCAAAGATTTCTGCCCTTACGTGATTTGCCGGAATTGAAAGACATTGCGCCGTTTTATTACGAATGGCTCGCGCACGCACCCGCCGATCCGTGGTGGGACTGGGCGGAGCTGCGCAATAAATACGGGCGCGTTCACGCCGCGGTGCTAAATATTTCCGGCTGGTACGACGAAGCGTACGGCCCCGATGGTGCGACCACGAATTTCAATGGACTACGCGCCGCCCGCGAAGACGATAAGAATCCGCGCACGCGCACGATCATTGGTCCGTGGACGCACGGCGGCCAGGAAAAGGCACGCGCCGGTGAGCGCGATTTTGGCGCTGGCGCAGCAATCGATTACGACGAGCTGATTCTGCGCTGGATGGATCACTACGTGCGTGGCATCGAGAACGGAATTGAGCGCGAAAAGCCCGTGCGTCTCTTTGTTATGGGAAAGAACGTTTGGCGTGACGAAGATGGCTGGCCGCTTCCGCACGCCAACGCGAAAACATATTATTTGCGCAGCGAATCCAACTCCGCGCGCTTGGCGAGGCTGAACGAGACGCCACCACCCAGGTCTGGGAGCTACAACGAATTTGTTTCCGACCCGTCGCATCCGCTGACCGACTCCTACACTGCGTACGGCGCTCATGACTATCGCGCGTTCGCAGGCCGCAAGGATGTCCTCGTGTACGATAGCGATCCGCTGCTGGTTGATACGGAAGTCACCGGACCGATTCGCGCCGAAATCTATATTTCCGCGGACGTGCCCGATATCGATCTTTGGGTTCGGCTCCTCGACGTCGCGCCGGACGGCACGGCATTTAACCTGATGAGCCCAGGACTGGATGTGTTACGCGCGAGCTACCGCAATGAAAAGCCGCAGCCGGAATTGCTCAAACCCGGCGAGATTTACAAGCTCACACTCAATAGCATGCTGACCAGCAATGTATTTCGCACCGGCCATCACATTCGCATTCAGATTTCCGGCGCCTTCTTCCCGCATTTTTCGCGCAATCTGCAGACCGGTGAATCGGAGATAACTTCTTCGAAAATGTGCGCGGCACGCGTGCG
>DATBYP010000348.1:0-4452 GCA_036513675.1 Candidatus Acidiferrum sp.
AGGACCTCTTGCGTATTTTTGTGCTGACCATCGGTTCCCAGGATTTGGCCGGTCAGGGTCTTGCCGTCCTTTTCGGCATAGCCGCAATGGGTGGAATCCATTTGCAGCAGGACGCCTCGCTCATACGCCGGCTTATCCTTAGCGGGAGAAGGTGCAACGGTCTGAAAGCTCGCTGCGATCGCTAAAAGCACGCCTGCGGTGGTTTTCTTCATTGCTGGGTCCTTTCCTCGTTTCGATATCGGCTGCGCGATTATTGTTTCGGACTTTGCGTTGACGCTTGCGCCTGCGATACGAGCAAAAGCTGCGTACCGCTGTCGAGATGCACGTTCTTGCTGGTCGAAGTGATCAGCGAACCTTGCGTGCTGTTGGAAGCCGCGGAGTTCAGGTTGAGTCCTTCGAGTCCGAACACGCCCTGACTGTTAGAGGTGAGTTGTCCGGCCCCGTTCAAGCCGCCAACCGCGCCGCGTGCTGCACCCGTGGCGTTCGCCGTGGAGTTGACTGCGCTGCCAGCGACTCCGCCAACGTTAGCCGACGTATTGGTCACCGCGCCTGCTGTCGAACGCACACCGCCCAGTGCGCCGCCGCCGCTCGAGCGCGCTGAGCTCATGGCTCCGCCACCCGCCGACAAATCATCGCTGCCGACGGAACTTGCTGCGGCGGCCTGTGCTGCCGCGAGCGCATGGATGGTCACATTCAGAGGAATTTCTTCTCCATTTTTTAGAACGGCCTTATCAAACACGATGCCCAGCGCGGATTCTTTTTCTTCCTTGCTGCGCTGCTTGCATTCGGTGACATGCCCGATCAGCTTCGTCCCCCGCGGGATGATCACTTTGCCGTCGGATTTTGTTGCTTCCGTTGTTTTCGCGGTGACCTGATCGCCGGGCTTGTTTTTCTTGGCATCGATAGGTTGGGAAAGAGCGGCGTTCACGGCCGTTCCTCCGGAAAGCGTTGCCGAGTTCTGTCCGGCGTTTGCCGAGGTGGAGTTAGAGGTGTTGCTGGAAACCGTCGCGCCGGATTTCTCCGCCTGCACTGACGTGCTGCTTGCTGCGGACGAACTCGCTTGCGCGCCTCCCTGAGCGTACAGCGCGGAGCCGGACATCGCGAGCGCGCCCGCCAGAATGACCATAGACGTACCCTTCATGAATGGACCTCCTCCGAATATGCGGTTTGCCCGCAGAATGGACGAGCTGGGATTCTTCCATTTTCCCTCGCGCGGGATTTGCGGAGGCGCGCTGTTTCCAAAAAGGCAAGAACCGAGCGGGAACTATGGGAAGCATGCCGAACTCCTCCCCGCGCCTCAATACATAAGGGAAACCATTGAGGTAAAAAATATAGGGTCGAAAATAGGGATCAGGCTTGCGAAAGAAGAGTAAAAGAGAGCCTAAAACAAGCCGGGAATCTTCATGTTTGCCAGGCCGGGGATGCCGCCGGAGAGATTCTTCATTTGGTTGGCGAGCTCTTCGTCAACGCGGCGCGACGCTTCGTTGACGGCCGCACGCACGAGGTCCTGGAGCATTTCCTGGTCTTTGCCGGCGAAAACTTCGGGCTCGATGCGCACGTCGATCACTTGCTTCTGGCCGTTCATCTTCACGGCGACCATGCCGCCGCCGGCCGACGCCTCGACGGTCACGGAATTCACTTGGCGCTGCAAGTCTTCTTGCACTTGCCGGAGCCGCGAAAGCATCTGCTGGATAGCGTTGACTTCCATCAGGTTTCCTCGGGGCGATGTTTCACTTCGGCGATTTTTCCTCCGAAGCGTTGCAGCATCGATTTCACCATCGGATCACGTTCAAACTGCGCGCGCAACTCTTGCGTGGCCGAACCCGCGCGCGAACCCGAGGCGGCCGCTGCTGCAACTGCTTCGAGTTTAGCACAGACTCGCACGGCGCGACCGAGGACGTTGCTCGAAGCGACACGGAGTTTCTCGATCGGCTCGCGTCCTTCCAGCATTTCGGCGAACGCACGCTTGTCCGGAGAAAAATAAATTCGCAATTCGGCGCCTTCGAGCTCCCAGCGGGTGCCCTGCTCGACTAGTTCGCCCAGAAATTTTTGCTGCGCTTGGATCGCTTGCTTGATTTCCGCGACTTGCTCGTCCGTGATGCCGCTGATCTGCGCGGTGCTTGGCGCGGCGATTTGCGGCTGTGCCTTCTCTTGTGCTTTTTGTGATGCGGCGGCTTCTCGCGCCGCGGGAGCTTGGCGCTCTTCCCCGCGCGCGTGCGCCGTCGGAACGGGCTCGCTCGCCGGAATTCTTGGGGCGGCGGTCGGAGCAGACGGAGCTGATACCTCGCGCCGTGGCGCTGCCGGGACTGAAGCGGGAGCAGCGGTGGTTGTGCGCGAACTTGCTGCGCTTGTGCCACTCACTGGTGCACCACTGCGTACCTCGGCGAGCAATTCCTCCAGCGGCGCGAGCCGCGACGCATTGATCAAGCGCAACAAGCCCATCTCGAGATGCACGCGCGGGTCTGGCTTGCGGCGCAGGTCATCGTCGGTTTGCAGCAGGATCTGAAAAAACCGCGTCAGGTCTTCTTCGTTGAATTGTGCTGCAGCGCGCTCTAAGGCGGGACGTTGATCGGGCGTCGCGGCAATCAAATCCGAATCGGCGCCGCAGACCCGCGCGATCAGAAGATTTCTGATGTGGCGAATGGCTTCTCGGCAGAAATGCTGCAGGTTGCGCCCTTCTTTCTGAAAGGTGTGCACCAAGCCGAGCGCACGATCCGCCGAACCGGTGGCAATCGCGCCAATCAATTCCTCGAGCGCGTCGTCGGGTACGACTCCGAGCAGTTCGCGAACGTCTTTGTCGGGAATGGTGTCGCCGCAAAATGCCCGCGCCTGCTCTAACAGCGAGAGCGCGTCGCGCAGGCTGCCTTCCGCCATGCGCGAGATCACGGCCAGTGCCCCGGCCTCGATCGTCAGGTTTTCTTTCTGCGCGATTTCTTGCAGACGGCCTGTGATCTCCGCAAAGGTCAGCGCACGAAAGTGAAAGTGCTGCGAGCGCGAGCGTATCGTATCGACGAGATTCTCCGGTTCGGTGGTGGCCATCACGAAGATCACGCGATCGGGGGGCTCTTCGAGCGTCTTCAGCAGCGCGTTGGAGGCTTCGCCCGTTAGCATATGCGCTTCGTCGAGGATCACGACCTTGCTGCGCGCGGCGGCCGGCGCGTAACGAACCATTTCTCGCAATTCGCGGATTTGGTCGATGCCGCGGTTGGAGGCTGCGTCGATTTCAATCACGTCCAGTGAAGTTCCTGCGGCGATCTCCTTGCAGGAGTCGCAAATGCCACAGGGCTCCGGTGTCGGCCCGTTCACGCAATTCAAGGCCTTGGCCAAAATCCGCGCGGCGGTAGTTTTTCCCACACCGCGCGCGCCGGAAAAAATGTAGGCGTGTGCCACGCGATTGTTGCGAATCGCGTTCTGCAGCGTTTCCGTGACGTGCCCCTGCCCGACAAGATCTGCAAACGTTTGCGGGCGCCACTTTCGTGCGATGACCTGGTAGCTCATGGTTATTGCAAATTCAAAACTTTGCGACTGAAAACGCGAGGAACTTCGGGTGAACTGCGGCACCCGAGGCGTTCCCGATACCGTTGCTCCCTTCCGGGCCTGGCGGGGTTCGCGGGACCTCGTTGCACAGAGCCCGAAGTTCCACGCTTCGGCAGTCGCACTCATCGCGTGACTGCAAATTCAGTTTAGCACAGCGATGTTGTGCCGGCTCGCGAGCCAGAGCGTGACCTGTGGATTACGATTTCGGTTTTGTGGCGGCGGGTGCTGCGTCCGCCGGCTGTACATCAGCCGGATTCACCCAGTTCACTTTGAACGGGCCTGCGCCGTGAACCTGCACAATTGTGTCGCCCTTGCTCATGGCATAGTGCCGCATCTCTTTCGGAATGCTGACAAAATTCCCGACGTTCATCGTTTGCATTTTGGTTTCATCAAAGGTTTCGCCCATGCCCACCAGCAGCGCCCCTTTCAGCACCGTGACATTTTCCTCTGTAGGATGCCAATGCGCCGGAATCTTGGAGCCGTCCGTGAAGCGGAGTCGCACGACGAATGAGCCCCCTTCTGCATTGGGATCACCATCAACCACCGCCATGTCGCATCCTTTGATGAGCGGGGTCCACTTCAAATCGCCGAAGTGCACGATTTTGTGCGCGTCGGCTCCGTCTTTCTTGTCCTGACTGTAGAGTCGCGCTGCTCCCGCAACGCCAAAAGCTGCCACCAGCGCGCAAATCGAAGTCACGTAGGTTCTTTTCATGAGCATCCTCCGTTTCGGTGGGAACCACGAATGCGGGGAAGATACCGCGCTTGCGCTGCGACGGCAAGCGTCGAAAAGGAAAGTTTCCATCCTTGAAATTCCGTCTGCAAGCCCTTTGAGAAAAGGCGCCGCTTTTGAAGCGGCGCCTTGCAATCAAGACATCAATGAGCGGTCTAGCTTTTGGGGAAGTTGGGATCCGCCTT
>DATBYP010000349.1:0-2789 GCA_036513675.1 Candidatus Acidiferrum sp.
AAAACGACCTTGCCCGGCGTCGTCGCAATATTTTCGCCGAGCCGGAACGCATCCATATCGGTCATAGTAACGCTGAGGCGGCCCTTTCCGCGCTGCAGATCGTTGAGCAAGTTCGTCAGGCCGCTAAGCAAGTTCTCGCCACCGGTCTCGATCGTCTTTGATAACACTTCCGGGTTGGTCGCCATGAAATTCGACGGCGCCAATGCATCGACGAATTGCTTCGTATAGAATTCCACCTTCCTGGATGTCTCCTCATCAAGCCCCTTTACGCCGCGGACGGCGGAGAGGATTGCGCGAGCGGAAAGAAGATAACTGTCGCGGATATAGCTAAATATGGGGTTTTCAGCCCATTCGGGGTATTTGAAGCGTTTGTCCGGTGCGCTAACCGGCGGTGGCTCGCCGCCAAGCAGATGTCGCAACGTCCGCGCCCACAGGCTGACGCTCTGTTCCCAAAGCTCGATCTGCGCGCGCGCGACCGGCCGCGGATCGGCCATGAGCTTGGTTGTCAGCTCAAAGAAGGCTTGGCCGATTTTGGCCGGATCGCCCATGCCGATATTGGCGATGTCTGGCCGGTCTAAGAGGAACCCCTGTACGGCAGCCTGGCTTTTGATGGCCAGCGTCTGAAATCGTTCTGCCAGAACGGCCGGATCCAAAGACGCAGCCATTTTGCTGTCGTTTGTCATGGCAGCCACTCCCTTTCTCGTTCCCTTACGCGCGCCGGCGATCCATTTGCCACCTTCTCGCTGCGCCGAGCCAGTGCCGGCTCTGACATTTTACCCGTTCGAGCCCGTGCAGAAGAAGGGCCAAATTCTCAGGCGTTGACACATTAAGCGGTATTAGTGCCGCCCTTCGCGGGCGCTGTTCTCACAGCGCTCCTCGGCAGATGCGCCCAAATGTCTGTTCCAGTCATCAACGGACTTGCCGCACTTGAATTACGATTTCCGCTTGTCTGCTGCTCTTAACGGACATTCCTTGACCGCGCACAATGATAGTTCACGGTGTTAGTAGAGCGGTCCGTTACTCTCGCTCATCCGAGAAGGATTCGAAAACGCGAGGAAACTCCGATGCGAGTAATGGCTCTCGCGCTTCACTTTTCAGAACTGTACTAAAATGACGAAGTACGAAGCTTTGGAGAAAAAAGCCGTCTCCACCCGCAAATTGCCGCTTCGGGCATAATCTGCGGTACGGTCCATCGCCTAAAAGGTCTCAGTTTGCTGGGGATTAGCGTAGCGGACCGCGGCGCTGAAACCATGCCGCCCTAGTGCAGTCCCGAAAGTAGAACGGGGTGCCCGATGGGCTAGGTCAGTCGGCCGGCCTCCTTCCCCCAGCGTTGCTGGAGCAGCGACCATCAATTCACGAGGTCAGACGGCAAGCGATTTTGTTGACACAGTGTTGACACGGCCGCGATTCACTCCGCGGCAGATAAAAAAGTCCTTCTAAGTTTTTGACCTAGAAGGACTAATTTGGTTGCGGGGATAGGATTTGAACCTATGACCTTCAGGTTATGAGCCTGACGAGCTACCGGGCTGCTCCACCCCGCGATAAACCATTGCGCGCCTTGAGAGAAAACCGATGACGAACGGCTCGAAGCTGGCGGCCAAAGCGCGCCGATCGACCCCGTCCAAAAGGCTTCCAGAGAAGGCAACCCCAGGCCACAGCCTTAAAGGGTGCGGGCGGTATGTACCAACGCAAGTCTGCTTTGGAAAGGGCTGAAGCTCCGTTTTTTCCGGTTTTGTGACAGCCGGATCATGCCAAAAACCCCTCAAAACGAGCGCTCTTGCCAGAAGTTCCACAAAGGCCCAGCCTTGGCGCAACGAACGGCCGGGAGGCGCCATGGCGCCGAACCCGGAAATAGGGGGAGACGCGTGACGGACATATTCGATTTCGTGGTGGTGGGTGGCGGTTCCGGCGGTTGCCCGGTGGCAGGCCGTCTTTCGGAGTATCCGAAGACGTCCGTGGCGCTGCTCGAGGCCGGCGGCAAGGACGACAATTGGGTGGTGACCACGCCGGGCGCACTGGTGCTGATGGTCTCGGGCAAGGTCAACAACTGGGCGTTCGACACGGTGCCGCAGAAGGGCCTCCAGGGGCGCATCGGCTATCAGCCGCGCGGCAAGGGCCTCGGCGGCTCGTCCGCCATCAACGCCATGGTCTATATCCGCGGCCACCGACGCGATTACGACGAGTGGGCCGCGCTCGGCAACACCGGCTGGTCCTATGCCGACGTGCTGCCCTACTTCAAACGCTCGGAAGACAATTCCGAACTCGACGGCGAATATCACGGCAAGGGCGGCCCGCTCCGTGTCTCGGGATCGCGCTCCGACAATCCGGTGCGGGAAATTTTCCTGCAGGCCGCGCGCGAGGCGCAGTTCCGCATCCGCGAGGATTTCAACGCCGAGGACCAGGAAGGCCTCGGCACCTACCAGCTCACGCAGAGCAAAGGCGAGCGCTGGAGCGCGGCGCGCGGCTATATTCACCCCCACATGGGATCGCGCGCCAACTTGCGCGTGGAGACCAGGGCGTATGCGACAAAAATCCTGTTCGAGGGCAAGCGCGCGGTCGGCGTCGAATATTCTCAAGGCAAGGAGACAAAACAGATTCGCGCCCGCCGCGAAGTGATCCTTGCCTCCGGCGCGTTCCAGTCGCCGCAACTCTTGATGCTTTCCGGTGTCGGCGATCAGGCCGCGCTGGCAAAGCACGGCATCGCGAGCGTGCATCATCTGCCCGGCGTCGGAGGGAATCTGCAGGATCATCCGGACTTTGTGTTCGGCTTCACCTCCGACGCGCCGTAC
>DATBYP010000350.1:0-2879 GCA_036513675.1 Candidatus Acidiferrum sp.
AGCGCGAAGCGCTCGCGCTTGCGCCGGAGAGCAGCTGGCGAATAGCGGCTTCGTAAGTCTCGCGGTTCCGTGCGCCGAAAAAGTGGCCGGTTAGTCGGCCGTCCTTGTCATAAAGAAATGTCGCCGGGAGCTCGCCGCGCCAAGCCGGGAGCACCGCTTGATTAAATTCCCCTTCCTCTTCCGGCTTCCCAGGCTTCTTCCGGTAATTCGGGAACACGGGTTTGTAGCGGGCAATGAAACGCCGCATCAGAATCAAATCGCCATCCTGATCGGAATTCACGCCCACCACGCGCAGCCCCTTCGGGGCATACTCTTTCGAGAGATCATTCAGCATCGGGTATTCGTCGCGGCATGGCTCGCACCATGTGGCCCAGAAATTGATCAACAGCGGATTTCCGCGGTGCTGCTCGACGATTTTCTGATAGCCCTGCAAGTCAATCACTTTAGGGTCCGCCGGAGCCTTCGCTTGGGGTGCTCCGGCCGTCGAAAAAGCGCCAAGCAGCAGTGCAGCAACAGCAATCCGCGTTCGCATCTATCTTCCTTCCTCCACCATTCTATCTGTAGACGCTCCAAGTTGAGAAACCGATTCCCCCCGCGTACAATTGCCGTATGCTGCTTGTTGCCCCCGTTGGGGCCGTGGTATAACAATTTTTTGCTCGTCGCGCACTTCGTAAGATCGTGCCACCGGGCCGCCGTCGAACAGAAGGAGATGTTGAATGGCTTATGTGATTGCCGAACCTTGCATCGGCACAAAGGACTCTGCCTGCGTGGATGTCTGCCCTGTGGACTGCATCCACCCCCGCAAGGACGAGCCGCAGTTTGAAAACGAAAAGCAGCTCTACATCAATCCGACGGAATGTATCGATTGTGGCGCCTGCGTCCCGGTTTGTCCGGTGACCGCCATCTTCGCCCTCGAGGACCTGCCGGAAAAGTGGCAGAGCTACACGCCCGTCAACGCCGACTGGTACGCTAAGAAGTAGCTGGACTCCTTAGCCTAACACTGCATCGCCGCTGCCCTTTGCGTCGCTAAACGCGCAACACGCATCCAACCGGGGTGCGTAATTCGCGCACTTGCCCTCTGTCGGGGCATTGCAACTTCAAGCAGCAGAGTTATTCTGTTTCCCTGGAGAACGCCCCGTCCCCGTGCCGCCTAAGTTCCATCTGGTTCTTCTCATTCACGCCCATCAGCCCTGCGGCAACTTCGGCCATGTTTTTGAGCAATCCTATGCACGCTGCTATTTGCCATTTGTTGAGACTCTTGAGAAGCACCCCACTGTTCACGTCGGTCTCCACTATTCCGGACCGCTGCTCACGTGGATCGAAGAGAACCGCCCTGAATATTTCCGTCGCCTGAAAACCCTGGTGAAAAATGGGCAGGTTGAAATGGTCGGCGGCGGTTTCTACGAGCCCATCCTCATTTCCATCCCAGCGGCGGACCAGCGGGTACAACTCATCCGTCTCGCTGACTATCTCGAGCACCATTTCGGCGAGCGTCCTACGGGCGCTTGGCTCGCCGAGCGGGTGTGGGAGCCGCAACTCGCTTCTGTCCTCGCCGAGGCTAACGTCAGCTACACCGTTCTTGATGACATTCACTTCCTGTCGGCTGGCTTTGAGCCTGAGGAACTCTTTGCCGACTACATTGCGGAAGATCACGGTCAAACCATTCGCCTCATTCCCGGGCAGAAAATCCTGCGATACCTGATTCCGTTCGGCACCATCGAGCAGGTCATCACGTATCTCAAGGAAACCGCCGGCGCGCACCCGGACCAAATGGCTGCGATGGGCGATGATATGGAAAAGTTCGGCGTCTGGCCCGGCACCTTCGACCATTGCTACAAGGACGCGTGGCTCGAGAAATTCTTTGTGGCTCTCGAGGAAAACTCTTCCTGGCTGCATACTTCCACGCCGAGCGAATACTTTGCGACGCATACTCCTGCTGGCCGCGCCGATCTGCCCACGGCCTCGTATACGGAAATGATGGAGTGGGCCCTACCTACACGCGTCCGCCAGCGCTACAACCAGGTCCTGAAAGAATTTGGCTCGCGCAATGAAGTGCTCGCTTTTCTGCGCGGCGGCTCCTGGCGCGGATTCTTCCGCAAATATCCGGAATCGAACCTGCTCCACAAAAAAATGCTGCACGTTGCCAATCGCATCGACACCTCGCCCGCGCGGCGCAGCGTCTCGAAAGCCGGTGAGGAGCTCAAGAAGGCTCGCGATCTTCTCCTACGCGCGCAATGCAATGACGCCTACTGGCACGGAGTTTTCGGCGGTCTCTATGCTCCTCACCTGCGCACCGAACTCTGGCGCAGTCTCATTCGCGCCGAGCTCATTGCCGACCAGCAAACGCCCGGTGGCTTGGCGCCCCGCGTAGAAACCCTCGACTATGATGGCGACGGCACAAACGAACTTCTTTTCACATCCACGGAATATCAGGCGCTAGTCAAGCCCTCCGATGGCGGTACGCTAGCCGCTCTGGATTTCCGTCCGGCCGGTTCGACATTGATCAACTCCATCGCGCGCCGACCCGAGGCCTACCACGCGCGCCTGCGAGAAATCGCCAAGAATCCCTCTGGCACCGTCACATCCATTCACGAACAAACACGCGTGAAAGAGCCCGGTCTCGAACGCTATCTCCGCTATGATCGCTGGCCGCGCCACACCTTTCGCCTATTTCTGTTCGATCCTTCCCGCAGTCACGCCGATTACGAAAATATCCAGCTTCAAGAGGATACGGGCTTCGCCGGCGGCGCGTTTAGCATCGGCCGCACCACGGAACGCGAAGCCGAGTTGGTTCGTGAAGCTCCGCTCGCCTGGCATGGAAACCCCGACTCCGGCCCGCGCCTGTCCGTCTCTAAATTGTTTTCGTTTGGTCCCGCGCC
>DATBYP010000351.1:0-5797 GCA_036513675.1 Candidatus Acidiferrum sp.
GTCAGGTCTGCTGTCAGGCCCGGCGTGGTTGCCTGCGAATACTCTTCAGGTACATTGACATACACGCGTAGCACGCCGGGCTGCGCGATGTGGAAGAGGTCCGTTTTCACGTTGGCATTGCTGCCTGAGTTGATCAGATCGCCGATATCTGTGTTTCGCGCGGTAATTACGCCGTCGAACGGAGCGTAAACCTTTTCAAAAGATACCAGCGCGGAGTACTGCTCGACGGCCGCTTGGTCTGCTTCGACAATCGCTTTATTCGCGTTATAAGTACCGACGGCATTGTCGACGTCCTGCTGGGACACAGCATTGGTTTTCTTAAGTCCTTGATAGCGGGCTTTGGTGATCGTAGCCAGCTCAAGATTTGCTTGTGCGGTTAACAGATTGCTGCGCGCTTGCTGGAGCTGCTGGTCGACTTCAGGACTATCAATAACGGCAAGCAGTTGACCTTTTTTAACATGCGCTCCTATATCAAAGTACCAATGCTTTAGGTAACCGTTCGTTCGAGAAAAAATAGGTGACTGCGTAAACGGTTGGACGTTTCCCGGCAGCACAATCTCCTCCGACGGAGCTGCCCGCTGAGGCGCAACAACCGAAACTGTGGGCACCGCCAAGTCCGCAGTTTCACCGCGCAGGCCGGCGCTTGTGTGGACGCGCTCAACAATGCCGGAAATCAAAACTGCGGCGAAAACTAGAAAAACTGCGCCCGCGATGAGCCAGCCTCGTCGCGATCGACGCTTTGCTGGACTGCCAGGCGATTGCCTTTCTTGCGCGGAAATCTGTCCATCTTTTTGCGACTGCATTTGCATCACCCTTGAAATTCTTTTTCCCCCAAGCCTTATGGTTGAGTACTGGTCTCCGCGGGCCGATAGCGCAGCCCATGCAGAATGCTGTACACCGTGGGAACGAAGAACAGCGTGGCCACCGTGGCGAACAACAATCCGCCAATCACGGCACGGCCGAGGGGAGCATTCTCCTCCCCACCGTCTCCCATCCCCAGTGCCATGGGCATCATGCCTATGATCATGGCCAGAGCTGTCATCAGCACCGGGCGGAAGCGCGTGAATCCCGCCTGCAGCGCGGCGGCAAGCGGGTCTTTGCCCGCTTCCATCTGTTCGGTGGCGAATCTCACCACCAGAATGCTGTTGGAAGTGGCGACGCCCATGCACATGATTGTGCCCGTGAGTGCCGGCACGCTTAACGTGGTGTGCGTCGCGAACAAGAACCACGCGATTCCCGCCAACGCTCCCGGCAGCGCACAAATGATGATGAAAGGGTCCAGCCAAGACTGAAAGTTCACCACGATCAGCAGGTAGACGAGAATGATGGCGAAAGCCAGTCCCGATAGCAGGCCGACATACGAGGTACGCATGGTCTGCACTTGCCCGCGCATGACGACTTGCGAGCCGCGGGGCAGCTTGCTCCGATTTTGATCGATAATGCGTGTAACGTCCTTGGATACGCCGCCCAGGTCGCGGCCCTGCACCGCACCGAAGATGTCGATGACTGGCTGAATGTTATAGTGCGAGACAACAGCCATGCCCGTTCCGCGCTGCATCGAAGCGAAGCTCGCGAGTAGCGAGGGTGGAGCGTCCGGACTGGGTCCTGTGATCGGCATATTTGCCAGGTCCTGGAGAGTGTCGACGCGGTACTGCGGGGTTTGCGTCGCGATCTGATAGCTGACTTTATTCTTCGGGTCGACCCAGAAGGTTGGAGAGGTCTGAAAGCTGCCGCCAAGCGAGATTAATACGTTCTGCGCAATCGATGACGCATTGAAGCCGACCTGCTGCGCCTTCGTGCGATCCACCCACAGGTGCAGGTAGGGTTCATCGAACGGCTGTTGGATGCGCGCGTCAGCGATCCCCGATACGTATTTAACTTGTTCAAGCAAGGCATTCGCGAAGACTTGATTCCCCTGTAGATCGTTGCCCACCACTTGAATGTCGATCGGAGCTGGCAAGCCAAAATTCAGAATTTGCGTGACCATGTCCGAGGGCAAGAAGGAGAAGGTCACGCCGGGGAATTCTTTCGCTAGGCTAATTCGCAGGTCGTGAACGTACTTAGCGGTTTGGTGGTTATTCACCGCGAAAGTGGCCAAGATATCTGCGTCTTGGGTGCCTACGGTTCCCGTGTTGTTGTAAGACGTATTGATGCCGCTATACGGGAGCCCAATGTTGTCAATGATGTTGGAGATCTCTCCCGGTGGGAGCTGCCGCCGAATCGATCGCTCGATGAGGTCACACAGCCGAGCGGTTTCTTCTATACGTGTGCCGGTTGGGGCGCGCACGTGGAGATTGAAGGAGCCGCTATCGACGCTTGGGAAGAAGTCTTGCCCCAACCAGGGAACGATCAACCCCAACGAACCGAGACATGCGGCAAAGAATGCGATCAAAAACGCACGACGGTGCTGCAGGCATCGTTCGAGCACCCCATGGTAACGGTCTCGGAGACGCTCGAACGCTTTCTCGAAGCGAACCTGCAAACGCACCAGCGGATTTCTTGATGGCTTTGCATTCCCCGCGTCGTGTTCATGTCCGCGCAACAGCCACTTCGCCATGGTCGGAACCACCGTGCGGGACAGCATATAGGAGGCCAGCATTGCAAACACCACAGCCTCGCCGAGGGGCACGAACAAGAACTTGGCTACACCCGACAGGAGAAACATGGGAAGGAACACAATACAGATCGATAGCGTGGCCACAAATGCCGGCTTGGCGATCTCTTGAGCCCCGTCGAGGATGGCTTGTTCGATTTCCTTTCCCATCGCGATATTTCGATTGATGTTCTCGATTTCTACCGTAGCGTCATCGACAAGAATTCCGACTGCCAAGGCCAGCCCGCCTAAAGTCATAATGTTGATGGTTTCACCCAGCGCGCTAAAAAGGATGATCGAGCAAAGGATGGCAAGGGGTATCGAAACAGCGATGATGATCGTGCTTCGCCAGCTCCCAAGGAACACGAGAATCATTACCGCGGTAAGGCACGCTGCTATAAGCGCTTCTCTTACCACCCCCTGTACGGACCCTTTCACGAAGACGGATTGGTCCGCCAGCGGTTTAATATCCAGCTGCGGCGGTACGGTGGTCTTGATCTGCGGCAACAGAGCCTTGATTCCGGCAATGATGTTCAGCGTCGACTCAGTACCGCTCTTTTGCACGGTCAAGAGAGAAGCGCGCTGGCCGTTCACACGCACGATATTCGTTTGCGGTGGAAAACCGTCGCGCACCCAAGCGACATCGCTGATGTAGATGGTCGTGCTGCCAATCGTCTTGATAGGAATGCGGTTGAGTTGCGCGATCGTCTCGGGGGCCGCATTGGGGATGTCAACGTCGTATTCCTTCAGGCCGATTTTGGACGTGCCCGTTGGCAGGATCAAATTCTGAGCAGTGATGGCATTGACGACGTCCAAGGGGGAAAGACCTTTCGACTGCAACGCCGCAGTGTTCAGGTCTACTTGTACCTCGCGCTGTTTTCCTCCGTACGGATAAGGGACCGCTGCTCCCGGCACCGTCACCAGCCGCGTGCGAATGAAATTCAGACCATAGTCGTTCAGTGCCTGCTCCGACATGCCTTTGCCGGACAGTCCTAGCTGCAGGATTGGTACCGTGGACGCGCTATAGGTAATGATCAAAGGCGGCGTGGTGCCCTGCGGCAATTGTCGCAGTTGTGTTTGGGAACTGGCCGTGATCTGGGCAATGGCCCTGTCGATACTCGCCCCAGGTTGGAAAAACACTTTCACTACAGCAATCCCATAAAGCGACTGCGACTCCAGGTGTGAGATGTTATCGACGATAGTCGTCAGGTTACGCTCCGTGACGGAGACGATCCTATCGGCCATCTCCTGAGGCGGGAGCCCGTTGAAGTTCCAAATGATGCTGACGACCGGAATATCGATGTTCGGGAAAATGTCCGTGGGCGTGCGCACGATGGCCAACCCGCCAAGTAGGAAAATCAGAATGATGAGCACAACGATGGTGTGCGGCTGCTTTAGTGCGAGCCTGACGATCCACATAATTCAACTGCTCCTAATTTCCGGTCCGGTTTTTGAGCGGACTACGTCCAACCAAATCGAGACTACTCCCGGTGCTTCGGCGTCTTGGCATCCAGCGTCGAGACGAATTTCTCTGCTGCTGGTGGGACTGCGACGGTTCCGGACAGGACAATATCCCGGGCGGGAATTTTTTTGCCGTACACACGGCGGTTGTCGCCATTGTCGGGGCGGATTGTCGAGCCTTCCAGGGAGACGCCGGCAAACAGGCCACGCGCTCTTGAGTAGCTCAAGATTTCGGCTCGCAGACTCGCGTCCGTGTCGGCCGACGCATCACGGCCGACCGGGCCCGCAGCTACGGAAGCATCTCCCCCGAGCTTGACCTTGCTGGCGAGGATGCCCCTGGCGCCACTTTCATTCATAACAAGCAACACGAAGTCAGTAGCTTCTCCGCCGATCTGAAGTCCAAAGCTTCCACCTTCGAGCGCCATCATGGTGGGGGCGCCCCAAGGCCCCCTGAAGGCTTCCCCTTTGCGGCACGACATCGCGCCCCGCCCGTAGCTGCCGCCAACGATGAATGCGGCCTTTAGGACGGAGGGAAATACGACGACGCAGTCTGCCTTGTCGAGCAAGTCCTGAGGAACGTTGTCAGGAACGTCGAGAATTTCTTTAAGCACCGAGCCGCAATTTCTCAAGCGGTCGTCATCTTTGGTTTGGTCCGATGCACTTGCCATTTCAGGGAAGAGTGGCGCAACGACGAACAGAATGCTGGTCAGACAAGGCAAGAACTTTCGCATTTGATTTCCCTCTCCCACGTTTTCGTGCGGCAGACCGTCGATGATGCAGCCCGGATGCCACCGTGGAACGTGGTCGAAGGCATCTGGAAGTAGTTGAAACAGGGACGCTTAAGAAAGGATGAACAAAGCTAGATGCAGGGAGACTGACGAGCGAAGTGTCAACGGGGTGGAACCGCTGTCAGCACAACGACACTAGCGTTCACGATGACAACGGCTCATCGAGATAGTCTGCATACGCGACCGCGCACACTCGCCCCAAAATCGGGTACGGAGGCCCGTTCCTTCGGTGGAGCGGTAACGAAGGCTCGGATAGGTCGTAAAACTCGGCAGAGGTCGGCCATCGAACAGCGGGATGCGGACAGGCCAGATCAGTCATTCAAATAGAATCTTCGCCATCATCCCTTTGTCTTCATGATTGAGGAGGTGGCAGTGAAAAACGGACATTCCTTTGATGACGGGATCCGTGAAATCCATGATCACATCGACGGTGCCCCCGTATGGAACATTCACAGTGTCCAGCCACAACGGTTCGGCAATCGGCTTACCGTTTTCGGCGTAGGCCAGGAAATGTACCTGGTGGATGTGTATCGGATGAAGTTCTTCTGTGGCGTTAACGACTCTCCAATGCTGATAGGATCCGACCTTTGCGCGAACCATCGGAGCCGCATCCGGCGCGAATTTCTCTCCATTAATGTAAAAGCCGTGCTTGTCTTCCGTGAAAGTAACGGTAAACCGAGGAGGCGTTTTCTCCTCCGCCGCGACGTCCACGGCTTTGAAAGCAGGTTTGAGCGAGCTCTCGTAAATCTTCTCTGGCGAGCCTGCCGCCGACCGTGAAACGATATCAGCCAAGACCATCGCCGGATTTGGATCGCCCGCAGGCCCGGTATCCACACAATGGGTGATCAGCCGCCGCCCAGTTCCGGCCGCAGGGCCAGTAACAATGGCTTCAAGCCGGCCCGCCGGCGGTAACAACATGTGACGGGCGGTACGCGTTCTATGATCAGGATCGTGC
>DATBYP010000352.1:0-10661 GCA_036513675.1 Candidatus Acidiferrum sp.
CTTTGTGTTGCGCTCCGCTTCGCGCCACTTCGTTCAGGACCGCTTTACCGACTGTTCCGCTTGCCCCAGTTACAAGAATCATGATGCGCTCTCCAAATCGAATTTGCCGCGCTGGCGCAAAGCGGTGCTTATCGAGCCGCCCGCCAACGTTGTCTATCAATCCTATAAGTATTGAGGGTCCGCAGGAAGTAGGCACAATTTTGTAACCCCGGAGTCCAGTATGAAAGACAATTGTGGGTGTCCGGTACAGGGCACAATCAACGCTCTAAGCGGAAACTGGAAAGTTTTGGTGGTGTGGCATTTGGGATTTGGTCCGAGGCGCTTTGCCGAGTTGCGTGACCTTGTGCCTGGAATCAGCGAAAAAGTTCTTGCTTCGCAATTGCGAGAGCTCGCCTCCGACGGCATTGTGCGCCGCACAAGCAAGCCGGTTGTGCCCCCGCAAGTAACCTATGCGTTGACTAAGGCCGGTAACGAACTGATTCCGCTAATGAGCGAGCTCTGTCACTGGGGCACGCGCCATCTGGGCATCCCGCCCAATCTACCTATGATCCGGCGAGGAAAATTGCTCCCATCTTCTCGTCGGACCTCCGCGGCTTAGTCGTACCGCAGCGCCTGCATCGGATCGGTGGCAGCGGCCCGCCGTGCTGGTACGAGACACGCGAGGGTGGCCGCGAGAATAAGCAATAGGGTTACGCCGGAGAGGATTAGTGGGTCGCGCGAGCTTTGTGCCACCCACTTTGTGGCGAGCTTGTCCAAGGCGATGCTAAGGGCGAGCCCGGCGGCCAGCCCGCCGCCGACGTTTACGGCCGTAGAAGACAGCACGATGCGAAATACGTCAGCAGCCCTTGCTCCGAGAGCCATGCGGATGCCGAACTCGTTGGTGCGCGTCGCTACTCCATAGGAAACGACGCTGTAGAGGCCAACGGCGGCAAGCACCAGCGCCAAAATCGAGAAAATTCCAAACAGGGTTGCGACAAGGCGCTGCTGCGCGTACTCCTGCTGGCCGGTAATCCATTGGTCGAGGTCGCGCACACGCATGGTCTGTTGTTCCGGATCGATCTGTACGATCTGCGCGCGGATATCGTGTAACAGAGAAAGCGGCGCGACGCGCGTGCGCACCAGGATTTGGGTAAACATCCACATCTGCGTTGTATAGGGAACATAGAGCCCGGGCTTGATGGGATTTCGCAGGCCATCGTCGCGCGCGTCGGCAACAATACCGATAATTTGCAGCCAGCCATCGCTTCCGGCGGCCGCACGCTGGTAGGGCGCCTGGTCTTTTAGCGAGGGTATTTTGATTTGGTGCCCGATGGCGTCGCCATTGGGCCAGAACTGGCGCGCCATGGTTTGGTTGATGACGGCCAGCGAAGCGCCGCGCATGGTTTCGGCATGATCCCAAAGGCGCCCTTGGGCGAGCGGAATATGCAAAAGCGGGAAATATTCCGGGCTCACAAAGTTCACGCGCACTTCGGGCTTCTCCGACGCCGTGCTGCCCATAATTTCAATGTTCTGGCGCCAGCCGCTCGATGGTGGCGTCGCGTTGGTCGATATTCCCGCGGCCACAACTTGGGGCATTGCGGCGATTTTGGCGCGGAGTTGCTCGAAATACTCGGCACGATCTTTCCACGCCACGTGCGTGTTTTCGTGCACAGGAATGGGGACGGACATGGCGTTGTGCGGATCGTAGCCGAGATCGGTATTCACCAAGCGGAGGAAGCCTTTGCCCGCAGCACCTGCGGCGGTCAGCATCAACAGCGTCAATGCCACTTGTGCGCCGACCATCGCGCCGTGACTGCGCCTCGCGCCCACGCTTCCGGCCACGCGGCGCGAGCTGGTCTGCATGAGCCGCGCTATCTCCGGGCGCGACAGTTGCAGCGCGGGCCAGAGTCCAAAGACAATGGCAGTTGCAAATGCCAAACCGACGCTAAAGAGCAGCACCGGAATGTTCATCTTGATCACGGATTCGGCGGGAAACGAATTCTCCGGTAACCGCGCGGCGAGCAATGAAAGCCCTCGCCATGCCAGGAGAATGCCGAGTGCGGCTCCGGTTGTCGCGATGCCAAGCGACTCCGTGAGCAATTGGCGAATCATGCGAAGGCGGTCGGCTCCGATCGCAGCGCGCACCGCGAGCTCGTGTTGCCGTTCCGTGCCTCGCGCCAAGAGCAGAATGGAAACATTCGCGCAGCCGATCAGCAGCAGCGACGCAACCGCGCCCAGCAGCAAATACAACGTGGGCCCCAAAGGCCGCGCGTACACCTCCACGATGCTGCGCAGCTTGACTTTGAACTTGTCCGGATATTGCGTGGGCGCCTGCTTGGCGAACTCTTCGACGATGGGCTGGAGCTCCGCGCTGGCCTGTTCCGCGTTCACGCCTGGCCGGATCTTGATCGAAGCCGCGTAGCGGATGTTCGGGTCCTGGGTGACCTTCAGCGGCACGTACATGTCCGGGTCGCCCCATTTGAAGCGCGGCGGCATCACGCCCACGATTTGGTACGGCTTGTGGACAAGCTGAATGGTGCGCCCGATCACCTTGGGGTCGCCCACAAAATAGCGCTGCCAGAAGTGGTAGGTAAGCACCACCACGGGCTGGGGCGTTTGTCCCGGCGGCGCGTCCGAAGGAATCAGCCAGCGTCCCATCAGCGCGCGGATGCCCCAGTGATTTGGCGCGTTCGGGTCGATGTACATGGCCTGTACATCTTCAGGGAGGTCGCCATCCGTCGTGGTCAGGTTCCACCAATCCATCAGGGTGACGTCCTCGACCGATTTTGCCCGGCGAAGCTGGTCTGCTTGTTGGCCGTTGGGGCCAGCGAAGCGGTCGCTGCCGGATTTGTCCACAAGCCGCAGCTCTACAATCCGGTCGGAGCCAGGGTAGGGGAATGGGTCAATGAGAACAGCGTAGATGACGCTGAAAACCGCGCTCGTGGCTCCGATGCCCAGAGCGAGCGAGAGTACGGCGGTAAGAGTAAAGCCCGGCCGCTTGCGGAGTTCGCGGGCTGCATAGCGCAAGTCCGATAAGAGGGATTGCATCAGCACCTCGCAGGACTACCCATTCCTGTATACGTGTACTGACGGTGAGAGTTCCCTTACGGTTTGTATAGACTGAAAAAATATTCTTGCAATAGGGATGGTGATCGAGTGCGTTCGGCTGTTATTCCGTGAAGAGGCCAGGTTGGTTTGCAGCTGCGGCAGCGGCGGCAGGTTTACGCCGAGCGATACCGACTACTCCAAGCACGGTGACTTCGGATAAGGCGCTGCGCGGGACAAAGATGCGATCCGTCGTGGAGTTTAGGTCGGGCGGAGTGATCTGCAGGCCATTGTCGAGCAGCGAGAGCAAGTCGTTGGGGACGACGCCCTCTAAAGTGTCGTTGTCGGTGAAGCGCAGACGCACCCACAAGCCGTCGAGCTTTGGCCGGCTAAGAAAAGCTTTCCGTTCCGGCTCGAAATCGTCGGAAAACTCCCTCACGAAGTAGATCGAACGGACTTTCGCCAGCGCAATTTGTTCGTGCTCGCCGTCGGGAGTAAGGACGTCGATGGGGTCAAGCTGGCCGAGTCGCGTTGGACTCAGATAGCCGCGCACGGCTTTCTTGTCCAAGAGCACGACGACGACTTTCTTGTGTGTAGAGGCTGGGGCTCGGGGCTTCAAAGAATCCGCACGTAACCGAAAAGCACAAATTTGCGAAACGCTCAGATGTATGTTATGTTAAGCGCGTTTTTCCTGTCAAGTCATTGTTTTTGTTGGGTTTAGGCCACGGAGCGAGGTCCGTTGACCGAAAAAAAGCAGATTCTGAAATCGGCCTCGATCATATCCCTGGTCACCATCGTAAGCCGCATTTTGGGGTATGTGCGGGACCAACGAATTGCCTTCCTATTGGGCACGTCTCTCTCTGCTAACTCCTTTATTTTGGCCTACCGCATACCCAACTTGTTTCGCCGCCTGGTCGCGGAAGGCTCCATGACGGCGTCGTTCATTCCGGTTTTTACGACGTACATGCGGGAGAAGTCACCGGCGGAGGTATGGGAATTCGCGAATCGCCTGTTTTGGACTCTGGCGCTGGTCGTCGCGATCATCACCGTTCTGGGAATGGTGTTCTCGCCCTCGGTAATCCACGTCTTTACGGCCGATGCGAGCAATGTTTCGTGGGATCAAGCGGTCAACCTGAACCGCGTGATCTTCCCCTATCTGTTTTTTGTGGCGCTGGCAGCACTAGCAATGGGTATCCTCAACTGCTTTCATACGTTTGGGTTACCGGCGGCCACGTCCGTGTTTTTGAACTTGGCCGTGATTCTGTTTTCGATTGGCGCCGTGTGGCCGTACTTCAAAGATCCGGCTGTCTCGCTTGCCGTTGGCGTGCTGGTCGGGGGGGCGCTGCAGTTTCTGATTCAGGTGCCGTCGTTAGTGCAGAAAGGCATGAATTTCGACTTCGGCATTTCGTTTTCACATCCCGGGATACAAAACGTCGCGCGCCTGATGCTGCCGCGTTTTTTCGGGATTGGGATTGGGCAGATCAACCTTTTCGTGGACACGTACTTTTCAACGGCCAGCAAGATGCCCGAGGGGAGCCTGACGGCCCTCTATTACGCGGACCGCGTAATGGAGTTGGTGCTCGGAGGGTATGCCATTGCCGTAGCCACGGCAATCCTGCCGATGATGTCGCATCAGGCGGCTGCGAAAGATTACGAAGCCTTAAAGAAAACACTGACGTTTTCCGTGCGAATTGTGGCATTTATTACCATACCGGCCGCTCTCGGGCTAATGATCTTGCGCGAGCCCATTATCCGGGTGTTATTCCAACACGGGCAGTTCGTGCCGGCGTCTACGCGATTGACGGCGCGGGCTTTGCTGTACTACGCGATAGGGTTGCCGGCGTTGGCTTCGGTGAAGTTAATCGTGCCGGCCTTTTATTCGACGCGAGATACCAGGACGCCCGTGATCGTAGCGGGGATGTCACTGATGATCAATTTGGTGCTGAATATCGTGTTTTTGCAGTTTTTCTTTAAGCGCGTACAGAACGGGGGCCCGGCCCTGGCAACCGCGATAGCATGCTTTTTTGATTTCTTCGCGCTCTTTATCATTTTCCGGTTACGCTACGGGGCGTTGGGGACCATGGAGATTCTCCGCTCGTTTTCCAAGATTTCCTTGTGCTCGGGAATAATGGGAATCGCTTGCTGGCTTGGGCTGCACTATACCGCGTTCACAGTGCATTCGCGTTTCCTGGTACAACTCTCGGTGTTTACAGCGCTCATCGTGGGCGCTACGGCTTTGTACCTGGGCCTGGCGTGGATTCTCCGGTGCCATGAAATGGAAGAGGTTTACGGGATTGCCTTGCGGCGGGGTCGTGGCGGCGCGGCATACGTGGATATCTGATGGAAATCTCGGCGGTTATTTCGTCGTTCATGATGCATGTGCGTGTAGAGAAGGGACTCTCCGCGAACACCATTTCCGCGTACAAGCGCGACTTGAACAAATTTGAAGAATTCGCGCGAAAGCGCAAACTGACCCTGGAGAGCGTCGGCCGTGATGATCTGGTGGACTTTCTGGCCGGATTGTACCGGCAAAAGCTGGAGAGCCGGACAGTGGCGCGGCAATTGGTAACGCTACGCAACTTCTTCCGCTTTGCGCAGGTACAGGACCTGATTCCTGAGGATCCGTCGATTAATCTCGAATCGCCGAAGATACGGCGGCACTTGCCGGGATATTTGCGATTGGAGGAAGTCGAGAAGCTTTTGGAACAGCCGGACTCGAAGACGCCGACCGGATTGCGCGACCGCGCGATGCTCGAAGTGCTGTATTCGACAGGCTTGCGTGTATCAGAGCTGATCGGGCTTGGGGTCAGCGATCTGGATACGAAGGTGGGTTGCGTGCGGTGCATCGGCAAGGGAGATAAGGAGCGGATCGTGCCAGTGGGCAAGAAAGCCTTGGGTATGGTCGACAAGTACCTCCGAGAAGGGCGGCCGGAGCTTCTGCGGAATGCGAAAGCGAGTTCGGGCCCCGCGCTCTTCGTGAATCGTCGTGGCGTGGCGCTTAGCCGAGTGGGTGTCTGGAAAATACTGTCGGCGTATGGTCGTCGCGCCGGGTTGCGCGTGGCGCTGACGCCGCACATGCTGCGCCACAGTTTTGCGACCCATCTGTTGGAGCGCGGCGCGGATTTGCGCTCGGTGCAGCTTATGCTCGGGCACGCGGATATTTCTACGACACAGATTTATACCCATGTTGTCGAGGAGCGGTTGAAGCAGATTTACAAGGCCCATCATCCGCGCGCTTAGCAGGGCGAGCGCGGCGGACTCGGGCCCGGTGCCCAGAACCCCGGGGAATGCACAGAGGGCGGCGCGTTGAGGTAAGCGCGCCCTGTAGGTTAAGGAGAACGATGCCAGATTACATGTTCTTGCTGGAAAGCCGGTTGTCGCCGGAGCAGCGCGCCGTGATGATGCGCGTGCAGGAACTTTCCGCGGCGATGGGCTTCAACTTGTACCTGACGGGCGGCACGGTGCGCGACCTCATCACCGGAGCATCGCTGCGCGATTTGGATTTCACCGTAGAGGGAAATCCAACGAAGATTGCGCGCGAGCTGGAAAAAGGCGGAGCGAAGATCCAGCTCGAGGATGAAAAGCTGCGGCATATCGAGGTGCTGTTTGGGGGCGATGTGGAAGGCAGCATTTCGGCGGCGCGCGACGATCACTACGTGCGGCCAGGGACGCGGCCGGAAGTTCGCTGGTCGACCATCATGGAGGACTTGCGGCGGCGCGATTTTTCGCTGAACGCGATCGCCATTTCGCTGAATCCGGCGTCGCGCGGACTGCTGCTCGATCCCACCAACGGTCTGTCTGATATCGAGCGAGGGGAAGTTCGCGCCCTTACGATTCATAGCTTTACGAATCAGCCTGTCCGGTTGCTGCGAGTGCTGCGATTTTCCTCGCGCATGGGCTTCAAGCTCGAGGGACGCACTCAGGAGTGGTTTGACCTGGCTATTGAGCGCGAATTGCACAAAGCCATATCTTCCGAAGATGCCGGCGGCGAATTGCGCGCAGTCGCGCGAGAAGAGCGGCCTACCGTGGTGCTGAAAGCATGGGAGCAGCACGATTTGCTCGAGGCGGTCAATTCAAATCTTGCGAAACGGCATCCAGACTACGATGCGGTTGCGCGCGTCATGAAAGTGCGTGAGGACTTGTTCACCGCGGGATTCCGGCCGCGCCTGGCCACGCCGATGCTCTTGGCGATTCTGGGCCGGTTGAAGGATCGCGAGCAGGGTGGGGTCTTGTCCAAGGCAGGCTATCGCTCCGCCGAGTCCGAAGCTGTGCTGGGATTCGGACAAGAGGCTGACGAGGCGGCCAAGGAATTGTCCGGTCGCAAGATGAACGCTCCGATTGATGCGTACCGATTCATTGAGAAGGTGCCCCTCGATCAGGTGGCGTATCTCCTGGCGGAGTCGCGCAACTCGGCGGCGTTGTCGAAAATCCGCGCGTACCTTAATAAGTGGCGACCGGTTCGCATCGGCCTTCCGACCGTTGCGAATGAGTTGGGAGCGCTGGGCATGGAACGCGGGCCGAAATTCGACGCGATTGTCGAGCAGGTGTTTGCGATTCAGTTGACCGGCCGCGGAAAAACGCCGGAGGAGCGCGAAAAGATTCTTCGCAAGCTCTCCGGCATTAAGGAAGCCCCGAAGAAAAAAGAGAAAAAGGGTGCGAAGGGCGCTGAAAAAGCGCATGGTGCCGCGGCCGGGAAGCACGCCGAGGCCAGCGCGGCAGCGGCAAAAGCTGCGACCAAGGCGCAGCACCGCGAACGCTTGGGTGCGGGCAAGCACGGACCAAAGGCAGCGGCACCAGCGCATGGAAAGAGCGCCGCAGGGGCGAAGAAGAGCGGCGGGCGGAAGTAGGCTGGGCTTCAGGCGTGGTAATTTGAGATCGATTGTGCACCAATCGCAACGTGCCGGCGCTTACCGCCCTGTGGGAAACGTTAGAATGCGAGTCGCAATTCTCGCGCGCAAGATTTAGAATTGAGAAACATGGATCAACCGCAGTTCGTTCACCTGCACGTTCACACCGATTACAGCCTGTTGGACGGCGCTTGCGAAACTTCCGAGCTACTGGATGAAGCGTCGCGGCAGAAAATGCCGGCGGTGGCGATTACCGACCACGGCAACCTGTTTGCCGCGGCGAATTTCTTTTATGAAGCGAGCAAGCGCGACGTCAAGCCGATTATCGGCTGCGAAGTGTACCTTGCGCGCGGAAGCCGGCACGAGCGCGGCGAAAAGACTAATGGAAGCAACGGCCAGGAACGCGGCGAGGGCGAGCCGGGCATGCGCGGCAGCAATCACCTGGTGCTGCTATGCGAGTCGCTCGAGGGCTATCACAACCTGATCAAGTTGGTTTCCGCCGGATTCCTCGAGGGTTTTTACTACAAGCCGCGCATTGACTACGACCTCCTCTCAAAACATAGCAAGGGATTGATCGCACTCTCTGCATGCCTGCGGGGGCCGGTGACGGAGGCGGTGGTCGAGGAAAAGTTGGATCTCGCGCGAGAAAATGCGTATCGGCTGCGGGACGTCTTTGGCAAAGGAAATTTCTTTCTCGAGATTCAGGACCAGGGACTCGAAATCGAAAAGGGCGTGAACCGCGAACTAGTGCGGCTCTCGAAGGAGACAGGCATCCCGCTGGTCGCCACGAACGACTGCCACTATTTGCATCACGACGACGCGCATGCGCAAGAAGTGCTGCTGTGCATCCAGACCGGCAAAACGATGAGCGATGCGCATCGCATGAAGTTTCAAACCGACCAGTTCTACTTCAAGAGCGCGGTGGAAATGGCGCAGGTATTCGGGGAATTGCCGGACGCGCTCAGTCGCACCGTCGATATCGCGCACCGTTGCAATGTGAAGATCGAGCGGATCCCCAGCCCATTCCCGGAATTCAAAGTGCCGGCGGGCCACACGCCGGGAAGCTACTTCGAGAAAGTCGTGCGCGAAGGTTTCGCGTCGCGCCTGCCAATTCTGGAGCGGCAAGCGCAGCAAGGCATGCTGCGCAATCCGCTTGCCGAATATGAGAAGCGGCTCACTTCTGAGATCGAGATGATTCAGAAGATGCGTTACGAGGGCTACTTCCTGATCGTTTGGGACTTCATCCACTACGCGCGCACACAAGATGTGCCGGTCGGCCCAGGTCGCGGATCGGCGGCGGGCAGCTTGGTGAGCTACGCCTTGCGCATCACGGACGTGGACCCGCTGCAGTACAACCTGCTGTTTGAGCGCTTCCTGAATCCGGAGCGCGTGTCCATGCCGGACATCGATATCGACTTCTGCATGCGGCGGCGCGGCGAGTTAATCGACTACGTCACGCAAAAGTACGGGCGCGAAAACGTCGCGCAGATTATTACCTTCGGGACCATGGCGGCGAAAGCGGCGATCAAGGACGTAGGCCGGGCGATGGACATTCCTTACACCGAGGTCGATCGTCTCGCGAAGCTGGTGCCCACTACGCTCGGCATCGAGCTGGAGCAGGCGTTGGCACAGACACCCCAGTTAAAGGCTGCCGTGAACTCTGACGAGCGGCTTAAGGATCTGATGGCGGTGGCGCTGCGGCTGGAAGGATTATCGCGGCACGCCTCCACACATGCGGCGGGCGTCGTCATTTCTCCGCGACCCCTCACCGATATCGTGCCGCTCTACAAGACAAGCCGGGATGAAGTCACCACGCAGTACGACATGAATGCGCTGGAGCGCATCGGCCTGCTGAAGATGGATTTCCTCGGGTTGACGACGCTGACGGTTCTGCAAGACACCGTGCGCATGATCCAGCAAAATCGCGGCGTGAAGGTCGACCTGGACAATCTTGCCCTGGAAGACGCGGACACCTACAAGCTCTTTTCCCGCGGCGACACCACCGCGATCTTTCAGTTTGAGTCACACGGCATGCGCGACATCTTGCGGCGCTATCAGCCCACGCGCATCGAAGATTTGACGGCACTGAACGCGCTCTACCGCCCGGGGCCGATTCAGGGCGGCATGATCGACGATTTCATCAAGCGCAAACACGGAACCACGAAAGTCAGCTATGAACTGCCACAGCTCAAGGAGATTCTGGAAGAGACCTACGGCGTGATTTTGTATCAAGAGCAGGTGATGCAAATCGCCAACTGCCTGGCGAGTTTTTCGCTGGGCGAAGCGGATATCTTGCGCCGCGCGATGGGCAAGAAAAAGAAGGAAGAGATGGCGGCGCAGCGCGCCAAGTTCATGGCCGGTTGCGCAAACAACAAGATTCCGGAGAAAAAGGCCGAGCGAATTTTCAATCTGATGGAGGAGTTCGCGGGCTACGGATTCAACAAGTCGCACTCCTGCGCTTACGCTTTGCTGGCCTATCAGACGGCCTATCTGAAGACGCACTATCCCGTCGAGTTCATGGCCGCCTTGCTCACCTCCGAAGCCGGAAACACGGACAAGATAGTGAAGTACATCAATGAAGCGCGTGGAATGAGCATTTCCATCCTGCCGCCGGATGTCAACGAGAGCGATCTATATTTCACTCCTGTAGGCGAAGCCATTCGGTTCGGACTCGCTGCAATCAAGAATGTGGGTGAGAACACCGCAAAGGCCATTCGCGAGTCGCGTTTGAGTCAAGGCGAGTTTCGTTCGTTGTACGAGTTTTGCGAGCGCATCGAATCCCGTTTCTTG
>DATBYP010000353.1:0-7231 GCA_036513675.1 Candidatus Acidiferrum sp.
CTGGTGGTGGCGCACGCAACATCCGCAGCCGGTGGTGTTCACCGGCGGCCTGAACCCGGAGATGCGCAAAGTTTTTTATTTGTCGTGGCTCAGCTTGACGGCGCTGATGATTTTGCTGATCCGTCAGCGCTACGAGCTGGAAGCGACGCGAGCCGAAGCGCAAACGCTCGCGCAGGAAGCGGAGGCGGCTTGAAGAATCTTGGCAGCGTCATGGTGGCATATATGATCGGCTGGGGCGTGTTCTTCCTTTATTTTGTGACCGTGGCGCGCCGCACCGCCGAACTACGCAAAGACATCGAACGCTTGAAGCAATCACTTACACGGGGAAAGTAGCGTGGCAGGGAAGAAGCGCGTCGGAATCGTGCTGTTCCAGCTTGGCGGGCCGGATTCGCTGGAGGCCGTGGAGCCGTTCCTACTGAATTTGTTTCGCGACCCGGACATTATTCCTCTCGGGCCGCTGGGCATTTTACGGAATCCCATCGCCAAAATGATTTCGTCGCGGCGCTCGATTCCCGTAGCCGGTAAGTACGCAGAGATCGGCAAGCGCTCGCCGATCCGTTTGCTCACGGAAAGGCAGCGAGCGCGGCTGGTCTCCGCGTTGTCTCCCTATATCGAGCCCATCGCCGTGACGGCGATGCGCTATTGGCACCCGATGAGCGCGGAGGCGGCGGACACTTTGAGGAAAGCGGCGCCGCTCGATGAGATCGTGCTGCTGCCGCTGTATCCGCATTTTTCCTATGCGACAACGCTGAGCAGCCTGAAAGAGTGGCGGCGCGTGTACGGTCCGCCGGATGAGCGCGCAAAAGAACACACGGTCGGGCAATTCTACGATCACCCTTTGTATATTCAGGCAGTCGTGCAGCGCATTGGGTCCGTGCTGCGGCAATTTCCGGACAGCTCGCGGATTCACCTCGTATTTAGCGCTCATGGGCTGCCCATGAGCCTGGTGGAAAAAGGCGATCCGTATCCGCAGCAAATCGAAACCACGGTGCGACTGGTGTGCGAGGCCGGCGCTACGCAATACCCCGCCTGGCCGACAACGCACCTGCTGTGCTACCAGAGCCGTGTGGGCCCTGCGAAATGGCTGCAGCCGCCGCTGACCGGGACGATCGAGGGCCTGGGCCATGAAGGCGTGAAGGAAATGCTCGTGGTGCCTATCTCGTTTGTTACAGAGCACATAGAGACCCTGCATGAAATTAACATTGAGGCTCGGACCGAAGCCAGAAATGTTGGCATCCATACCTTCAGGATGATGCCGGCCGTGGGCGATTCTCCCCTGTTTATCGCCGCGCTGAAAGATTTGGTGCTGCGCGCCGTAGGAATGGAAGCGGAGCCGGTGGCACTGCCGACGGCATCGCTAGCGAGCTAGCGCAGGAATTCTGGCGCTGCTGTTGGAATTAGTGCTTGGCGGCAAAAGTGTTGCGGCTGAGCTATACTTCACCGCGAGATTTCGCTGATGACGACAACGTATAACCCAGGGATTCACCGCTTTGCCAAGTTCGTGGTGGCATGGACGGTGCTCCTTTTCGTTGCTGGCGCTCTGGTCACTTCCAATAATGCCGCACTCTCGGTTCCGGACTGGCCTAAGTCGTTCGGAACCTGGTTTCCTTCGCTAAGGCAGCTTGCTGGTGGCGCGTTCTTCGAGCACTCACACCGCGTGATTGCAGGTGGGTTGGGCATTTTTACGCTTGTGCTGGCGATTCTGATTTGGCTCAAAGACGAGCGCCGATGGTTGCGCTGGTTCGGCGTGATCGCCGTTGCGGGAGTAGCGGTGCAAGCAGTTTTGGGTGGTGAAGTGGTCAGGCAGTTGCTCCAATACTGGCTGCCCGTTATCCATGCGTGTTTCGCGCAAATTGTTTTCGCTGCCGTGCTTGGAATCGCCGTGTTTACGAGCTCCTGGTGGATCTCGGATCGTCCGCAGCTTGTGGACCGTGGCACCCCATCCATTCAAACGGTGGCGCTGGTCAACGTGGCAGTAATCTTTTTCCAGGTGGTGCTGGGCGCGGGCTTTCGGCACTCAGAAATACCGGTGTGGCCGCACATTGTGGGCGCGTTTGCGGTCATGGCGACCGTGACGTGGACTGCCGTGGCGCTTCGCAAGCGTTTCGGGACTTCCGGCGAACTGTCGCGAGCGCGTGCTCTGCTCCATGCCATGTTTGGTGTTCAGTTCGTCCTGGGATTCGGCGCTTACTGGGCACGGCTCGCGTCTGAAAAAGCTGGACCTACGTCCCTGACCGTGATCGTAACGGTAACGCACACCGTCGTTGGAGCATTGCTATTCGCGTTTTCGATTCTTATTGCGTTGATTTGCTATCGATTGGTGCCGCGCAGCAGGGAAGTCGCGGCGACGGCGGCGAACCAGGTGGCGGCGCAATGAGCACGCTGCGCACGGCGGAGCTGACGCTGGCGTCGCGCGCGAACGCGTACGTGGCGCTGACCAAGCCGGACGTATCGTTTCTGGTGCTGATCACTACCGCCGCCGGGTATTACATGGGTGCGCGCGGTCCCGTGGCTTGGCTGCACCTGATTCACACCGTTTTTGGAACGATGCTGATCGCCGCGGGCACTGCGGCGCTGAATCACTATATCGAGCGCGACTCCGACCGGCTGATGCGCAGGACCGCTTCGCGGCCGCTGCCAAGCGGCGTGCTGAAGCCGCGGCAGGCGCTAGCGTACGGCATTACATTGTCGGTTGCGGGCGCAGTGTATCTGTATTTTGCAGCGGGCGCGCTTGCGGCCGGACTTGGCATACTCACCTGCCTGAGTTATCTGCTGGCGTACACCCCGTTGAAGAAACGCACGGTGTGGGCGACGTTTGTCGGCGCGTTTCCCGGAGCGATTCCGCCGATGATTGGCTGGGTGGCGGCCAGCGGCAGGCTTGACCTTGGCGCATGGCTACTGTTCGCGATTCTTTTCTTCTGGCAATTTCCACACTTTCACGCCATTGCGTGGATGTATCGCGAAGATTACGCGCGCGCGGGGATTTTGATGCTGCCCGTGGTCGATCACGAGGGGACGCGCACGTTCCGGCAAATTCTGGTGGCGGCGGCCGCGCTTGTGGGCGTTAGCCTGTTACCCGCCATCGCGGGCCTTACGGGAGTTTTCTACTTTTTCGGAGCGCTGGTGCTCAGCGTGGCCCTGCTGCAGGTTTGTCTGTGGGCCGCGAGCGCGAAGACAAATATTCGAGCTAAATGGCTCATGCACGCTACCGTTCTACACATTCCGTTGTTGCTCGGCTTGATGGTCTACGACAAGATGCCGCGCTGAGTTGTTTGCCCCGACACTAATTATGCGGTCGCCGCGACGGGCAGCGCGGAAATGACGGCGTCGGTGAATTCTTGCGTCGTCGCTTTGCCGCCGAGGTCCCGCGTGGCGTGCTTGCCCTCACGATAGACCCTTTCGAGAGCCACTTCGATGCGACGGGCAGCAGGGCGCTCGTTGAGATGATCGAGCATCATAATGCCGCTCATCAGAAGAGCAGTGGGATTCGCGAGGCCTTTGCCGGCGATGTCTGGAGCTGTGCCATGCACGGCCTCGAACATGGCGGACTCGTCGCCGATATTTCCGCTGGGCACTACGCCTAAGCCTCCTACTAAACCGGCGGCTAAATCGCTCATGACGTCGCCGTAGAGATTCGGAAGCAGGAGCATGTCGAATTGCTGCGGGTCCAAGACCATTTGCATGCAGGCGTTATCGACGATTAGTTCTTTGTACTCGATGTCCTTATAGCGCTCCGCGACGGCGCGTACCGATTTCAGGAACAAGCCGTCGCTCAGTTTCATGATGTTGGCTTTGTGGATGGCGTGGATCTTCTTTCGCCCGCTCTTCCTCGCGTATTCAAAGGCGAAGCGCGCGATGCGCGTGGAAGCGCGCTCGGTGATAATTTTCAGGCTCTCGACTACGCCGGGGACCACTTCGTGCTCCAGGCCGGAATAGAGGTCCTCGGTATTTTCGCGCACCAGAACGATGTCCACGTTTTCAAAGCGCGACTTGACGCCGGGTAAATTCTTGACTGGTCGCAGGTTGGCATAGAGGTCGAGCGTTTTGCGCAGGGCTACGTTGACGCTGGGGGCTCCGCCGGCTATAGCCGTGCCGGTGGGACCTTTCAGGGCAACCCGATTGCGGCGCACGGAATCGATAGCGCCTTGATTTACGAGTTGGCCCGCTTCCGTGGCGCTGTCGGTGCGAGCGGCGAGCTCTTCCCACTCGATTTGCACTCCGGCGGCATCGATGACGCGCTTGGTGGCCGAGGCAACTTCGGGGCCGATACCTTCACCGGGAATCAACGTGACTTTGTGTCGCATGGCTGCATCGTATTGTAAGCGAAGGGCATATTCTTGTCGAAAGCAAGCAATACCAGGTTGCTCGGAAAGAACGGCCCCTTGTGCGGCTGAATTGAGGTTCTGATATAATAGGCACGTAACATTGCTGGCGGCTTGGGGCCGCTGGCGGAGGCGAAAGGAATCATGATCAGTTTGACGCCCGTTGCTAGTACCAAGGTGAAGGAAATCATGCAGATGCAGAGCCCGGTGCCCGTGGCGCTGCGCGTTGCCGTAGTTGGCGGCGGCTGTTCTGGTTTTCAGTATCACATGGCGTTTGAGAACCAGACCAACGACACTGATGAACTTTTGGATTTTAATGGGCTGAAGGTGGCTGTGGACCAGATGAGCTCGATGTATCTCGAAGGCGTGGAGATCGACTACATCGAAACGGTCGAGGGTGCGGGATTCAAGTTCAACAACCCGAACGTGAAGAGCACTTGCGGCTGCGGCAGCTCGTTTAGCGTATAACGTTTGATCGTCGGAGGCAGTTGGCTCCGGCTGAGGATTTCCGGGCTCCTGGACACAGCGTTCAGGAGCCTTTTTTATGGCGACCCCTCCTATTCCAAAGGGCGCGTCGGAGTGGAACGCGAAGCATCGAGCCGCGGCGGAAGAACCGGCGGCCGAACCCGCCGGTTTCGTTCGGGAATTGTTGCCGCTGCTGCCGCTTGGGCCGGCGTTGGACTTGGCTTGCGGTACGGGGCGGCACACGCTGCTGCTTGCCTCACGGCCCCAGCCGGTGACTGCAGTGGATTCATCGGAAGTGGCGCTGGAAATTCTCGAGCGGCGCGCGCATCTGTCGCATTGTGCGGTCACGCGCATCGACCGCAGCGCACAGATTGCGAAACGGCGGCCTGGGATTCAGCTCTGGCAGACGGATCTCGAAAAAGTGAGCCTGCCATCGGAAACGTTTTCTTTAGTGCTGTGTGTGAATTACTTGCACCGGTCGCTTTTTTCGCAGATCGAACGAGCCCTCGTGCCCGGCGGCATGCTCTTGTTTGAGACTTACACTGTTGCGCAGCTAGATTTCGCGGGCGGCCCGCGGAACCCAAACTATCTTTTGGAACTGGGAGAGCTGAGGACAGCATTTTTGGCTTTGCGGACCTTGTTTTATCGCGAGCTGCGCGCCGGGAAGGGAATTGCGAGCTTGATTGCGCAGAAGCCAAACTGAGTTTTGTCGGCGATTGCAATCTTGAGGACGCGACCGTATTCTAAAGTGCCAGCATGAAGATAGCGCTCGCGCAATTTAACCCCACCATCGGCGATTTCGCAGGAAACTCCGCGCGTATTTTGAAATTGACGGAGCAGGCGCAAGCGCGCGGCGCGAAGCTCGCCGTTTTTTCCGAACTTTGCCTGTGTGGCTATCTACCTTTGGACTTGTTGGAACGTCCTGCGTTTATCGACCGCAACTTAAAGGAATTGAAGGCGCTGGCAGGGAAGTTGCCGCTGCCCGCGATTGTCGGTTATGCGGGGCGCGTGAAGAACGGCTCTGGGAAGTCGATTGCCAACAAAGCTGCGCTCCTGTGCGGCGGTCGCATCGTCTTTGAGCAGAGCAAAATGCTGTTGCCCACCTACGACGTCTTCGACGAATCGCGCTACTTCCAGCCGGCGGAAAAGCAATCCACGTATGGATTTGGCAACGAAAGTTTGGGCATCACGATCTGCGAAGACGTCTGGAACGACAAGAATTTCTGGGCCAATCTGCGGTACGAACGCGATCCGGTAACGGAGTTGGTTGCGCAGGGAACTAGCCTGCTGCTAAACATTTCCGCGTCTCCGTACACCATCAACAAGCGCACGCTGCGCCTGGAGATGCTGCGCTCCATCGCGATGACCCATAAGCGCCCGATAATTTACGTGAACCAGGTAGGCGGCGACGACAGCCTGATTTTTGACGGCGCGAGCATGGCGGTGACCGCGGATGGCAAAGTGGCGGCGCAGGCCCTGGCGTTCCAGGAAGATCTGGTCCTGTTTGATACGGAAACGGGAGAAGGCGAATTCCATCCACAGCCCCCGGAGGAGATTGAATACGCTTATCGCGCTCTGGCGGTCGGTACGCGCGACTACGTCTGTAAATGCGGATTCAAGAAAGTGCTAGTCGGGCTTAGCGGCGGCATTGATTCGGCGGTGGTGGCGTCGATTGCCGTCGATGCGCTGGGCGCCGAGAACGTGCAGGGCGTGTCCATGCCGGGACCGTTTTCGAGCGAGGGCAGCAAGCAAGATGCGCGAGCGCTGGCGCAGAACCTCGGCATTGAGCTGATCACCGTTCCGATTACCGAAGTGTTTGACTCTTACACTAAGGCACTTGCTCCAGCGTTTGGCGCACGTGCTCCGGATGTGGCCGAAGAGAACATCCAGGCACGCATCCGCGGGAATTATTTGATGGCGCTCTCGAACAAGTTTGGCTCGATGCTGCTCAGCACGGGAAACAAATCCGAGTTGGCTGTGGGCTACTGCACGTTGTACGGCGATATGGCCGGCGGACTTGCAGTAATTTCGGATGTGCCGAAGCTGATGGTCTATGAGTTGGCGAATTGGATCAACCGCGAAAGGGAATTGATTCCCGCTTCGACGATCGAGAAGCCGCCCTCGGCCGAGTTGCGGCCGAATCAGAAGGACGAAGACAGCTTGCCGCCGTATGATGTGCTCGACCGCATCCTGAAGGCGTATATCGAGGATTTGCGCAGCCCGCAGGAGATTTCTGATAAGTATGGATTCGATTTGAAGCTTGTACGCGATATCGCCTTGCTGGTCGACCGCAACGAATACAAGCGCAAGCAGGCTGCGCCGGGTCTCAAAATCACGTCGCGCGCTTTCGGATTTGGGCGGTCGTTCCCTATTGCGCAGCGGTTTGTTCCCTAGCCATTTCGCGACTCGAGGAGAGGTTCAGGTGAATAGATTTAACATTCAGG
>DATBYP010000354.1:0-10608 GCA_036513675.1 Candidatus Acidiferrum sp.
GCGCGCAATCCTCCGCGTGAAATCGTCCATCAACTCTTTTTCGCGCACCGTAAACCGCTCCACAATCCTTCCCTTCTGCCGCTGAAACGGTTCGCCTTCGAACACTTGCGGAATCCGCCGCCGCAAGAAATCAATTCCCGCCTGCACATCCTTTTTGAAGGAATTCGCCTGCCCGCGCGGAAGCGAAAGCAATCGCGGCCGGTCCGTAATCTTGAAATTGTTAACGTAGCAGCGGTCGAGTGAAGGTTTCGTCTTGGGGTGAAGCTCTTCGATCATGTGCGCGATCGTTCCACCGCGGCTCGTCCCCGCCAATCCGCACACAAACACGTTATATCCCGGCGCGGAAAGCTCCACGCCCATCTTCAGCGCCCGCAGCGCCCGTTCCTGCCCAATGAATCCTTCACGCAGCTCCGCCTGCGCCGTCGTTTCAAATGGCAAGCGTGCCGGCTCACACCTCCACCTCAATTTCTCCGCCGGCAATTCCGGATGCACCGCTGCAGGTTTGTAGCCGTTGACACTCATCTCAGGCGGGTACTCTAGCACACGGGTATGCTACCGTACGCGAGTTCCCCTCTACAGTTTCGCTTTTAGTTGATTTCCATCACAGAATCAAGCTGCCACCAGCGTGGCGCCTATCTCGCGGGAGCCGAAACTGTCATCCGATCGCGATGCTCCACGTACACGCGAAACACTCCCATCGCGGCGGCCAGAATCGTGGGCCCAATTACTAAGCCCAGCAATCCGAATACTTCCAATCCTCCGAGCACACCCAGAAACAGCAGCAGCTCGTTCAAATGCGTGCGGTTGCGCAGCAGCAGCGGCCGCACAATGTTATCCGCCACTCCCGCTACGCCGCCGCAAATTACCACCACCGCGAGTCCCTTCCCCCAATGCCCGCTGAACCCCAGAAACAGCGCCGCTGGCGCCCAAATCAGCGCCGAGCCCACCACCGGCACCAGCGAAAAGAACGCAATCAACACCGCCCAGAAGAGCGGCGAAGAAATCCCGCCTACCGTAAACGCCAATCCCCCCAAAACTCCTTGCAGCACCGCAATTACTAGCGCCACAGCTACGCTAGCAAAAATCAAATCGCGCGACTCCCGCAACATGTCCTCTTGAATCGATTCGTCAAAGGGCACCAAATGGCTCACCCCACGCACGATCTCCTCGCCGTCGCGGAACATGAAAAACAACGCGAAAATCACGATGAACAAATCCACAAAAAAGGTGAACAGGTTCTTCACCAGCCCCGCGAATCGCGATGCCAGAAACGTTGCGATTCTTTCCGCTCCCTGACGCAGCGGTTGCGAAAAATCCGTGGACTGCCAGGCCTGCGGAAGCTCATGCCGGATCCAAGCCAGCGCGTGCGAAGGCAAAGCCTTATCTGGATCCATCAGCACGTTTTGCAATCGCGCCGTGGCGTCGATGGCCTCCCGGGCCGTATAGACCAGCACCGTCAGCGCGGGCGCGATCAGCAGCACCGTCACTCCCAGCGTGCTCACCAATGCCGCTCGGTTCGGCTGCAGCCATCGCATGATCCGTTCGTGCACCGGATAGAAAAAAATCGCCAGCACCGCCGACCACGCCAGCGGCTCCAGGAACGGCTCCACGATTCGAAACACCAGGTAGATCAGCAGCAGCAGCGCTCCGTACGAAAGCACGGTAGTCAACCGGTCACTCGTGGTCGCTGCGGTAGAGGAAGTCGGATTCATGCGCGGTATAATGAATACAGGATAGAGCGGACGCTGAAACCGCGAGGCCGCACCCCTTGGCCATCTCGCGGGCGCCCAGACGTATCGCCTCGCCACTGGAGCCAATTCAGAGTGTCGTCAAAATCCATTCCGCTCACGTCCTATCAACTTCGCCTTCTTGCTGTACTTGTTCTAGTCAACTTTGTCAACTTCGCCGCTCGCTGGGTTTTCATCCCGCTAATTCCCATGCTGCGCAAAGATCTCGGCGTAACCGACGCGCAGCTCGGCTCGCTCCAAACATGGCTCCTGCTCGTTCTCGCCATCGGCAGCATCCCCTTCGGATTTCTAGCCGATCGCTTCAGTCGCAAATCCATCATTGTTTTCGGAATTGTTTGCTGGAGTCTCGCCACTCTCGCGGGAGGCTTCGCCGGCAGTTTCGTGTTTTTGCTGATCGCACGCGCCTTCGTCGGCATCGGCGAAGCCGCTTATGCTCCCGCTGCGCAATCCATGATTTCCGGCGCGTTCCCTGTGGAAAGCCGCGCATCCGCCCAAGCCATTTTTGCCAGCGGCATGCTCTTAGGCGGAGCCGCCGGCCAAGCTCTCGGCGGCATTATCGGCCCGCATTACGGCTGGCAATACGCGCTGTTCGTAATCGCGGCTCTGGGCATCGTCCCGGTGATCGCGGTCCTGACGCTCGAAGAGCCGCCGCGTGGACCGTCCACCACAACCTGCCCCATTCGAAAGCTACTTACCGTGCCTGCATTTCTCGCCATGATCGCGGGCGGCACCTGCATCACTTTTTCCAGCGTTTCGCTGCTTACCTGGGGCGTCGATTTCGCCGTCACCTACAAAGATTTCACCCTGCGCCAGGCTTCCGTCTCTCTCGCTGTGATCGGATTGGTCTGCAGCCTTGCCGGCGTTCTTTTCGGCGGCTATGTCGCGGATCGCTTGCAGCGGCGTTTCACTTACGGACGCATTATCGCTATTGCCGTTGCGTTTCTTCTTGCTGCGCCGTTCCTGATCTTGGCCATCCAAACCGAGGAAAAATCACTTGTGCTCGGTGCGCTTGCGTTGGCTGCTTTTTTCATGTCCTGGTATCACGGGCCGGTTACCGCTGTTATTCACGACATGATGCCGCGGCGGGCGCATGCTACTTCTATTGGCGTGTACATGTTTGTTACGCAGCTGGTTGGCGGATTTGGCCCGCAGTTGGTGGGCAGAATTTCCGATCTTCACGACATGCAATTTGGTTTGCAAATCGCAGTTGCCGTGATGGTCGCGGGCGGCTTGCTGATGTTCCTAGTGATTCACTTCATTCGCCGCGACGGCTTGCAGCATTCGTGCCTCGAATCGTTCCGCGCCGAGACCGGCGACTAAGGTTCATTCTTAGTTCTTCGCGCTACTTGATTCCAATCTGGTCGATTAGGCGCAGAACATCGGCTTCGGACACGTCGTATAGTTGGCGTTCGTCTTCTTCTTCCAGGCACTCGCTCAAAAAATCCGCGGCGATGAAGCTGGCTTCGCGGTCGCTCAAATCGCGGCCGGTGCGTTCACGGAATTTCACGAAGGCCTTGTGCGCCAATCCGAGAACGATCGCTTTGCCGTTTACAAAAAATTTCGTGTCGATGGTATCCGCGTGGCGCGTGGCGATGCCGTTCCACATGTGCGAAAAGCGGCACTGAAAGACAGTGCCGGTCAGCTTGGAAGTCACCTCAAAAGCTCCCACAAAGGTGCTCATGGCGCCGCTGTTAGCCAGGACTGGAAGTGAAGTCACGAATTCTCCTTGCAACTGCGTCATCCCAAACTTGTTTCACACACCGTGGACGTCTTGCTGGTCGTCCAAACCTGTCATCCCGAGCGAAGCCGAGGGATCCGCTTTTCTTCCTAGCGGCTGACCGTCGCCGCTTCCGAGTGCGCGTGCGTGTAATTCTGGACTGCCGCGCCGACTCCTGCGCCGGAGGGCACGCGCAAGCCCTGGTCGATCAGCACCTTTTCCATCGCCGCGAGGAACAGTAGCACATACGGCTTTTGGCTGCAGTGGCCCATCAACCCGACACGCCAAATTTTATTCTTCAGCGGTCCAAGGCCGCCGGCAATTTCGATATTGAATTCATCGAGCAATTGGTTGCGCACTTTCGCGTCATCGATTCCGTCGGGAATCATGATGGCGGTCACGGTCGGCAAGCGATCCGCCGGCTTTTTCACCAGCAGCTCCAGCCCCATGGCTTCGATGCCCGCGATCAGTGCCAACTGGTTGACGCGATGGCGCTCCCAGCGCGCTTCCAGTCCTTCTTCCATCACGATGCGCATCGCCTCTCGTAGCGCGTAAATCAGCGAGACCGGCGGCGTGTGATGATACAGCCGGTCCTTGCCCCAATAATTCATGGCGGTGGTGAGATCGAAATACCAGCTCTGCACCTTCGTTTTGCGCGTGCGAAAGACTTCTTCCGCACGCGGGCTCACCGTAATCGGCGACATGCCCGGGGGCGCGCTGATCGCTTTTTGCGTGCCGCTGAAACAAATATCCACGCGCTCGCGATCCACATGCAGCGGGACGGCCGCCAGCGAAGCCACCGTGTCCACGATTAGCAGCGCGCCAAGCTCGTCGGCAACTTTGCGAAAAGGTTCAACCTGCGTGAGCACGCCGGAAGAAGTCTCGCCCTGCGCGAACCCGACAATCTTGATTTTCTTGCCTTTACCCGCGCGCCGCACATCTTCCGCATGGACCGCCTTCCCATAAGGCGCTTCGACTTTCGTCACTTTTGCCGGCGTGTGCGACGCAATCACCGCCATGCGCTCGGAAAAAGTTCCGTTAACGCAAATGATCGCTTCATCGCCGGCCTCCAGCGTATTCAGCATCGACGCTTCAATTCCTCCGGAGCCGGAAGCAGAGAGGGGCATGGTAATGCGATTTTCGGTCTGAAAAATCTGCCGCAGCAGCACCTGCGTATCGTCCATGCAGCCCTTGAACCAGGGGTCCATGTGACCGACCAGGGGCGTGGCCAGCGCACGGTAAACGCGCGGGTCCATCGACGACGGACCCGGAGTAAGCATGAGCCGATTAGGAGGATTGAGTTCACCGATGTGCTGCGTCATGACTGTGTCCTTCTGTCTCGCGTTATCTAACTGAACCACGTGGCCTTAGCACGTGCAAGGGAAGCTAAGAAACCCAGCTTGCCCCAGCCGCAATATAGGATACCCGCAGAGCGTAATATTTGCTCATTCCCGAACAGTCGCGCAACCGACAATTTGGCCGCCAACCCAGAACTATGCGACCTGCTTCGTCGCTGCACGCTCAAGCAGCTCGTGAATTAGTGTTTGGTATGGCTTACTTTGCTTAGCAGCCAACCGCCGCAGTTGCATGAGCAGGCGCGGAGCTATCCTAATGGCAATGAGCTGCTTGGCCTTGCCAGTCGTGGGGCGCCCGACCCGGCGTGCGCGCCGCAGTTCCGCATCCGTCGACTCTGGAATGTCGGAAAAATCGATACTGCTATCCGGTGTAAGCTTGCCGTTCTTTGCGGCTCGCTTTGCGCGCGCTGATGATGCGAATCGTTTCCGTGCCATTCTTCAACCTCCGCAATGCATATACGACTATAAGAACGCGGCCGCCCGCCGAAAAGCCCAGGCGCTTCCATCGTTGCTCCGCCGCGACATGTTCAAGATCTTCCCAATCGAGCGCCTCAGGATCGCCGAAAACCGTTGCCGCTTCCTCGAAGGGAACACCGTGCTTTTCGTAGTTCTTCAGGGCCTTGCGAGTGTCCCAGGAGAACATATTTTATGTATATACGCTAATTATCTTCATTAGTCCAACTCCGGGATTAGCCGGTGAAAAAGCCGCCTCTCCCACATCCTTCGTTATGGAAATCAAGATCAAGGTTCCCGACGAGGTCGCCGCCCAAGCGCAAGCGCGAGGGGTCAGGGTAGAGGCCTACGTCGAAGAAATTCTTGCTCGCCAAGCTGGTGGCCTGACACCACCTCCCTTGCGCAGCTCCGAACAAATTCGTGCTTGGCTCGACTCGCTCGCACAATTCTCCGACAAAATTCCGCCGCTTCCTGAGAACATTTCCCGCGAATGGAGTTACCAGGAACAATAGTCGCTTCAGCAGACTCGCCGCTTTGTATTTAAGAGACATCGGAATCCTGCCCTGCTGCTGAGACCACTTCGGCAGCGCCGTGCCCACGGAGTTCAAGTAAAGGTCTAGCATGGACGCACACTCGTCACCCCACACCCCCCGGCAATTCAGATGGTTGTGAAACTAAAGGGTTTGCGGGAAAAGCAATTCGTAACGTTATGAAAACAAAGGGCGGGTCCGACAGGGTGACGTTAACTAAGTTGCAAATGGGTCGAAAAAAAAGAGTCTGTATGTTGCTGATTTCAAAAGGGTGAGTTGCAGGGGCATACCCCACCCCCCACTTTTTGGCAAAAGAGGCTGCAAGTGACTGAAAACAAAGGACGGGAGCCGAAAAAAGAGGGCAAAGAGGCTGCAAGCGACTGAGGGGCCAAGAGTTAAGGCTGGAGTTGGGTGCGGGGTAGGAGAGGGTTGTTCGAGATAACACACGAAAGTGTACTTTAGATCTGGACGTTTGTCAATAGTAAACTCAAGCTCGGTTCATTATGCTATTGTGCGGCTAAGCCTTTGCCGCAACGAGGTGCCTCCCATTGCCCGAGCCACAATCGAGTGAGATAGCTTCTGACGGACTGCCCGCACGAGCGACCGGACCATGGGTCCGCGACAAAAGACATTACTTTGAACGGTACTTAGACATTTTCACGCGCGGAGTTGGTGGCAAATGGGCGGGGAAACTATCGTATGTTGATCTGTTCTCTGGTCCGGGTCGCAGCGTGATACGCGGCAGCGGTGAGGAGGTCGAGGGCTCTCCATTGCTCTCCTTGAAGTATGGGTTTGCCCGCTACGTTTTTGTCGATAATGCCGAAGTGCTATCGGCGCTTGAAAAGAGGGTTAAGGTTCATCCTAAACGGTCACAGATTACGCTGATCGAAGGCGACTGCAACGCCGTGATCGGGAAAATAACAAAAGTTTTGGCATCCAATCATTTGACCCTTGCATTCATCGATCCGACCGGACTTCAAATTCAGTTCAGAACTATCGAGCGGTTGGTGCACAATCGAAAGGTCGATCTTCTAATGACGGTTCAGTTTGGCATGGCTATTAGGATGAACCTTCCTTTGTATGTTCAGACCGAGGGTGCCGCACTGACCAGCTTTTTGGGAAACGCGAGCTGGCGGCAGGACATCGAGGGAGGTGGATCCGTTTCTCACTTTGCGCGTCGAGTCCTAAATCGATATATGAAGCGCTTGCGAGATCTCGATTACGGAACCGTCCAGGACCGAGAAATAGAGATTCGAACCAATGAAAGCAATCTATTGCTTTACTTTATGGTGCTGGCGAGTCGACACAAGCTCGGTGCGGATTTTTGGCGCAAAGCTACCCAGATCGGCCCGTCTGGTCAGCGCATGCTCAATTTTCGCGGTGGAGAGTGAAGTATGTCCCTAAAATCTCACATTGAATGGACTGATGCGACGTGGAACCCGGTTCGAGGCTGCACGAAGATTAGTCCTGGGTGCAAGCATTGCTATGCGGAGACTTTTGCGGAGCGCTTCAGGAACGTCAAGGGCCATCCTTACGAGCAGGGCTTCGATTTGCGCTTGGTGCCCCACAAACTGGGTGAGCCACTACGGTGGCGCTCACCAAGGATGATTTTCGTGAATTCGATGAGCGATCTCTTTCAAGATGGCGTTCCGGACGAGTACATCGAGGCCGTGACCAATGTAATGGTCAAAGCAAATTGGCACACGTATCAGGTTCTTACAAAACGTTCTAAGCGAATGGCGAATCTACTTTCGACAAAGCTAGAGGCTGCTGCCGCGGCGCGGCATATTTGGTGGGGCGTGAGTGTTGAAGACAGGAGATACGGCCTGCCGCGGATCTCCGAGTTGCAAGCCGCTCCCGGAACTATCCGATTTCTATCAGTTGAACCACTGTTGGAGGATTTAGGAAACCTCAACTTACGAGGAGTGCATTGGGTGATTGTCGGCGGCGAGAGTGGTGCCGGGGCCCGACCCCTAAAACGCGAGTGGGTGGTCTCGATACGCGAACAGTGCAGCAAAGCTCGTGTCCCGTTCTTTTTTAAGCAGTGGGGCGGCATTCACAAAAAACGCGCCGGAAGAAAGCTCGACGGTCGAACGTATGACGAATTTCCGACGCGAAGCGCGTCACCCCCTCCGTCTGATGACCGGATTCAGTGGGCCGCAGAGATTGAGAACAGGTTCCTTAGCCCGAACCTAACGCAGCTAACCATTCAATCGTCGGCTGCCGATTGATCCTAACGTGTTATCGCACAGAGAGCGATCTTTGGTATCTAGGGCGTTCAAAGATGGTTAGGTTGACTCGCACTCTTTCGTTCTTTCTTTCCGCAGCCCTCGGATATGGGGCTGCCATCGCGGCAGTTGCTAATGCCACAGAGAAGGCTTCGGCTGCGCCGCCGGTGATTGTTATTGGGTTCATGGGCGGGTTGGTGCGGCACGATAATCTTGTGCATAGCGGGGTCCAGTTGGCGGCGCGGCTTCGCGCGGATTACCCTTCGGGAGTGCACGTGGAGGTTTTTGAGAATCGGCGGGGGAACGCGGCGCATGAGGAGATCCTGCGGCTTCTGGACGCGAACCAAGACGGGCGGCTTACGCTGGAAGAAAAGCGGAATGCGCGGATCGTTATTTATGGAACGAGCTGGGGGCTTCGGAAACGGTGACTCTGGCGCGAGAACTGGAAAAAGACGGAATCCCGGTGCTGCTCACGATTCAGGTGGACAGCGTGGCCAAAATCGGCGAGGACGACACGGTGATTCCCGGCAATGTGGCCGAAGCCGCCAATTTCTATCAGCCGAGCGGCGTGCTGCATGGCCGGCGCGAGATCCGCGCGGCGGACGCGGCGCACACGCGGATTCTGGGGAATTTCCGGTCCGATTATGAAGCGAGCCCGGTGAAGTGCGAAGGGTATCCCTGGTACGCCAGCTTGCTGTGGAAAGAGCACATCGAAATCGAATGCGATCCGAAAGTTTGGGGCCAGGTGGAGTCGCTCATCCGCGCGAAGTTGCCGCCGGCGGCGCGGAGGGGATAAAGGCAAATGCCCCGTGAGGCGCGAAATTAGCTCACGTGATTCCGTGGGGTTTTCCCGTGTGGCCGCACAGTATTTTGCCGTAGAATAGCTCTGAGGCATGCTGATGCAGAAAGTGACGATTACGATTCCGCTCGACGCGGATACGGCGCGGGCGTATGAGTCAGCAGCGCCCATGGAAAAGCGCAAGATCGAGGCTTTGTTGAGCCTTTGGATGCGAGAGCTGGCCGCCGGCGAATATGCCTCCCTTCAAAGTGTGCTCGATGAGGTGGGCCGAAAAGCGCAGGCGCGCGGGCTCACGACAGAGAAATTGGATTCATTGTTGAAAGGCGCGTAGTTGCGCTGCGTGTTCGACACGAACGTCCTAGTCAGCGCCCTGCTCCTACCCAATTCCAAACCGCGTCAATCCCTTGACTTGGCATTGAAAAAAGGGAAAGTGTTGGCCGGCTTTGCGGTCCTTGCTGAAATCTATGAAGTCCTGAACAGAAAGCAATTCCGGCGGTACGTCGATGAGGACGATGTTCGAAGTTTCCTGGCCGCCTTAACCCGTGAAACGGAATACGTGGACGTGGACCAGAGCATCAAAGCGTGCCGCGATCCGAAGGACGACAAGTTCCTCGAACTGGCCGTAAGCGGTCGCGCAGACTACATCATTAGTGGGGACTCTGACCTGTTGTCGCTCAATCCATTTCGGAGCGTTCAAATCGTTCCCCCTCATACATTTCTTAAGCTCGCAGACTGAGATTTGCTCGATGACCTGGCGCAGCGTGGATATGTTATCTTGCGGGGCGCGACTGGAGACGTTGTGACGGCGGAACAGTTTCGGCGGTTGGCTTTGGGGTTTCCGGAGGCTTTTGAGAGCTCGCATAGGAAGCATCCGGATTTTCGGGTGCGCGGGGGGAAGCTGTTCGCGACTTTGGCTTATCCAGACACGAAATGGGGGATGGTTAAGCTGACTCCGGAGCAGCAGGAGGAGTTTGTGCGGGCGGAGCCGGAGGTATTTGCGCCAGTTACCGGAGGGTGGGGACGCGGCGGGGCTACCAGCGTGCGGTTGCGGGCGGCTACGACGAAGGTCTTGAGGCAGGCTATGGCGGCGGCTTGGTGCAATGCGGCGCCGAAGAAGTTGGCGCGCGAGTTTGAGGCGGGGTTGAAGTGACGTGTGTTATCTTGCGCCAAGCACATTTGGTTGAGGTCCTTCAGCTACCCTTGTCGGGTAGCTTCAGGATGACACAGCGGAGAAAGTGAAGCGTGAGGGGAAATGGCTGAACGGCCGGTGTTGGTGGGATTGATCCCGCAGGCAGTGGTGTTGGATGCGGGCGACCAGGTTTCGTGGATTTCGGATGCGGGCAACTTGCGGGTGGAGTTTGACGTGAACCGCTGTCCGTTTACCTCGAATGTGTTTCAGGCGCCGGCGGGGATGCGGCTGCTGAGCGGTCCGGCACGGACGGGGACGAAGGACGGCACGTACAAGTACCGGATCTGGCTGAATGACCAGATGGTTGGGCAGGGCGAAGTGATTTTGCGCGGGAAGTAGAGCCCGAGAGTTTCCTCAGGGGCCCTTCGTCGGCTCAGGACAAGCTGAAGCCCATTTTGGACCCCAAGAAAATTCCGGAGCGCTCGCTTTGCTCGCTAGCCGACCTAAAGCGCGGCCTCTACAAAGGTTAGGATTTGGGCTTCGCGGTGGTGGCGGCTTTGGGCTGCTTGGCGATTACTTTGTCGGCGATTTTGTTGTAGGTGGCTTGTGGGACGATTTTCTTGCGAACTAGATCGGTTTTGGCGCGATA
>DATBYP010000355.1:0-5782 GCA_036513675.1 Candidatus Acidiferrum sp.
CGGACATCCGCTAACGGTGCTTACGCTAGACCTAAACAATTTTAAAGAGATCAACGATACTTACGGCCATCCCGCGGGTGATCAGGTGCTGCAGGAATTTGCCTCGCGTTTGAACAAGGTGATCCGGGGATCGGACTTGGCGGTCCGGTTGGGCGGCGACGAGTTTCTGGTGGTGCTGCCGGAGTGCACGCTGGAGCAGCTCAAACTTGTGCTGCAGCGGCTTAGTTCGTTTGAACTCGATTGGCAAGGGCAGAAGATTCCGGTGACCTTTTCCGCAGGCTGGAAGGACTATGAAATGGGCGACCGGCCGGAAGAGATGCTGGCGCGAGCCGACGAAGCGTTGTACGCCAACAAACGCGCCACAAAGGTGCTCAAGCCAGCGACTAAGCTCGTGGCGCCAGTCAAGACCTAGTTCGTCAAGCCCTAGTTCCCCGGGGCACGATAGTGTCTCAGTTGGCGAGCGATGGGTTGTTCAGGGTCGCGCGCTCGGTGATGACATCCTGTTCCCACAGGTCAGCAGCGATGGATCAGATTACACTTTCGGTGATGCGGACGTGCGCATCGGTGATGTGAAAACCATGCTTTTCAATGTCTTCCAGACACTCTTTGGTATCCACCCCCGGCCTTGGCTCTCCATCCCGGCTCAGGTCTATCGACTTAAAGGCGGTCCAAGGGGAAAATTGCGAAGGTAGGTTGGCTCCCATCGCATCTTCCGTAAAGCCGAACACGCGGCCTGGACCTCTGAAAATATGGACTAGCATCCGTTTTGCTCCGTGATTCCCGCTAAGCATTATAGGCGCAGTGGCCATCCCGCGAGCGGTCAATCCCGCTCATTTGCAAACTGAGCTACTACCCGTCGCACGACTTCTTTCCGAGTTTTCTGCTAATGCGTTAGAGTGGAAGGTCACATTGCTGCCCGGATCCTTGCGCGTGTCCCGCGGCTCTTATTCCATGATCAAAAAACTGCCATCGCTGGTGATTGTGGGCCGCCCTAATGTCGGCAAATCGACGCTTTTCAATCGGCTGACGGGCACGCGGCGGTCCATTGTGACGAATGAGCCGGGCATCACGAGGGATCGCATCTATGGGGAGGCGGAGTGGCGCGGCCGCTCGTTTGAGATTGTCGATACCGGCGGCATCGTTCCGGATGACAAGGCGCTCATCCCGCAGGAGATTCTTCGGCAAGCGCATGTGGCCATCGACAAGGCTGCGCTGCTCTTGCTCGTGGTCGACAGCCAAGCCGGTATCACTCCGCTGGACGAAGAGCTGGCCCGCCTTCTGCGCAGCACGGGCAAATCTTTTTTTGTTGCGGCAAACAAAATTGATTCGCCGCTGCAAGAATCGAATGCCGGGACTTTTCATCGCCTGGGTGTGCCGGTTTTCCCCATCACCGCCGAGCATGGCACGGGTGTGGATGATCTCCTGGATGCCGCCATTGCGCAGGTTCATGGCGCCGCTGCGATGGAGGCGGAAGATGTAGCACCGGTCACAACGGACGATGGAACCGGGCCGGTCGAAATCGCCATTATTGGCCGGCCGAACGTTGGGAAATCTACGCTACTGAATCGCATGGTTGGCGAAGAGCGGGCCATTGTGTCTCCGGTACCCGGGACGACGATGGATACGGTGGACACGGAGATAACTCGGGACGGCCGAGTGTACCGTTTCGTGGATACTGCGGGTATTCGCCGCAAGGGCAAGACGAACCTGGTGGCGGAAAAACTCAGTGTGGTGATGGCGCGCCGGGGGCTGGAGCGCGCGGACGTTGCGCTGCTCGTGGTCGACAGCGAACACGGCGTTACGCAGGGTGACGCGCAAATCGCGAGCTACGCGGAAGAATCCGGGCGGTCGGTGATCATCGTGATGAACAAATGGGACCTGGGTGCCGAAGCTGCGCGCCAAGCCGCCGCGCGCGACGCAGACACCACGAAAGGGAGAGCGAAACGCAGGGGGGACGAAAAGCACAAGTTCGACGACGTCGATAAGAGCAGATTGCTTTTCGATTACGAAAAAATGGTGCGCGGCAAGCTGAAGTTCCTAAGTTACGCACCCATCGTGTTTATCTCCGCGAAAACCGGCGAGCGCGCACAGAAGCTTTATCCGCTGATCGATCAGGTGGCCCTTGCGCGTAAGCGTCGCATCTCCACGCCGGACCTGAACCGCTGGCTGAAGGAGGACGTGGATTTGCAGCGCGGCAGCACGCCGAAAGCGCGCCCCGTGCGCATCTACTACATAACGCAGGCGAAAGCGTCGCCGCCGACGTTTCTTTTGTTCACCAACCAAAAGGCGCCCCTGCACTTCAGCTACGAGCGCTTTCTGGAGAACCAGCTCCGAAAAAAATTCGATTTCAGCGGCACACCCGTGCGCTTCGTGCAACGCCTGCGCAAGCGTGGCGAGCGAACCAAGCATCATGAAGATTGACTGCTGCTCTTCATGAAACACCCTCTACTGCGAAGCTCTACAAACTGCTAGGATTATGGCCAGCAGCCCGACCAACGCATGGCGCACAACGGCACCGCAACGCAAACCGCCGCCGAGCAGAAGCTCTACCGCATCGGCGAAGTCAGCCGCCTCACGGAACTAAAACCTTTCGTCCTGCGCTACTGGGAAAGCGAATTTCCCATGCTCGAGCCGGTCAAGAGCCCCACCGGTCACCGCATGTACCGGCAGGAAGACGTCGACGTGGTGTTCAAAATCAAGCGCTTGCTGTACGACGAAGGATTTACCATCGCCGGCGCTCGCCGCCACCTGCGCGAAAACGGTTCCGCCGCCCCAGAGTCGGTTTCTTCCGGCCCGCACAATGAAAACGCCGGCGAACTTTTGAGCCGCAAAATGCTGCTCGATCTGCGCGACACGCTGCGCGCTTTCTTGACGCTTCTCGAACGCCGGTGATACGCTCGTACTCTGCCGCGGTCGGGACGTAGCGCAGCCTGGTAGCGCGCACGCTTGGGGTGCGTGAGGTCGCTGGTTCGAATCCAGTCGTCCCGACCACTTCTTTCCTTCCCTCGCGAAGATGGATCAGTTTCCGATGGAGTACGCGCGCTCAATTTTGGGACCGCGCTTAACGAATGCCGCATATTTTACTGACCAATGATGATGGGATTCACGCCGCTGGACTGAAGGCGTTGGCAGCAGGGCTTGAGGGATTCGGCACGATCAGCATTGTTGCGCCGAGCCGCGAGCAGAGCGGGGCGGCGCAATCGCTTACGCTGAGGCAGCCGATTATTTGCCACAAGGTGGGCGAGCGGGAATGGGCCGTGGATGGCACGCCCGCGGACGCTGTGATTGTGGCGTTGCACCGGCTTTTGCCGGAGCCACCCGACCTGGTGATTTCCGGAATCAATTTCGGCGCGAATCTGGGCGAGAACGTCTACTACTCCGGGACGGTCGGGGCCGCGCGCGAAGGGGCGCTGCATCATATTCCTTCGTTGGCAATCTCTCTCTGCTCGAAGGGCGCGGGCGTGAAATTCGATACGGCGGCGCGCATTGCTCGCTCCGCGGCGGAGTTAGTCTTGAAGGAAGGATTGCCGGATCAGGTTTTGCTAAACGTGAATGTGCCCGAGCCGTGGACCGGCGGCGTGAAGTTCACGCGGCAATCGAAGAAGATAACGCGCAATCAGTTGAGTGAGGGGAAGGACCCGCGCGGGCGGACTTACTATTGGCTATTCGAGCAGCGCATCGACAAAGATGTCGCGCCGGACACGGACTATGCCGCGATTTTCGCGGGCGCAGTGTCTATCACTCCGCTCCATCTTGACCCGACCGATACGAAGTCGCTGAATCATCTCTCGCACTGGGCCGGTCCGATCGAACAAGCGTCGAAATAGCACTGCTTGCGCGTCTGCTCTTGACCGACATGCGCGACGGACTGTTAAGGCGATTTGACACTGTGCAATGGCGCCGTTACCGTTATTGCCCTGCTTGCGGCGGCTCTCGCAGGCTGGCGGTGTGCACTTTAAACAAATCACATGAGGCCCGATGAAAGTTATTGTTGCTGACAAGATTAGTGAGCGCGGCGTGGAGCTGCTGCAGAGCGCCGGGTGGAACATTGTCCTGACCACCAAGGATACGCTGGACGCGGAAATCGCCGACGCGGACGCATTGGTGGTGCGCAGTGCGACGAAAGTGACTCCGGAGCTGCTGGAAAAGGCGCGGCGGCTGCGCGTGGTTGGGCGTGCCGGAGTTGGTGTCGACAACATTGACCTTGAGGAGGCCACGCGGCGCGGCGTGCTAGTGATGAGCACGCCTGGAGGGAACGCCGTTAGCGTTGCGGAGCACACTTTCGCGCTGCTGCTAGCGCTGGCCCGGCAAGTGCCGCGACATGACAAGGCCATTCACGAAGGCCGTTGGGAGAAATCCAGCGCGGCTGGGACGGAAGTGCGCGGCAAGACGCTGGGGCTCATCGGGCTTGGGCGGATCGGCAGTGAAGTTGCGGTGCGCGCGGAAGCTTTCGATATGCGGGTGCTTGGCTACGACCCTTACATTAGTGAGGCTGCTGCGCGTGAAGTGCAAGTCGAGCTGGTGCCGCTGGAGAGATTGCTGGCGGAGAGCGATTTCGTCTCTCTGCATACGGCGCTGAGCCCGGCGACACAGAATTTAATCAATGCGAAGACTTTGGCGCAGATGAAGACGGGCGCCCGATTGGTGAATGCGGCGCGCGGCGAGTTGATCGATGAAGCCGCACTGGCTGAGGCGCTGAAAAGCGGCAAGCTGGCTGGTGCGGCCTTGGACGTTTTTGTCGAAGAGCCGCCCAAGAATTCGCCCCTTACGAGTTTGCCTAACGTGATCGCCACCCCTCACGTTGCGGGGTCGACGACCGAGGCGCAGGAAGAAGTCGGGACGCAGGTGGCGGTGCAAGTTCGCGATTACCTTGCGGAAGGCGTGATTCGTAATGCTGTGAACCTGCCGGCGCTGTCGGCGGATCAGTATCGCCGAGGACGGCCATATGTGGCGCTTGCGGAGCGGCTGGGGTCGTTCGTGGCGCAGGCCGCGGCGTCGCGGCCGGCGCGCATACGCATTCGCTACGCCGGCGAAGTTGCGGAGGTTGGCACTCATCTGCTTCGCAGCGCGGTGCTGACGGGATTGCTGAACGTAGTGCTGGATGAGAAGGTTAACGTGGTGAACGCGCCGCAAGTGGCGGCGGCGCGGCGCCTTGCTGTTGAAGAGGAGACTCGGCGCCGCGAGCACGGCTTCCCGAACACGCTGGAGGTTTCTGCGCTGTCGGATAAGGGCGCGGCTGATCCGGCCGCGGAATTTACGGTGGAAGGCACTGTGTTGCACGACGGCTCGCCACGCGTATTGCAGATCAATGGGATACCAGTGGAGTCGCAGCTTGAAGGCACGATTCTGTACCTGCGTAACCGAGATGAGCCCGGGGTTATCGGTGAAGTGGGCTCGACCTTGGGCCAGCTCGGAGTCAACATCGCTACGTTCGCGCTGGGGCGGCGACAGGCGGCAGTCGGGGCTGAGGCTGTGGCGCTGGTGCGGCTGGATGGCATCGTGTCGCCGTCGATCCTGGAGCCGATAAGGAAAATCCGCGCGATTACTGAAGCGCGATTGCTGCATTTAGGGCATGGATGACTCTCCGCGAGAAAAAACCGCTGCGCGAGGTCACGCGGAGTCGATAGCGCTTCTTCCGCATAATACTTGAGGGCTTTACTAGCGGAATAGCGTCTGTTCAACAAAGACGAAACCTGCGACAGTTTAGAAACAATTGATGCGTTCTTTGCTTGACACTGAGGTGTGTTTGTTCTAAAACGTGGGGAACTTTACCGGAAGTTTT
>DATBYP010000356.1:0-20291 GCA_036513675.1 Candidatus Acidiferrum sp.
AAACTCTGCGGTTTCCTTACCCGCCTGAGCGCCACGGGCCTAGCCAACGTAACCTCCGGCGGCGGCCAAGTCCCCGCCTTTCGTGTGACACCGCGCACGGCTAATAATTAGTGCTTGCAAATCGTGATCCGAACAAAGTGAGAAATTCCACGCACTACAGCACATCCCACTGTAATCTTGCCGCAATCCTACGCTAAAATAACGACATGAACTTTGGCCCGGCCTCACCAGACCTACTCCCCGGCGCGAAGAACGCGATCGAAACTTGCCTCGCCGTCAAACCTGGCGAACGCGTCGCTCTAATTGCAGACGAGCCAAGCCGCGCCGTGGCCGCGAGCCTCGCGGCAGCGCTCGCCAAAGTTCGTGCAGACTACACCGGCTTATTGTTGGAAGAATTCGGCCCCCGGCCGCTGAAGGCAGCGCCAGCTCCTGTTCTCGAAGCCCTCGAAACCGCCGACGTCGGAGTCCTGTGCATGAACCCGCAGCCTGGCGAACTCACCGCGCGCATGGCCATCGTCAAAGTCGTCGAGCGCCGTCAAATCCGCTACGCTCACATGGTCGGCGTAACGCCGGAAATCATGCGGCAAGGCATGCGCGCCGACTACCGCATGGTCGACCGTCTCAGCGACAAGCTCCGCGCGCGCATGCTGCGCGCTGAAACTCTCACCGTAAAAACCGAGGCTGGCACAGAATTCGCCGCGCACTTCGATCGCGGGCTCGATTGGGTCAAAACCAGCGGCCTAATTAGTCCACGTTACTGGTCAAATCTGCCAGCAGGCGAAGTTTTTACCACGCCGGCAACGGTCGACGGCACCTTTGTCTGCGACGCAACCGCCGGCGATCATTTCAACGGTAAGTACGGCGACCTCCAGCGCACGCCGCTGGTCCTCGAAATCGAAGGCGCCCGCCTGAAGCACGTCGAGTGCGATCGCAAAGATCTACAACAGGAATTTTGGGATTATTGCCACACGGATGAAAATAGCGATCGCGTTGGCGAGCTCGCCTTCGGCACCAATCTCGGCCTCTCCGAAATGATTGGCATCCTTCTCCAAGACGAAAAAGTTCCCGGCGTGCACATCGCCTTTGGCGACCCTTACGGTAGCCAGACCCACGCCGACTGGAAATCCCGCACCCATGTAGATGTTCTAACGCGCGATTGCGACGTCTGGATCGATCAAGACCAAATCATCGCCAAGGGCCGCTACCAACTCGACCACCTCGGCCTCTAAAGATTCACGGCCCTGCCTGCTCCCTTGCACCGTTTAGTTCCGCCCGTCACACGAATAAGACACCAGCAGGACTTTGCTCGATAACGTCGCCTTTTTTGGGGCGCTGCCACAAACCCTTCCGGGGCGGCGTCAGGTTGCTGGTCAGGGAACCGAGTGCCATAATTCAGCGTCAGGCTAACAAACGTGTTTCCGCTCGGACCTCAGGCTGCGGAACATGAGTCAATGGGGGAAATCATGGGTTTGCGCGATAGCTGGATCGAAAAACGAGAAGCGGCCGCAGCCGCCGCAAACGGAAACAGGAATATGTCGCAGATGCATCTCGCGCGGCAAGGCTTCATCACCGAAGAGATGGAGTACATCGCGAAGCGCGAGCACCTGGAACCGGAGCTGATTCGCAGCGAGGTGGCGCGTGGGCGCTGTATCATCCCCGCCAACATCCATCACCGCAAGCTCGAGCCGATGGCCATCGGCATCGCCACCAAATGCAAGATCAATGCAAACATTGGCAACTCCGCAACCAGTTCCAATATTGACGAAGAGCTGAAAAAGCTGCACCACGCCGTCCATTACGGCGCGGATACGGTAATGGACCTCAGCACCGGCGGCGATATTCCCACCATTCGCAAAGCCATCATCGAAGCTTCGCCCGTGCCGGTCGGCACTGTGCCCGTCTATGAAGCGATCTCTCGGGTGCGCCGTCCGGAAGATCTCACCTTCGAGTTGATGCTGGAAGTGATCGAGGAGCAGGCCGAGCAAGGCGTCGATTACATGACCATTCATGCAGGAGTGATGCGTGAACACGTTCCTTTTGTGCGCAAGCGCATCACCGGAATTGTGAGCCGCGGCGGCTCGCTGATGGCGCACTGGATGGAACATCACAAGAAGGAGAATTTCTTGTACGAACATTTCGACGACATCTGCAAAGTCTTCAAAAAGCACGACGTGAGTTTTTCCCTGGGCGACGGTTTGCGTCCAGGGTGCATTGCGGACGCCAGCGACGAAGCGCAATTTGCGGAATTGAAAGTCCTCGGCGAACTCACCAAAAAGGCTTGGGAGCACGATGTGCAAGTGATGATCGAAGGGCCCGGGCACATTCCCATGGACAAGATCAAAGAGCAGGTCGAAAAAGAAATGGAGTGGTGCCACGAAGCGCCGTTTTACACGCTTGGCCCATTGGTCATCGACATCGCGCCCGGGTACGACCACATCACCAGCGCCATCGGCGCGGCCATGATCGGCTGGCACGGTGCTTCGATGCTCTGCTACGTCACGCCGAAGGAACATCTCGGACTGCCGAATCCGGAAGACGTAAAGCAGGGCGTGATCGCCTACAAAATTGCCGCGCACGCTGCGGACGTTGCTCGCCACCGCCCTGGCGCCCGCGATCGCGACGATGCGCTTTCTTACGCGCGCTTCCTCTTCGACTGGAACAAACAATTCGAGCTTTCGCTCGATCCCGCCACCGCGAAAGCCATGCACGACGAAAACTTGCCCGACGACTTCTACAAAGAAGCCAAGTTCTGCTCCATGTGCGGGCCCAAGTTCTGCTCCATGAACATCACGCAACTCGCCGAAGCCGAGGGCGGCCACGACCAAGCTGAGCGCAAACAAAAATTCGTCGAGCTGCTAGCCAAGGTAAAATCCGCCAACGCGTAACGCGCGGGATGTGGCCAGTCTAGACCTGAAGATTCTGTTCGGTGAATGGCGATGTCAGATCGCTCGGCCGTGATGGCATTGATTGGCGCGGGGCCTGTCGGGCTCGGCATGGCCAAGGCTTTGCTCGAGCACAAAATTCCTTACGAACAACTAGAAGCGGATCGCGAGCTTGGCGGAAATTGGCTGCACGGCGTGTATGAAACCGTGCACATCGTTTCTTCGCGTAAGACCACGGAATATGCGGACTATCCGATGCCCGCTGATTATCCTGACTTCCCCAGCCGGCAGCAGATGCTGGATTATTTGCGGGACTACGCCTCGAGATTTCAGCTTACACCGCACATTCAATTCAACACCAAGGTTGTGATGGCTTTGCCGCTTGCGAATGGGCGCTGGGGACTGGAATTGGCCAGCGGCGAAAAGCGTGTCTACAAAGGATTGATTATTTGCAACGGGCATCACTGGGACCGACGTTTTCCAAACTATCCGGGAAAATTTGAAGGCGAGTTCCTACACTCCAAGGATTACCGCGCGCCGGCCCAGCTTGCGGGCAAACGGGTGCTGGTGATCGGTGGGGGAAATTCTGCTTGCGATATTGTCGCCGAAGCGGCGCGCGTTGGGAAAACTGCTCGCATCAGTTTGCGGCGTGGATATTGGTTTTTGCCGAAGACACTATTTGGGATTCCTTCCGCGGAACTAATCAAACCGTGGTTTCCCGTATGGGCGCAGCGGATTTTCTTACGGGTGGTTCTACGCATTGCGATCGGAAAATATTCCGATTACGGGTTGCCGGAGCCGGACCACAAAATATTTCAAGCGCATCCCACCATCAATAGCGAGCTGCTCTATTACATGAAGCACGGGCGAATTCAGCCGCGAAAAGATATCGCGCGCTTTGCAGGCAAGACCGTGCAGTTTGTGGATGGCACTAGCGAAGAGTTCGATACGGTGGTCTGCGCCACCGGTTATCACGTGAGCTTTCCGTTTTTGCCGCCGGATCTGGTAAAGGTGAAAGGCAGCACGGCGCAGGTGTATGGCGGCTGCGTTCTGGCGGAATACAAGAATCTCTACATCATTGGGACTTCGCAGTTGCGTTACGGGTTCGGCCCAGTGGTTACTCCGGGGATGGACCTGCTGGCGCGTATGATGCTGGCGCAGGATCAGATGGAATTGCCGATTGGTTTGGTGATGAAAGAATCCGGCGTTCGAATCCCGGGGACGCACCTCGTTGATCCGCACGCCGCGATTCGCAGCATTCGCCGCGGGAAACGCATGCTGCCATTACTGATGTGGAAGGAAAAGAAGTTGCGCAAGACATTGGCGGGGCGAGCGGCGGTGCCTCCGCCTGTTTCAACCCCTGCTGCACCACAGATCAATCGCGGCGTGGAAGTGTTTTGAGACCAGGGCAGCACAGACAGTGAAGCACTGACAGACTCGATGCCATTTTTAGCCAATGGTGTGGCGGTGGTGACCGGCGCTGGTTCCGGCATTGGCCGCGCGCTCGCGCGACAACTCGCGGTGGCGAGCTCTGCGCTGGCCCTCGCGGACATTGATGGAGCGGGACTGGAACAGACAGCGGCGTCGCTGAGTGAAAGAGGCGTTCAGCTAACAACGCATCTTGTGGACGTTTCCGATGAATCGGCCATGCGAGCGTTTGCGGAAGAAGTCATGACCCGGCATGGACGCGCCACGCTGCTAATCAATAACGCCGGCGTGGCGCTGCACGGCAGGTTTGAGGAAATTTCGCTGGCCGATCTGCGCTGGTTGATGGGAATCAACTTCTGGGGCGTGGTTTACGGCGTGAAATATTTTCTGCCGATACTGAAGAAGGAACCGCGCGCGCACATCGTGAATATTTCCAGCGTCTTTGGCATTGTGGCGCCGGCTGGGCAAAGCGCGTATTCGGCGAGCAAGTTCGCGGTGCGCGGATTTACGGAGGCCCTGCGGCATGAGCTGGAAGGCACGTCCGTATTCGTTTCCTGCGTGCATCCCGGCGGTATTCGCACGCCCATTGCGAGACGAGCGCGGCTTGGCGCGAACACGCCGCCATCGTCGCGTGACGAGTCGGTAGCACGGTTTGATCGTTTGACGCCGACAATGCCGGATGCTGCGGCGGCACGAATCCTGGAGGGCGTGGAACGCCGCGAGCCGCGCATTCTGATTGGGCGGGATGCGCGCAAGATTGATTTACTGCAGAGGCTGCGGCCGGCGACGTATTGGAAGACGCTCGCGCGGCGCGTACAGGAGCCCACGCGGAACCTCTAGGCGAACACTACTTGGCATCGTGAAAGATGATGCCGAGGGTGTAGCGGGTGCCGCGGTGGACGCGACTGACTCCGTGGCGGAGATTGACCCTATAGTAGCCGCGCGAGCCTTTCACGGGTCGATAGCGCGTGGTGAAGATGATCGCTTGGCCCTGATTTGCGGCAACGACTTCGGCTTTGGATTGTGCGCGCGGTTGCTGCTCCACCAAAAGGAACTCGCCGCCTTCCCAGTCACGGCCTGGCTGGCCGAGTAGCAAGACCATCTGCAGAGGGAAGGCTATTTCGCCATATAAATCCTGGTGCAGGCAGTTGTAGCCACCGGCTTCGTAGTGCAGCACCAGCGGTGTGGGCTTGTTCTGGCCCGCTTTGTGGCAGATTTTCAGGAAGGCGGCGTGCTCGAGGGGAAAGGGCGGTTTCCTTTCCCCGAATGCTTTCGCCCATTCATTTGCGACTTTAGCCAGATGCGGGTACGCGGCGCTGCGGAGATCAGTCACAAGTTCTGGCAGCGGATTCGCAAAATATTTGTAATCGCCGACGCCGAAACGGTGGCGTTCCATGATGATTTGGCTGCGGAAGCGGCTTGGTTCGTGGTAGAGCGAGCCGATGGAGGCGCATTCTTCGGGCGTGAGGATTTGATCGGTAACGGCGTAGCCGCGGGCAGATAGCGATTCCTCTGCGTCGTTCCAGTTGAGGGACTCGATTCGTTTTTGGATTTGGGAACTCATAGATGGCCCTTTTGCGCAGGAGCGCGTAATTCTCGACGATAAAACATCGCGCAGAGTGGAATCTATCCGAGTTTTTTTGCCAAACTGCGAATGAGGCGGCTATACTCCGCAAAGTTGAGAAAGACTTTTGGCCGCATAGTGCCGCGCAGAGATAGTAGAGATCATAGAGAAGGATGAAGGACGAGGAGATCGGAATGGGTTTTGTGCGGGCTGCGAACACATCGGATGTGCCGGCGGGGACGATTCGGGAGTTTCAGGTGGAGGGGAAGGCGGTGGCCCTGGCGAACGTGGATGGGCAATTTCACGCGATCAATGGAGTTTGCATTCACCGCGGAGGGCCGTTGGGGGATGGACCGCTGGAGGGATCGGTGGTCACTTGCCCTTGGCATGGTTGGCAGTACGACGTGCGAACGGGTAGAGTCGGGCAGAACCCAGCCGCCGGTGTGGACTGCTACCCGGTTGAAGTGCGCGGAGACGAGGTTTTCGTGAATGTGAGCGGCTGAGGCTGTAAGTTAATGAATCTAAACTGTTTACGATGATATTCGGGGTGGAACCGAGTTTTTCACTTTGCCGATGTAAATTTTGTCCAAACGGGCTAACCCGCGCATTTTCTTTCGCTTTTTCGTCACACCCGTGTATAGTGCCGACTCGAAGCCTCGATGGCACTTCCGACCGCGCAACGACACTACTGGATCTTTAGCGCCGACCCGCACCACTACCACTGGGATACACTTTTCGTAAAGGGCAAAGAGATGTGGCATGGCGCCGCCGGGAAACCGGATGCGATCCGCGCGTTGAAACAGGTGCGCAAGGGCGACAGAGTCCTGTGCTATCACTCCGCGCCGGAGCGGTCGCTCTATTCCATTGCGGAAGTGACGCGGGATCCGTATCCGGATCCGCATGATCCCAAAGAAAAGAATTTAGTGGCGGACCTGCGAGCGTTCGAACGGCTGCCGCGGCAGGTGTCGCTGGCGGAGTTGCGGGACAACCGTGCGCTGAGAAAAATGAAATTACTGAAAAATGTGCGTGTGCTGATTTCGTCGATTACCAACGAGGAGTATTTGGAGATTTTGCGGATGGCGGGGATAGTGGCGACGCCGGGAATTCCGCTGCCATAGCCGCTCCGGGCAGAAATCGCTCCTGCTCATTACGCCTGTTTATCAAAACGGACGCAAAGTATGACCGGCCGGAGCCTCCTCGAGACAACTGGTTCTTAACAGGCGATAGGTTGGGGGAGAGATGGGCGTCTCCGGGCGGTTGGGATTTGTTGCGGCTGGTCTTCTTACCTTCATGACAGTTTTTCCAGAAAATTCGCAGCGTGAGAATTTGCTGTCCAACATTGCCAGCGGGAAGACGCGGGTGCTGGACCTTAGTTACGCAATCAGCGATAAGCTCGTGGCGTGGCCTGGAGACCAGAAAGTGTTCGAGGCGACAGCGAACGCCACGATGGAGAAGAACGGGTACTTCACTCGCAGTTTTTGGATGCTGGAGCATTACGGAACGCATTTGGATGCGCCGATCCATTTCCCTCCTGGCAAGGCGCCGGTGGATCAGATTCCAGCGAAACAATTCTTTGGCCCGGCCGTTGTGCTGGATGTTAGCGCGGAAGGCGCGAAGGATGCCGACTATCGGGTGCCGGCCGCGCGCGTCGAAGAATGGGAGAAAAAGCACGGGCGGATTTTGGAGGGGTCGATTGTGCTTCTGAGGACTGGATGGGCTTCGCGGTGGCCGGATGCGCGGAGGTATCGGAACCAGGATGCGCGGGGGAAGATGCATTTTCCGGGGCTTTCGGCGGAAGCGGCGAAGGTATTGATCTCACGTAAGGTGAGCGGAATTGGATGCGACACCTTGAGTGTGGATTACGGGGCGTCCGAGGATTTTGCGGTACACCATTTGGTGCTAGGTGCGGGTTTGTATCAGCTCGAGAATCTTTCGGATTTAAGCGAAGTGCCGGAGGCGGGAGCGTTTTTGGTCGTGGCGCCGATCAAGTTGGAGGGTGGGTCGGGGGGAGCGGTGAGGGTGTTTGGGTTGGTTGGAGAGGAAAAGTAGAAGAGTTTAAGAGTTCAAAAGTGAAGAGTTGGTGTGCCTGACTTGGCAGGTTAAACATTTTCACGGGATTTTGCGTTTTAAGGATTGTGCGCGGCTGGGGCGAAGGGTGGCTTATGAAAACTGGATGGACTAAGAGAGTGGCTTTTGTGTTGTTTGCTTCGCTCTTGATTGGCGGGCCGGTTTGGGGGCAGGCGGAATTTCCGGTTGCGACGAAGACGCTCAAGAACGGGATGAAGGTGTTGGTGCAGACGGACCACAGCATTCCGAACGTGGCACTATACATTTTTTATCGAATTGGCTCGCGCAATGAGGGACCGGGGACGACAGGCCTTTCGCACTTTTTCGAACACATGATGTTCAACGGGGCGAAGAAGTACGGCCCGGGCGAGCTGGACAAAGTGATGGAAGCGAATGGCGGGGCGAATAATGCCTACACGACGCGCGATGTGACGGTTTACCAGGATTGGTTTCCCCGTTCGGCGCTGAGTTTGATTTACGACATCGAGGCCGACCGCATCCAGAACCTCAGTTTTGACCCGCAAAAGATTAAATCGGAGCGCGAAGTGGTGGCTTCGGAGCGGCGGCTGCGCACCGATAATGACAACGGCGGCCTACTGGACGAGCAACTGTGGGCAACGGCGTACATCGCACATCCTTACCAGTGGCCCGTCGTGGGATGGATGAGCGATATCGAGCACTGGACCATGGAACAACTGAAGCACCACTTCGAGATGGGATATTCGCCGAATAACGCGACGATGGTAGTGGCCGGCGATGTTTCTCCCGAGGAAATCTTTCAGTTATGTGAGAAATACATTGAGCCGATTCCGACGCACGCGCCACCTCCTCCAGTGACGACGGTGGAACCGGAACAGTTGGGGGAGCGACGCCTGGTTGTGCGAAAACCGGCGCAGTTGCCATTGGTGCTAGTGGCGTACCACATCCCGAAGACGAACAGCCCAGACTACTACGCGCTCAATGTTTTGCGGACGGTGTTGTTCCAGGGAGAAAGTTCGCGGATGTACCAGCGTTTGGTGGACAAGGACCAAATCGCGCTGGACGTCTCCTCGTCCGTCGAGCCTGCATTTGATCCCACCATTGTGGAGATAGCCGCGCAACCTAAGCAGGGAGTGGACCCGCAAAAGTGTGAGAAAGCGATGTACGAGGAGTTCGAGAACGCGAAGAACGCTGCGGTCAGCGACACGGAATTGGAGAAGGCCAAAAATATCCGGCTGGCGGAGTTTTACCGGGAGATGCGCACGATTAACGGGCGCGCGAACACAATCGGCACTTACGAGGTTTTCTTTGGCGATTATAAGAAATTGTTTGATGCGGCTAAGAACTATTCGGCGGTGACCAAACAAGATGTGCAGCGTGTGGCTAAAGCGTATTTCGGGGGGAATAACCGCACGGTGTCGACGCTAATCCCGGAAAACGACGAAGAAAAGAGCAAGCCATGAGGGGTAAAAGACCTCCGTACTGGGACGCGCTAAAGCGCGCTCCTACAACTTTTTTGCTGATGCTGACGATTGCTGTTTCGACAGCGGCGCAGACGCTGCACATGCCACCGCATGAAAAAGTGGTGTTAAAGAACGGATTGACCGTGCTGCTACTGGAAAAGCACGGAGTGCCGCTCATTAATTTGTACGCGATCGTGAAGACAGGCTCGGCTGGGGACCCCGCCGGACAGGAGGGGCTTGCTTCAATTACCGCGGGACTGTTGCGAAAAGGGACGAAGAGCCGAACGGCGCAACAGTTTGCCGCGGATTTGGATTACATAGGCGGCGCGTTTGAATCGGAAGCGGGAGCGGACTTCAGCAGCGTGAGCACGGAGTTCTTGACGAAGGATTTGGCGCGCGGGCTGGAGCTGCTTTCGGATACGCTGTTGCACCCAACGTTTCCGCAGGCGGAAGTGGATAAGCTGCTGGCGCAGTCGGTGGATGCGGTGCGCGGGGCGAAGGACGATCCGCAGCAGGTGCTGGGTCTGTACTACTACGGGTATTTGTATGGAACGCACCCGTATGGGCGGGCCGCAGGCGGCGATGAGCTTTCGTTGCAGCGGATCAAGCGTGACGCAATTGTGAAATTCTATGAAACGAACTATGTGCCGGGGAACACGCTGCTGGCCGTGGCGGGCGAACTCAAGGGCGCGGAGATGCGGAAGAAGCTGGAAGACGCATTTGGTGCGTGGCCGGCTCGCGCGGCCGCGCCACCGACAATCGCGCCTACTACAGTGGTCAAGGGCAAGCGCTTGCTATTGGTGGACAAGCCTGATGCTACGCAGACGTACTTTGCGTTTGGGAATGTAGGGATCGCGCGCACTGATCCGGATCGCGTGGCGATTCGCGTGGTAAACACGATTTTTGGGGGGCGATTCACTTCGGAGTTGAATGAGGCTTTGCGCGTGGAGTCGGGCTATACCTACGGAGCGTCTTCTTTCTTTGATGCGCGGAAGGCGCCCGGGCCATTTGGGATTTTTAGTTTTACGAAGAATGAGACGACCACGCCGGCGATCGACCTGGCGCTGCAGGTGCTGCAGAAGTTTCACAAACAGGGAGTGACTGACGAGCAGTTGAAATCGGCCAAGAGCTATATCAAGGGCCAGTTTCCGCCGAGCATTGAGACTTCCCGGCAGTTGGCGCAGATTATTGCGACCCACGAATTTTATGGGCTGGGCGACGACGAGATCAATCAATTGGAGGCGCGCGTCGATGCGTTGACGCCGGAAATGGCCAAGCAGGTGATCCAGAAACATTTTCCAGCGGAGAATTTAGTCTTTGTGCTGATCGGGAAAGCTTCCGCGATTGGCGCGTCGGTGGAGAAGTACGCGGACAAACGGGACGCGCGGGTGATTAGTGAGCCGGGGTTCTGGCCGCCGGAGAAGCAGTAAGGAACTGAGGAAAAGCCCATCGGGAGAGTGGCGAGCAGTTTCGAGAGCGATTAGGGGAGTAGAATTCTTTAGTACCTGCGGACAAGGGGCGCAGCGATGCTGCGCCCCGACGATTTTGGTGACGGGTTTATGCCGGAGCTCCCTGAGGTTGAGACTGTTGCGCGGGGACTGCAGAGGTCCATTGCGGGGCGGCGGATTTTGTCTGTAAGGTTGGGGAAAACGGATTTCATCGATGATCCGGCGGCGGTGGAGCAACACCTTCCGGGAAGACACATCGAAAAAGTGGAGCGGTATGGGAAATTCATGCTGCTGCGGCTTTCTGCGCGTCAGAATTCCGCCGCGAGTTTGGAAAATGGAGATGCGGAAGCGGCTTCGCTGTTGGTGCACTTGGGAATGACGGGGCGGCTTGCGCCGTGTGCGGCGGCGCAGCCTTGCGCGAAGCATACGCACGTGTGGTTTGGGCTAGATGATGGGCGGGAGCTGCGCTACACGGACGCGCGCCGGTTTGGCCGGATGGCGTATCTTACCGGGGCGCTGCTGGCGGAGGAGTTGACGGCATTTGGGGCCGATCCGCTGTTGGTGAGCGCGGAGGAGTTTACATCGCGAATCCGGTCGCGGAACGCGCAGATCAAGGCGCTGTTGCTCGATCAGAGCGTCTTGCGCGGGGTCGGAAACATTTACGCGGATGAGAGCTTGTGGCGGGCAAAGATTCATCCGATGCGCCGGGGAACGGAGCTGGGCAAAAAGCAGACGCAGGTGTTGCGGCGGGTGCTGCAGGACGTGTTGCGCAAGGCGATTTTGGCGCGGGGATCGTCGATTTCCGATTTTCTTGACGCCGAGGGCGAGCCGGGAGAATATCAGCGGCAACATCGGGCATACGGACGCGAAGGGAAGCGCTGTTTCCGTTGTGGCGCGGCGATTCGGCGAGTGATTGTCGCAGGCCGCAGCAGCTATTTCTGCCCGAAATGCCAGCCCTCGCCGCGTTTGCGGAAGCAGGGAAAACAGCGCCGGCGGGTGCGAAACGGCTGAGCCCCTTGTGCGCGTCTAAGACGAGTGTAGACGGCGGGAGCTTACTGCCGCGTGGTGGAATCAGCAGAAAAATCCAGTTTTGTCTTGAGGGGACGAATGAGCTTGCGTCGATTCAGTGTGCTTGTGTGCGGCGTTGTCTTCGTGTTGGTGGGGGAGCGCGGCGGCTTGGCGAGGTCGGGCGGCGAAGAGAAGAGTCCATTTGCGGCAACGGACGCGCAGATTCTCGGCGAGATTCGCGAACACAGCGAGGCGGCGGCGAACCTCGAATATCTCTCGGACAGCATCGGGGCGCGGCTGACGGGCTCGCCGCAGCTCAAGCAGGCGAATGACTGGACGCGCGATATGTTTGCAAAGTACGGCGCGGTGAACGCTCACCTGGAAGGCTGGACGATGGAGCGTTCCTGGAAACGCGGGGAGGCGCGCGCGCGCATTGTGAGTCCGACGGAACATCCGCTGACGATCGCGGCGGCGGGATGGTCGCCGAGCACGCCCGGGGCGATTACCGGGGCGGTGGTGTACTTCGATGCGAAAGAGAAAAAGGATTTTGCGAAGTTTCAGGGCAAGCTGAAGGGAGCGATTGTGATTTATCAGGAGCCGGCGAGCCTTTCCCCGCCCAAGCCAGAAGAGCCGCTCGCGCTGATGAGCCGGCCGATGCAGCAGCCTTCGCCGCGAATTGGCGAGCCGCCCCTAGAGGATCCGTATACGGCTTTCCTGAAGGCGGCGAAAGAACGGACGGAATTTTGGAAGCAAGAAGGCGTCGTGGGGGTGCTGCGCGATTCGAACAAGCCGCACGGGCTGCTGAACATGACGGACGTCAGCCTGGGGCGCTACGACATTGGACCGATTCCGACGGCATTCATTACTGGAGAGGGCTATCGGACGATTTTCCGGATGCTGCAGCGGCACCTGCCGGTGCAGGTTGAGATGGAAATGACGAACACCATTGGCGATAAGCCAATGACGGTGTACAACACGGTGGCCGAAATCCGCGGGTCGGAAAAGCCGGACGAGGTGGTGATTATCGGGGGGCACCTGGATTCGTGGGACTTGGGAACGGGTTCGACCGATGACGGCACCGGCTCGATGGCGGTTCTGGAAGCGGCGCGCGCCTTGGCCAAACTTAACCTAAAGCCGAAGCGCACGATTCGGTTTGTGCTCTTCTCGGGCGAAGAGCAAGGGCTTTACGGGTCGCAAGAATATGTGAAAGCACACAAGAATGACCTGGAGAAAATTTCGGGAGTGCTGGTGCACGACACGGGAACGGGCCGCGTGCTGACGCTTGGACTACACGACAACTATCAGGATCGCGAGCTAGTGGATCAGGTTCTTGCGCCGCTGCACGAATTGAAATTGCTCGAGCCGCGCATGGCGCGCTCGTTCGGAACGGATCATCTCTCTTTCGATGAGGTCGGCGTGCCTGGATTTTTCTGCATCCAGGACCGCGCGGAATATAACCTGACGCACCACAGCCAATCGGACACGTTCGACAAGGTGTGGAAGGACGACTTGAATCAGGGCGCTGAGGTGCTGGCCGCGTGGGCCTATAACACGGCGAACCTGCCGGACATGCTGCCACGACGGCCGCTGCCTTACAATCCCGGCAAAGATGCGAAGGATCAGGAAGCTCCGAAGCCCGATCCCATTGCGGAGCTGGACACCAAAATTCTGGAGCAGGTTAAATCCGATGCGCCGGCGTTGAAAGCGGACCTGACGTACCTCACGGAGCACATTGGCGCGCGGCTGACAGGTTCGGCAAAGCTCGATGAGGCAAGCCACTGGACCGCGGAGCAGTTTAAAGCGGCGGGCCTTTCGAACGTGCACCTGGAGGAGTGGACGATCGCGAATAGCTGGACGCGCGGACCGGCGACCGGCCGGCTGATTCTTCCGACCGAGCAGACGTTGACGCTGGCTGCAGCGGGGTGGTCCCCGAGCACGAACGGCGGAGTGCGGGGACCGGTGGTTGGCGTTAAGTTTGAAAAATTGGAAGATCTAGAGCAATACAAAGGGAAACTCAAGGGCGCCATTGTGTTGTTTGGCCGGCCGCGCAAGATGCAAGCTCCGGAGTCTCCGCTGGCGACGCCGTGGGGTGAAAGCACGATTCCGCTCGGGCACGCCGCGAATGAAATGCCCATCGACCCGGCGGCCTACCGGCAAGCGCGGTTGGCGGCCATGAAAATGTTCGCGGAGGAAAAGGTAAACGCAGTGTTGCTCGCTTCGGAGAAGGAGTTTGGCCTGTTGAACATGTCGGTGCAATCCCGAGACTATCAAGCCGCGCAAGTGCCGGTTGCGTATGCGGTGCGCGAGAACTACGAGCAGTTGTGGCACCTGCAGGAGGAAGGGCACGCGGAGGCGGAGGTAAGTATCGAGGGACGCCTTAGTGGGAAGCCGGTGCAGGCGTACAACACGGTGGCGGAGATTCGCGGCACGGAGAAGCCCGAGCAGGTTGTGATTATTGGCGCTCACCTGGATTCCTGGGATCTTGGCACTGGCGCCACGGACAATGGCACGGGGTCGATGGCAGTGCTTGCTGCCGCGCGGGCACTGCAGAAAGTGGGAGTGAAGCCGAAGCGCACGATCCGATTTGTGCTGTTCACCGGCGAAGAGCAGGGTTTGAACGGCTCGCGCGCTTATGTGAAAGCGCACAAGGACGAGCTGCCGAAGATGTCCGGAGTGCTTGTGCACGATTCGGGGACGGGCAAAGTGCTCACCATCGGCTTGATGGGCAATTATGCGGTGCGCGAGACAATTGATCACGCGCTGTATCCGCTTGCCAAGGCAAAGGAGATTGGATTGGTCGAGCCGAGCTTGCGCCGGGAGGGCGGCTCCGACCACGTGCCATTCGACGACGCGGGCGTGCCGGGATTCTGGTGCGTACAGGAGGTCGCCGCCTACGACAAGATGCATCACTCGCAGGCGGATACGCTGGAGCACGTGCGCTGGGACGACTTGACGGAAGGCGCGCAGGTGCTGGCGGTGTTTGCCTACAATGTGGCGCAGTTGGCGGAATTATTGCCGAGGAAGCCGGCGAAAGAGAAGAAAGCCGATCAGTAGGCAGCCAGCAAGCGAGCGCGGACGGTTGATGACAAGGGTTTGCTTGCAACCAGCGGAGCGACTTCACATTAATCTATGAGAGCCGTGGTGCAGAGGGTTAGTCGCGCGCGTGTAACGGTCGAAGAGCGGGTCACAGGAGAAATCGGCGCTGGGTTGATGGTTTTGCTTGGCGTGGGCCGGGAAGACTCTCCTGCGGTGGCGGCATCGCTGGCTGAAAAAGTCGCAAACCTGCGCATATTCGAGGATGAACAAGGGAAAATGAATCGGTCGCTGCTCGACGTAAAAGGCGCGGCACTCGTGGTTTCTCAATTCACGCTCTATGGCGACGCGCGCGGGCAGCGGCGCCCGAGCTTTATTTCCGCGGCGCCGCCGGAGCAAGCGGCTGCGCTGTATGAGGAATTCAATAACGCGTTGCTCGCGCTTGGCGTTACCGTGGCTACAGGAGTCTTTCAGACTATGATGTCTGTGGAACTGGTGAATGAAGGCCCGGTGACGATCCTCCTCGATAGCGATAAAACGTTTTAGAATCGGGTTCGTAGCGTGGATCGAACCGGCACAAGAATTCGGAAGGCGCGACGCAGCGATGCCGAGCGAATCGCACAGCTCTCCGGAGAACTGGGATATCCGGCTACAGCGGCTCAGATTGCCACGAGACTGCGGCAGTTGAAGCCAGCCTCCAAACATGCCGTGTTTGTCGCGGAATCTCCGGAGGCGGCGGGACTGGTCGGTTGGCTGCATGTGAGCGTCTCTCACCTATTGGAAAGCGATATTCGAGCCGAAGTGAATGGGCTAATCGTTGCGGAAGGCCAGCGCAGCGCGGGAGCAGGCGCGAAGCTCCTGGAAGCCGCCGAGCAGTGGGCGCGAAGGCACGGCTGCCGAGGGATGAATGTGCGGTCGAACGTAATTCGCGAGCGGGCGCATAAGTTCTACGAACGGCACGGCTACGAGCATTACAAGACGCAGAAGGCGTTCCGCAAGGCACTGTAGTTTGACCGGACGATAACAACACCGCCGTCGATAACAACAGGTTCGGACAGGAAAACAGCCAGGATTGGCTGTCTCACAGATTACAGGTTTACTCGCGCGAACTTACTATAAGACCTAGCTGCTCTAGTATATCGCAGTACGATATACTAGAGGCATGGCGACCGAGATTACCACGGACGAATACCGGGCTTTGGCGGAGCTGCGCTATCGCATCCGCCATTTTCTGCATGAAGGAGATGCGGTGGCTCAGGCTGCAGGCCTGGAGCCTCAGCAGTATCTCCTGTTGCTTATGATTAGAGGATTGCCCGCCGGGGAAGAGGCGACGATTCGAAACTTGGCGGAGCGGCTGGCCTTAAAACATCACAGCGCAGTCGAATTGATTGACCGCCTGGAAACGCACGGCTATGTGCGACGCACGCGAGGGCGCGATGACCGGCGGCGAGTGCTGGTGTCTTTGCTACCTCGCGGAGAGCGCCTGTTGGAACAGGTCGCGCGGCATCGCATTGGTGAACTACGGTCGAACGGGCATGCGCTGGTGCGTGCCATCGATCAATTGCTCGAAAAAGCGCCGCAAGCAAATCTCAAGAAGGTTTCGGCAAAGCGAGGAAAGCGTGGATAGCGCAGAGATAGCGGCAAAGCCGGAACGAAAGGGCGCATTCGCGAGGGGGCAGAACGGCAAAGCGTGGGAAGAACTCGGCGACTTCACCACAACCACGCGCCTTTTGCCAATTTCTGCGCTGGCCGTCTGCATTGGCACTGTTGCGGCATTTGTCGCGCTCGCGTTGCTACGCCTGATTGGACTCTTCACCAACCTGTTCTATTTCGGGCGCTGGGGTACTGCGATGGTTTCGCCAGTCGGGAATCATCTTGGAGTCTACAGCGTGCTCGTGCCCATCGGTGGGGCGCTGATCATTGGAGTGATGGCGCGCTACGGTTCGGAGCGAATCCGTGGGCATGGGATTCCCGAGGCAATTGAAGCGATTCTGATTAACGGCAGCCGTGTCGAGCCGAAGGTCGCGGTTTTGAAACCGATTTCGTCGGCGATTTCGATTGGCTCGGGCGGACCGTTCGGAGCGGAAGGTCCCATCATAATGACAGGTGGGGCGTTCGGTTCGATGATCGCGCAGCTTTTTCACCTGACGAGCGCCGAGCGAAAGACTTTGCTGGTTGCGGGGGCTGCGGCGGGAATGTCGGCGACTTTCGCCGCGCCGGTGGCTTCTGTGCTGCTAGCTGTGGAGCTGCTGCTGTTCGAGTGGAAGCCGCGGAGTCTAATCCCGGTGGCATTGGCGAGCGCGACGGCAGCGGTGCTGCGCCGATACTTACTCGGGTTCGGCCCGCTTTTTCCCGTTCCGGAGCATCCGCTCTTCATCGGCCCAAAGGGACTGTTGGGGTGCGTGCTGGTCGGCTTGCTGGCGGGAGGTTTATCGGCGCTGCTGACGATTTCTGTTTATGCGGCAGAAGATATGTTTCAGCACCTGCGCATTCACTGGATGTGGTGGCCCGCCATCGGGGGTCTTGCGATTGGACTGGGCGGCTTGATCTTTCCGCAAGCGCTTGGCGTTGGATACGACACGATCGGCGGACTGTTGCAAGGCAGCGTGACGACGCACGTAATTCTGGGCGTGCTGCTGGTGAAGTGGTTTATCTGGGCGGTCTCGCTAGGTTCCGGCACATCCGGTGGCGTGCTGGCTCCGCTCCTGATGATGGGCGGCGCGCTTGGCGGCCTGGAAGCGATGATTCTGCCTAATGAAGGCGCCGGCTTTTGGCCGCTGATCAGCATGGGCGCGGTGCTTGGCGGGACCATGCGCTCGCCGTTTACAAGCATCGTGTTTGCCTTTGAGCTTACGCATGACGGCAATGTATTTTTGCCGCTGCTGGTCGGCAGCATCGTTGCCCACGGCTTTACAGTGTTGGCGCTGAAACGTTCCATCCTGACGGAGAAGGTGGCGCGTCGCGGGTATCACCTGAGCCGCGAGTATTCGGTAGACCCTCTGGAGATCCTGTTTGTTCGCGAAGTGATGCGGACGAATGTTGCAGTGCTGGCCGCTACGAGCGCTATTGCCGAGGTGCAGCATTCGCTGCGCACCGACCATCGGCAAGCGCAAAGGCTCTTGCCCGTTGTCGACGGGGACGGGCAGTTGGTGGGTGTGCTGACGCGCGGAGACATACGCGAGCTGACGGCCAAAGGTGGAGATGCGCGGCGCGCGCTGCGAGAGGTAGTACGTGAAGAAACGCTCGCCGCGTATCCTGACGAACCGCTGCGCTCGGTCGTTTACCGCATGGCGGAGAAAGGGCTCACGCGTATGCCTGTCGTGGAGAGGGAAACGGGCCAATTTCTTGGCCTGGTTTCGCTCGACGATCTGCTCAAGGCACGCGCGCGGCATCTCGAAGAGGAGCGCCGCCGGGAGCGCACGATAAAGCTGACGTTTCTAATTCCCGGCGGAAGGATTCCCAAAAACCCTGCTCCCGTCGGATGAGGCGCTGTCGCATGCATCCCGAGTCCTCGCCGATCTAGCCTCTTGCAACGGGCGTGCGGCGGCACGCGCCTTGCATGCCGCGAAGTCATCCAAGAGGGTAACTGCAAAGCTGGCACAGAGAAACGTGATGATCTCGGAAGCGAAAGAGCAAACGAAGACGAGGCGGTGGTGGCCGCCGTCACAGCTGTTGGCCGCGCTGGTCAAGCAGCGCGAGGAGCAAGTGTTTCTCCTGGTGACGCTGCTGATCGGCGCGCTGGTCGGCCTGACGGTTGTGGCATTCATCGTTTTGACCGAGCGATTCGGCGCGCGAATCGATGCGGCCGTGGCTCCGGCTTGGCGGCGGCTGGTTGTTCCCATCGTAGGTTCACTATCGATGGGCTTTCTGCTGTACAGATATTTTCCGGACGCACGCGGTAGCGGTGTGCCGCAAACAAAAGCGGCCTTATTTGCACGTGGAGGGTACATTTCCCTTCGGACGGTGTTGGGAAAGTTTTTCTGCACTTCCGCGACGCTTGCCAGCGGCATTCCGCTAGGACGCGAAGGCCCCTCGGTGCAAGTGGGCGCGGGCATCGCCTCGCTGCTGGGACGCTGGCTCAGGCTCAGCCCTGAGAAGGTAAAGGCGCTCATTCCGGTGGGTGCGGCGGCCGCGGTTGCCGCGGCTTTCAACACGCCACTGGCGGCAGTGCTGTTCGCGTTAGAAGAAGTTGTCGGCGATTTGCATGCCCCGGTGCTGGGTTCCGTGGTACTGGCCTCCGCGACTTCCTGGGCCATGCTGCGATTTGCTTTTGGGCAACGATCCGCTGTTCAAGGTTCCGCAATATCAACTGGTCAGCCCAGCAGAGTTCTTGATTTATGCAGTCCTCGGATTACTGGGCGGCTTACTCTCTGTAGCGTTCACGAAGTCGCTGCTCAGGCTGCGTGAACGCTTTCTGCGGCTCCCGCGAAAAACAATGTGGTTCCAGCCAGCCATCGGCGGAGTGGCTGTCGGAATCATGGGCTGGTTCGTGCCTCAAACTCTGGGGGTGGGCTACAGCTACGTCGGGCGAGTGCTGAATGGCGGCATGGCTCTCAGGTTGATGGTTCTGCTGCTGGTGCTCAAACTTATTGGGGTGGTCGCCAGCTACGCCTCTGGAAACGCGGGCGGCATCTTCGGGCCGGCGCTGTTTCTGGGAGCGATGCTAGGTGGAACCATCGGAGGAGTGGCGCACAATTTCTTTCCCGCACATGTGGCCAATGCCGGCGCCTATGCACTAGTCGGTATGGGAACAGCGTTCGCCGGCATTGTGCGTGCACCGATGACCTCCGTGGTCATGATTTTCGAAACGACGCGGGACTATGCCGTCATCGTTCCGCTAATGATTTCCAATTTGGTTAGTTTCTTTATTTCGTCACGCCTCCAACCTCAGCCCATCTACGAACTTCTTGCCTACCAGGAGGGGATCCACTTGCCGAAGGCAGAATCCCGCATTGGTTCGGGGCAGCGGCGCGTGATTAACGCTATCCGCCCCGCTGACCAAATGCTGAGGGTAGAAATGACGACGCAAGAAGCGCTTGAGAAAATGCGCGCAAACTCGCTGCAAGCGTGCCCTGTAGGTAATGAACGAGGTGTCGTCGGCATCGTGAGCATGGCCGCGTTGGAAAAGGCCACTGCTGATGGACTCCCGAATTCCAAGCTGATGGATTTGATCGAAGACAAGGAGTTCCCACATTTGCATTCGGATCAGTCGCTTACGGTCGCACTGGAGCGCATGGGTGCGGCGGGTTTGGATGCGTTGCCGGTGGTCAGCCGCGCCGATGTGCATAAATTGGAGGGGATTGTCGCGCTGCAGGATGTACTGAAATTCTATGGCTTTGCTGCGCAAAACACCGACCATTGAGTGCGCGTTGACTTGACGGTAGACCGCACCCTAAGATGAATTGCGGTTGGCGGTTTC
>DATBYP010000357.1:0-12650 GCA_036513675.1 Candidatus Acidiferrum sp.
GAGCAGCCAAACCAGCCGCTGCGATCCGTCCGCCGCGGTAACAGCGGCAAACGCCTCACCATTCCGGTTGGTTCGAACGCGCGGCAGCGTAAGCTGCGGAGAACGAAGCGCCAAGTGCTGCAGCCCGCGGCACTGCATATCGATGAACGAGCGTTCGCGCGCCGGGTGCATCACCTTCAATACGAATCCGGCTCCGGCAGGTTCATTTTCTATGTGGAGTGAATTCGAATGTGGCACAGTCATTTTTGGCTGCGCACCGACAACATCAGAGACCGTTGTTAGATGAAAATTGTCGTCGTACTCGCCAGGCAGCGCCCGAGCGGTAACCGTAAGCCCATACAGCTCACGCGCAAGCTCCACCGCTTCCGCTTCCGTAGTCGCCCGCGCAACCCGCTCTTCCAGCAGCATCCAGAAATCTTATCCGCAACGCGCCAGCCCGTCCAATCGTTGTAGGGGCGCGCTTTAGCGCGTCCCAGCCGCTCCAGCGGCCACGAATTGTCGTGCATCTTGCCGGTGGCCCATCCTCAAGGCCCTTAATCCGCCACCGAAATCGGCCCATTCTCCGTAGACAACCGAATCACCGGCGACCCGCTCCCATACTCAATCCGCCGGTGCTCATCGTCCCAAGTCTTCCGCGCATCCGAGCAAACACTCGCATGGCAGCTAACCGGAGAATGCCCGTTCGACTCCACCAGAAAGCTCGACCGGAATCCCGACGGCACGCGCAGCGTCAGCGGCCCGTTCACCGCATCCGCCACTAATTCCGACCCATCCCAATTCGCGCCGAGCGACACGCTGATCGGCCCATTCTGCGTATGCAGCCGCAGCTTCCCGCTGTTCCCCGAAAAACTAATCGGCCCATTCTCCGCCGAAATATTCGCCTCGCCCGAGCAATCCTTCATGCTGATCGGCCCATTCGTAGCCCGCGTCGTGATCTTCCCATCCACGCTGTAAAAACTCACCGGACCGTTGTGCGCGGTCACTTCAATATCTGCCGCCCGCGGCGTGCGAATCAGCAGGAATACCGTCCAGTCATCGCGATAGCCGTGTGGCCCGCTCACCGAAACCTCGCCGCCCTGCACCGCCAGCTTGATGTCCGCCAACAGCCGCGCCGCATCGCTTCCGACGGCCGCCTTGCAAGCCGTCACCGAGTAAACATCCTTATCCCATCCCTGCACCTGCACCCCGCCGTTCTCCACTTCATGAACGCGCAGCACCGGAGCCTCCGCCTTGCTAACCGTCCGCTCGTCCGCCTGAATCGTCGGCCGTTCATCATTCAGCCGAATGTGCAAATCAGAGCAATCCGCCGCCGGCCCATCGCCCCAATGCGTGGACCCGGAGTGTTTGTGTCCCCATCCCGGCATAGCTGGCGCAGACGGAACCGCTGGCTCGGCAGGCATCGCAGGAAAAGCCGGCGTAGCTGGGACTGCCGGGCTCGCGGGCATAGCCGGAGCTGCCGGGCTCGCCTGAGCCCGAACCCGCGTCAACGGCAGCAGCAAGAAAACGTAAGCAACACCCGCCCCAATCATCGAAACCGTGCGCATCTTCATGGACATCCCCTCCACCGCTATAGACGACGCACCCCCGCCAGTGGTCTTGTCCGCCTCTAACAAATATGTGACAAAAATATTCTGCCCTTTCCGCCTATCATGAGGTAAGGAGAGCACAATGAGAGCAGTCTCAGCGGCACTGATCGCCGTACTTGCCCCATTCAGCGTCGGAGCCCAGGGCAGCGCGTCATATTCCATCGACCCTCAGCAAAGCAAAATGGAGATTCACGTCGGCAAGGAGGGCGCCTTCAAGGCTTTCGGCCACGATCACCTAATCGCCGCCAAACAGGTTTCCGGCGACGCGAAGTTTGACCCACAGAAACCCGATCAATCTTCCGTACGCCTTAAAATCCCCACGAAATCCATCACCGTAGTCGACCCGGGCGAGTCCGAGAAGGATCGTAAAGAGGTCCAATCCACCATGGAAGGCGAGAAGGTCCTCGACGTAGCAAAATTCCCGGCGATCACCTTCACGTCCACCGGCATCTCCGCTGCAAAGAAAACTCCCGATGGCTGGGAGCTCACTCTCGCCGGCAAGCTGAATCTCCACGGAGTCGAAAAGCCAGTCAGCTTCCCGCTTCACGTTCGCGCAAACGCCAAGGAACTCCACGGCGAAGGCGAACTCTCCATCCTCCAAACCGACTACGGCATAACGCCGGTCAAAGTCGGTGGCGGTTCCGTAAAAGTAAAAGACAAACTGAAAATCACTTTCAACATAGTCGCAGCCAAAAACCACTGACCCCGCAGGAAGCACAACTTCAGCACGAACTATCCAGCGGATCATGCCTTTCGGGGAGCATGTGTGTCCGAATCTGCGACAGAGGCATCCTGAAACCGACCACCCTAAACGAACGCATCACGTATTAAGTGACGTACAATGTGGTGCTTAAGCGTTGGCATTCCTGGTGCAATATCCAAGGGTGAGGCCCAGAACATGTCATTTCTTCGCGATCTAAGAGTTGCGTTCCACTCCCTCATGCGCACGCAGGGGCTTGCGATCACCGTGATACTGACGCTGGCGCTCGGCATCGGCGCCAACGCCGCCATCTTTACGCTCGTCCGCGGTGTGCTCCTCAAGCCCCTCGTCAACCGCGACGAGGATCGCCTGATCTATATCCGCCAGAGCGCCCCCGGCATCGGCAATGACAACGAAACGTTCTCCGTCCCCGAAATCCAGGATTTGCGTGCCAGCGTGAAAACCCTAAGTGCGTTCGGCGACTTCTCCGCCTTCCCTTTCACCATGATCGGCCTGGGTGAGCCTCGCGAAGTGCAAGCTGGCGTAGTCGGCGGCAACTACTTCGACGTAATAGGCCTCCACCCTGTTCTAGGGCGTCTCATCGGACCTCAAGACGACGGCCCCAAAGCTGCCGGCGTCGTCGTTCTCACCTATCGTTTCTGGTCCACCACTCTCAGGAAAGATCCGGGCGTCATCGGCAAAAACGTTCACCTCGGCAGCGGCCCGATGGGAAGTCGATCCGCTACTATCGTCGGCGTCCTAGAACCCTCGGTCCCTTATCCTCAAGAGACCGAAATCATGGCCAACATCGTCACTAGCCCGCACCACCTCTCCGCAACTATGGTGACCGGCCGCGTCCATCGCATGACGGAGCTCTTTGCGCGTCTCGCTCCCGGCGTCACCCTCGGTCAGGCTCGCGCCGAGTTGCGCTCCGTCTACGGGGCTATGACCAAAGCCCATCCCGAAGCGTATTCGCTCAAGTCGGACTTCCAGGTCAGCGCCAAGCTGCTTCGCGACGAGCTCACCTCCGGCGCTCGCACCGTCCTTCTCGTTCTTCTCGCCGCCTCCGCGCTCGTCTTCATCATCGCCTGTTCCAATGTCGCCAACCTGATTCTCACACGCACCGTTCGCCGCGAAGGCGAGCTGGCCATCCGTGCGGCGCTCGGCGCAAGCAAAGGCGCGCTCCGCCGCATGCTGCTAGCCGAAAGCCTTCTGCTCTGCGGGGCGGGCGCCGCGCTCGGTGTAATGAGCGCACAGCCGATGGTCGCCATCTTGGCCCGCTACGCGTCGCGCTTCTCGGTGCGCGCCCTAGATCTGACCGTTGACAACAGCATGCTCTGGGTGGGAGCGGCGCTGGCCATCGTCGCCGCGGTGATTTTGGCGTTTGTCCCGCGCCTGCCGTCGGCCGACACGTCCAATGGCCTTAGCCTAACGAGCGGCAGCGTGCGCATAACCAGCAGCACCAGCCGCCGCCAGCGGATCTTCGCGGTGACACAAATCGCCGCGTCCTTCGTGCTGCTGGCCGGCGCAACTATGTTGATCACTACGCTGATCGGACTGCAAACGGCGCATCGCGGTTTCGACACGCGCCACGTCCTCGTCGTCAACGTTCCCGCCATGTCTTACGGGAAAACGCCTCAGCAAGTCGTCGATTTCTACAGGGAATCGATTCGTCGCGTGGATGCGTTACCCGGCGTGAACACCACCGCTTTCGGCATGGCCGCTCCCTGGCGCGATGCTGGCTTCGGTTTCGGTATGCAATTCTCCGCCGATGGTTATGTTCATGTCCCCAATGAAGACCCTCGCGCGCATATGCGCGTCATCTCTCCCGGATTCTTTGCCTCGCTCGGCGTTCCCATCATCGCCGGCCGCGATTTCAATGATTCCGACGGCCAAAAGAATGACCCCGTCGTTATCGTCAGTCAGACTCTCGCGCAGCGCATGTTTCCCAATCAGGATCCCCTCAATCGGCACGTCTATTGGACCGATCCCGTGCTGCAATTCGCCCCCGGGATCAACGCCGCGCCCCACCGCATCATCGGCGTGACCGCCGATATCGACGACGAACATGTCATTCCTGAGCCGATCCTCACGGTCTATACCCCCTTTCAAGAGGGCCCAATTTTTGGCGGTCGCCTTTTCATCCACACGGATGCAAATCCTTATTCGCTCGTTACCCCGGTTACCCGCGTGATTCGCGGCATGTCCGCCGATCAGCCCGTCGAGCACGCCGCCACTCTCGAAGACATCCGCGCCGAAGTCCTCACGCCCGACCGTTTGAACTCGCTGGTATTTGGCGTGTTCGGCGCTGTCGCATTGGCGATCGCGTTGGTTGGGGTCGCAGCCGTGCTGGCGTTTTCGGTCAGCGCGCGGACGCGCGAATTCGGCATTCGATTGGCACTCGGATCGCAGCCGCGGAATCTCCTGAGGAGTGTCATCGCAGAAGGCGTCGTGATGGCTGCGGTCGGCGTCCTCGCAGGCGCGGCATTCGGGTTTGTGGTGGCCCGTTTGGCGCACAGCTATTTCGTGGATGTGAAGATGCCGGGCGCCTTGCCCGTGATCCTCTCCGCGTTCGTGCTGCTGACCGCTGCGGTCGTCGCGGCGATGGTGCCGGCGGCACGCGCCGCGCGCATCGATGTCATACAAGCGCTGCGCTCAGAGTGAACGCTGCCGAGTGCGTCACCGCAGGTTTAGATTGTCTCCTTACGGATGCCAATCCTCATCAGCGCCTCCCATTGCGCCGATCGGCGGCCCATCTGGTGGCTCGGCAGGAGGCGTGAGGTCCAGCCGCTTCGGGTCTTTCTCGAATTGTTCGATTTGTTTCGACGCAAAGAAGATGTGCGCTTGATCGGAAATGGTTGGTCTTCCACCTGACGGCAAATTCAGCCACTCTTTGACACTGTGGATCTTCAGCGCAGCAATCGCCCGTACTTCATCGCTGGCACGCTCGTTCGCGGCCAGTGCCATCAGGTCGTAAAGCACAACATTATCTACAACATTGTTAATTTGCTCTGCGTATCCGCTTCCATGCGGAGCCTTCCACGTCGTCGCCAACAACGCATCGAACACCTCTTCTAGGCTGGGATTCGTTTTGTCCCGCGCGTGGAACTCCACCAGCCGCTCAGCACGCTCCGGATTGAACAGAAACTGCAGCGTATGCTGCGCAGCGGCCTCCGCGGGAGCTAGCGCGTCAAACGCCGGATACGTCCGAATCTTAAAATGTTCAGGCCCCCGCTCGTATTCCGGCGGTCTCGGCGGAATAATTTTCAGCAGCGCTTCCGGCAATTCCAGCGCTTCTGGCTTCAACGTCGCCAGCACCGCCGCCAATGCCCGCCGCTGTTCGCCCGCCGCAACAATCTGCGTTGGCGCCTGTCCATCCCCGCGCAGCGCAAACGTGTAATCCATGCCGCCAACCAACTTGCTCGCCGCCTCCACCTGATACCTGTGAAGCATGTAAATCGGCACGAGCGCATCTTCCATCGTCGCCAGCGGCGCGCCTTCGCGAATATTCTTCTCCCCAAACCGCCGCAAAGCCGCCGCGCGCACCTGCATCAGCCGGTTCAGCTCATCCACCGCGTTCGCGCCTGAATCCCACAAATGCGCCACGCTGCTAGAAGAGCTGGCCGGCCGCGCATCCTGATCCGTCAGATACCGCAACCCGCGCCCGAACGCATCGCCAAGAATTTTCCCCAGCGCCGCCTTCTCGTCGGTGCCCGGCGCAAATTCGCTGTACCCCCAAGCAATCGAAACCTTGTCCCACTCGCCAATCCCCGTCGCGTAAGCATCCGAAACATCTGGCACTCCATCGGCTCCCAGCTTCACCACCGGCGGCGGATAATCCATCACCGACGATCGATTCACCGTGCTCGCCGAGTAGTTGTGCATCAGGCCCAGCGTGTGCCCCACTTCATGCGCCGCCAATTGCCGCAGCCGCGCCAGCGCCATTTGTTGCGCGAGGTCTGGTCGCGCGCCATCTTGCCCTGTCGGCAACGCCTTGCCATCCGCGTACGGCGCCAGCAATCCCTCCGCGATCAAATAATCCTGCCGCACCCGCAGCGACCCCAGCGAAACGTGCCCCTTGATAATTTCTCCCGTCCGCGGATCAATCACTCCCGCTCCATAAGACCACCCCCGCGTCGCGCGATGAATCCACTGAATCACGTTGTAGCGCAAATCCATCGGGTCCGCGCCTTCCGGCATCAGCTCCACGCGAAACGCATTCTTGAATCCCGCCGCTTCGAACCCCTGCGCCCACCACCGCGCCCCCTCCAGCAGCGCCGACCGAATCGGCTCCGGCGCCCCGCGATCTAAATAGTAGACAATCGGCTTCACCGCCTCGCTCACCGCCGCACTCGGATCCTTCTTCTCCAGTCGATGCCGCGCAGCAAATCGTTTCACGATCGGCTCGCTGATCGGCGTCGCATAATCAATATATGCAATCCCGAAGAAACTTGATCGCGGATCGTAAGCCCGCGGCTTGTATCCCGCCGGCGGCAACCGCACAAACGAGTGATGCTCCCGCACCGTAATCGCTCCCGGCTCCGGAGTCACTTGCTTCACCCACTGCCCCGGTTCATCCCCCGCAAACGTCAGCGTCGCCTCCACCTCTGTGTTCAGCGGAAAAGTTTTCGTCCGCGGCAAATACAGCGCGCACCGCGAAGCGTCCAGATGAAAAGCCCCTTGCTTGGTCCGGAGCAGCGTCGCCGGCACGCCATGCGCGTCGCGCAAGAAAAATTCCGTAGCATCCACCAGCGCCCGCTCGCCCTCCTCCGCCGCCACCGTAAATCCCCACAGCGCCGACTCCGCAAACGAATCGCGCACCGCCCGCCGCTCGTCCGCATCCTCACTCACCGCGCGATATTCAAGATTCGACTGCACCAGCAGCACCTTCGGCCCGCTCCGTTCGAACCGCACCACCCGCGTCCCGCCAAGCTGCCCGCGGTCCAGCCCAATATCATTCGAACCAATCCCCGCCGCCAGGGAGCTCTGATACAAAAACTCCGTCCCCCACTTATCGATCTCCAGCCAAAGCTTCCCCGCCTTCGCATCCCAATAGATATTGAAATATCCCGCCATCTTCTGCATCGATGTCGTCTTGTCCGCAATCGAAGTCGTTTTCTCCACGGCCGTCGCGGTCTTGTCCGCGCCCGCATCGCCCTTCGCCTGCGATAGCGCCGCCGCGGCCAAAGTCACGTGACCCTGCGCGCAAACACGTGCGCTCACCAAAAACGCCACCGCCATCACCAAACGCTTCGACATTTCCGCCGCCTCCAAATTCGCACTCTTCAAATAAGCTGAAGAGTTTTACACCAAAAGCGCCAAGCGCGCACAAATTCCCCTCTGCTATAGTTGTAGTGGCCAATCTTTAGATTGGTCTGTGTTGTAGGGGCGGCGCTTTAGCGCGACCCATCGAGCGCAGCGAGTGTTCTGCTTCCTCTAGCGCGGCATTAGGGGGTCAGCCTGTACCATTCGATTTCATACTAGCAATCACCGTGACCAAGCTCCGCATCTCCGTAGTGCAATATCTCAACACCGCCCCGCTAATCCGCGGCTTCACCCATGGCCCGCTGCGCGCCCGCGCTGAAGAAAGATACGACTTCTCCTTCACGGTCCCCTCGCAATGCGCCGAAGCTCTCCGCACCGGCGCCGCCGACGTCGCCATCATTCCCGCCATCGAGTACCAGCGCATCGTCAGCCAAGGCATCGGCCTCACCATCCTCCCCGGCCTTGCCATCGCCTCCAAGGAGCGCGTCCGCAGCCTCCTCCTCATCTCCAAAGTTCCCATCCGCCAAGCCCGCCGCATCGCTCTCGACCGCAGCTCCCGCAGCACCCAAGCACTGACCAAGATCCTCGCCGCCCGCCGTTGGCAAATCGCCCCAGAATTTTTCGAAGCCGACTCTGACCCTGCCGCCATGCTCGCAGACGCGGACGCCGCCCTCATCATCGGCGACGCCGCCCTACGCATAGCGATCGCCGCGGAAACGCATGTAACGCCCGGCCCCGATGGCGAGTGGCTTAGCACCGGGGCCACCGCTGGTATCGCCGGCGTCGGCCCGCTCCACATCTACGACATCGTAAAAGAGTGGTGGCACTTGACCGAAAAGCCAGCCGTCCTAGCCATCTGGGCCGCCCGCAACGAAATCCTCACGGCGAACCCGGAGCTTGCACTAGACTTCCTGGCCTCTCGCGATTTCGGCCTAACGCAAATCCCCCAAATCGCCGCCGAAGCCGCCGGCGAAATGCAACTCCCCGAAAAAGAACTCCGCCTTTACCTACAAAAAAATATCGACTACGGCCTCGACGACGAAAATCTCCAGGGCCTCTTATCCTTCTTCCACCACAGTCACGCTCTCAATCTAATCGGCCCCCTGAATCCCATCTCCATAGCCGCCGGCCCCAAATCCCCCGCCCGCTACATCGACCACGTCGTCGCTCGCCAATCCGCCTAGAGTCTTTTCCGCCCGGCCTCATCCGGAATGGACGCTTGCAGAGTGTGCCATTCGGGACAGCTTTACTCCCTTTGCCAATGCTAGCCTCCCTAGCAGTATGGTGAGGCGAGGCCGACCCTCGCTGACCCGCAGGTGCCCTGCCTCCTCAGAAGTCTCTCTCAAGCCGGGCACCTGACCCCTTTTTCGACACCGCAGCGGCGAGTTCATCTCGCCATCCCGCCTTCGTTGCAGGTCCCGCTTCATGCCGTTTCCCACGTAGCGGCAGAATCTTGCTGGCATGCCTGCGTCTTCCCAAATGTACCGGCCGCCGACCGCTTAACCATGGGTCCCGAGAGGTGCAGGCGACTCGGCAGTTTCCGAAGCTTACTTAACCAGAAATGATTAAGTCACGAAGCATGCCTAAAATTAGACTTGACAAATATAAGTTAAGTCGCTACCGTGCTTGCATACCCACAGAGGCAGAAACGCAATCTGACTTGACTTGAGTTATCTGAAATTGCCTTCAGACAGCCCTAAATTTTTGATGGAGGCTTATACATGAGAACTATGAATCGTTTGGATCAACCCTTCCGCGGGGCTACGACCCTGCAGGAACAAATCAATCACCTATTCGGCGATGCAATGGGACGTACGGGACAAGAGTCGAATTTGACTCCTTGGGCCCCGGCCGTCGACATCTACGAAACCGAGCATGAACTAGTCGTTAAGGCCGACCTGCCCGACGTCAATCCCCAGGATCTCGACATCCGCGTCGAGAACAACGTCCTCACCATTCGCGGCGAGCGTAAGTTCGACACCAAGGCCCACGAAGACAACTATCTGCGCATCGAACGCGCCTATGGTTCCTTCAGCCGCAGTTTCGCGCTGGCCAACTCCGTAAAGTCGGACGCCATTCAAGCCGACTATAACAACGGCGTACTAACGCTAAGCCTCCCCAAGCGCGAGGAAGCCAAGCCGAAGCAGATCAAGGTCAATGTCGGAACCCAGGCCGTGAATCAAGGCCAAGCGCAAGCCGCACCGCAACAAAGGTCTCTAGCGGCCGCCCCAGGCGCTCGCTAAAGATCCAGGCCAAACACGAAGTAAGGGGGGCTGGCGAAATCGCCAGCCCTTTTCGCGTCTGAGTCACTCCTGCCCTGCGAACCTGCCTCCCTGTCGTCCTCCTCTGATGTTCTGGCCATAAGACAGCACTGCTCAAAACGAGACAGACCGGGACGCACAAAATTGGTACAAAGCTATGGCCCAGACAGGAAAGTGAACCCCTGTGGTTCCCCTCGAGATCGACAGCAAATTGCCGACAAAATGCGATGAAGACTCAACGAAGAGCGATCGAGCTCTCGTCGAAGCCGAACCGGAAAAACAAAACGGCAAAGAAGTGTTGGAGCAGGCGCCCTGTTCCTTGACAGTCCAGGAGGCGGACTCGCGAGAGTGGGATGCCTTTCTCGCACGCACTCCGGGCGGCGCCTATCAGCAAACCGGCTCGTGGGCCATCGCGAAGTGGATGGAAGGGCTTCGCTCGCGAAGATTCACGATAAAGGACGGCGACGTCGTACTGGGTGGCGCCCAGCTGTTGTATCGCCCATTGCCACTCCTTGGCGCGTTCGCCTACGTGCCGCTTGGACCCGTGCTGGCATCGGACGATCCGGAAGTTGCAAATCTCGCGGTGGCAACGCTCCATCGTATCGCGCGCGAGCACAAAATCTCTTACCTCGCGGTGCAAGCTCCACGCCGGGGCCAGGCCTTTGCGCGTAAATTGCAGAGCGAGGGATTTTCGCCTGCTTTTCTGGACTTTGCCCCCAACGCATCCGTCATAATCGATCTCGCCGACAATCTCGACCTTATCTTGTCAAGAATGCGCAAGACGACGCGCTATGACATCCGAGCAAGCCAGCGCAGGGGAATAACCATTCGCGACGGTGGGCCGCAAGACCTTGACGCCATTCACGGACTTCTACTCGCCACGGCCCGGCGTCAACTTTTCTCGACCCTCGGGAAAAAATACTTATGCGACATCTGGCAGCAATTTTCGCGCTGCGAACACATCATGATTTTTATTGCCGAATTCGAGGGCCAGCCCGTCTCTGCGGCGTTGATGATGGCCTTCGGCGACACGGTGACCTATTGGCGCGGTGGCTGGTCTGGGGAGCACGGCGGCCGCTACCCAAATGAAGCGTTGCAGTGGGCGGCCATACAATGGGCCAGGTCCCAACGCTACCGTTATTACGATTTCGGCGGCATTCCGCGGGCTCTCGCGAAGAGTGGCCTTGCTGGGGATTCCATCCGTAGCCCCGGACAACACTCCGTTGGATTTTATAAGTTGGGTTTTGGCGGGCAGATTGAACTGTTCCCGGAATCTCTCCTTTACGTTTACAACCCCACGTTGCGACGCATCTGGTCCGCGGTTTCCAAGCGTGAATTGGAGCAACCGTTCCTACGAAAGATCCTCCCTCGGTTACGGAACCCCAAGGGGATACTCCCCAGACGGCTTTTCCGACAGCTAGCTAAATAACGTATTCGACCAGCGTGTCCCGTTCGGGACAGTTTCGCTCTCTTTGCAAATGCTACCGTGCGCTCATCTGTATGGAGAAAGCGAGGCAACCATTCCTCGCTGACCCGCGGGTGCCCTGCCTACTGCCTCCGAGCATTCAAGCGGGGCACCTGTCTCCCTCTTTTAAAATCGCTTTCGCCCCACGAAATTTCAGGCGCGCTGACCGGCGCTTGCTTCCGGCCCAGAAAATCCCTGCGCCGCCTGATCTACCGTGGAGAAAATCTCGATCACCTTATCCACCTTCGTTAATTTCAGGCTATGGTCAATCATCGGTTGTGCCGCGGCGATGCGCAGCCCGCCGCCCGCGCTCTTGAGCTTCGTCAAGCACCGTACAATCGCTCCAATCGCTGCGCTGTCGGCATGCGTCACGCCGGCCATGTCAAAGATGACTCGCGTCTCGCGGGCCGCGATCATCGCGTCCACTTCTCGCTCCAGCCGCGCGCATTCCGGACCGCAGTGGATGCTGCCCTGCATCGCCAGCGCGGTCACGCCTCGCTGCACGGTTCGCTTTGTGAATTCCAGGATCATTATTTTGATTGTCCTGAGGACTGGGACGCTGCGCGCTCCTCGCCCCCCTGCTCACCTTCGTAGGGAAACTGCCGGATCAGGCGCACGCAATCGCCCAGCGCGGAAAATATGGATGGTCCCCACCCGCAGGGCACAAAGGGAGCCGTCTTCTGGTTCACCGGCTTGTCCGCCTCGGCATAAAAGCGCAGCCGCTGCCCCGGAGGCGGCACGGCAAATTCCTTCACGGTGATCGCAAACGTCACGTCACCGCCGGCGGTCTGCTTCACTATCGAGAAGTGATGCAACTGCATCAACTGCTCCCCGGAGTTTGCCTGTATGTGGACCCAGTCGCTCATCCGCGCATTCCTCGCAGCCGCCGCGTTCTTGCCGCGGATACTAGGCCAGCCGCAGACCCAAGTCAACGCCCAGGCTAACTCGAACGGCGCCTCGCGCTCCGCTGGGCCCGTTGACTGGGTGTCTCGTTCTGGACAGTTTCGCTTCCTTGGCAAATGCTAGATTTTTCTCATCTGAATAAGAGAAGCGAGGCCGACCCCTCGCTGACCTAGCGGGTGCCATTTTCCAACTCCCTTAGCTCAACCTCCGGCACCCGTACCCCCCTTTTGACACCCAATCACTTCCACCCCTAATGCCCGGCCTTTAATTGGGTTTGACGGATGCCTCAGCAAGGGCCTACGATTTAGCCCCACCCACCTTGCAAGGAGACTCCTCATGACAAAAGTCCTGAAATGCAGCGATGTCACCCCCGGATGTAACTTCGAAATACGCGGCAACTCCGAAGACGAAGTTCTCAAGAAAGCCAACGAACACGCTAAGACCGCGCACAACATGCAGACCATGCCGCC
>DATBYP010000358.1:0-28148 GCA_036513675.1 Candidatus Acidiferrum sp.
GACGAGGCTGATCTTTGCGCCGCGGCCCCAGGTCGTGCGCTCGGGGTCAGCCCGGAGTGGCATCCCGATCTCATCGCCGGCCTGGTCTCGATCCCGGAGGTCATGCCCGGCGACACCGTGTTCTGGCACACCGACATCTGCCATGCCGTCGGCGACGAGCACGCGGGCAGCGAGTATGCCAGTGTCATTTACATCGGCTCAGCCCCCGACTGCCCCAAAAATCGCGCCTATCTCCCGAAACAAAAACAAGCCTTTCTGGATGGGCGTTCAGCCCCCGACTTCGCCGCCATGGACTTCGAAGTCGGCTTCAAAGGTCGCGCGACCGAGCAGGATCTGACCGATCTCGGCCGCACCCAAATGGGCTTCTAAGCCGGCTGCCGCATGCTAATCTGCGGTTAGCGGCAAACTCTTTGACAGAACTGAGCCGCGAACTTACGCTGGCGCCATCCGTGTCCAAAAGTGCCCGCAATCCATTCACTCGCTTCAACTTACAAGTTTACTATTGACAAACGTCTAGATCTGTGGTATGGTTGCGCGTGTTATCTCGAACGAACCTCGCTGATCTTTCCCGCCAATCCAGCCCTAAACCTCGTCGTTTGATACTCTTGCAAACTCTTTGTCGTCGCGAAAAAAGTCAACTCCTTTGCCATCAAGTAAATCCGAACTCTTTCTGCAAAATACCGGGGGTGGGGGTACCCACGCACGTCTTGCTTTCAGAACATCCTCTCTTCTGTGCGTCAACTCAGCGCGCTCTGCGTCTCAGCGCTATCCTTTCGCCCGCGTATTTCCACGAAGCGACTGCTCTAACCACCTTTAAAATGAACACTTGTAAAAATGTAACAAAATAAACCACTTTAACCACCTTTAGAATGAACACTTATGCAAAAACCGGGGGGAGGGGTACCTCCAAACCTCATCTCGTTGCCAGTAGGAGGGAAGATCGCCGCGGTCGGGGGCCACTACCTTGTCGCGTGGAGGCTAGTTTGGTTTTCCTTTGCTTTCGACCAACTGGTCGTACGCCGCGCGACGTGTTAGGCCGCGCTCTTTGGCGGCGAGCTTTAGGGCTTCTTTACGGTCCAGCTTGGCCTGCCGGATTAGTTCTTCGACGCGATCCGACAGACTCTGCGCGGAATCCGCCTGCCCGCTCACCGCGGACGGCTCCGGCGGACCGACCACAAGGGTTATTTCGCCGCGCGCCGGACGTTCCGCAAGTGACTCTGCCAGTTGCCCGAGTTTGCCGCGCAGGAACTCCTCATGCAGCTTGGTGACTTCGCGCGCAATGCAAGCCGGCCGGTCGCCCAGGATCTCGCGCGCGTCCGCAATGCTTTCCGCAACGCGGTGCGGCGCCTCGTAGAAAATCATGGTGCGCTCTTCGATCCTGAGCCGCTCCAGCATGCGCCGCCGCTCGCCGCTGCGCGCCGGCAGGAATCCGACAAACAAGAACTCTTCGTTCGGCAGCCCGGCAGCGGCGAGGGCGGCCAGCATCGCGGAAGGGCCAGGGATCGGCACAACGGCAATTTTGTGACGCACGCAAAGCGTCACCAGCCGGTAGCCAGGATCGGAGACGAGCGGCATCCCCGCGTCGCTGACCAGGGCAACTTTGGCGCCCTGCTCCAGTTGGATCAGCAACTCCGGCGAACGCGTCATCTCGTTGTGCTCGTGGTAACTGACCAGCTTCTTTTCAATGTTGTAGTGGTTCAGCAGCTTTTGCGTGTGCCGCGTATCTTCGCACGCGATGATGTCGACCTCTTTGAGGATGCGCAACGCCCGCAGCGTAATGTCTTCGAGGTTGCCGATTGGCGTTCCTACGATGTAGAGACACCCGCTCGGAGCAGCCGCACTCAAGGCGGAAGGCGACACCCGCTCGTCAGGGTCGTGCCCGTTGCGCTTTACCGACATAGCTAGGAGTCTAGCATGCGCGGGGAAAGAGGTTGTCGCGTGCGTGGTATAATCAGCGATTCCGCACCAACAAAGGAGAGCCTCTGTGCCTCTGTACGAGTACAAATGCCTGAAATGCGGCCGGAAGACGGAAAAAATCGAAAATATGGCCGGTCCGCACCTGAAGAAATGTCCGCACTGCGGCGGCAAAGTGGAAGCGCTGTTTTCCGCGCCCGCGATTCAATTCAAGGGCTCCGGATGGTATGTAACAGACTACGGCGGAAAAAAGTCCGGTAGCGATGCAGGGAAAGATGAAAGGCCGGCGGCGGAATCGAAAGATTCGTCAAAAGAATCGGGGGCCAAGGAATCGGGTTCCAAGGACTCTGGTGCAAAGGATTCCACGACGAAAGATTCCGGAAGCAAAGAGAAAAAAACCGACAAATCGGAGAAGTCAGGGAAATCAGAGAAGAAAAAATAAACGTCAGAGATTGCGATCGCGCCTAAAGTTTCAAGGTCTTCAGGTAGGTGCGGAAATCGGGGCCTAATTCTTGGTTTTGGAGCGCGAGTTCGACGGTAGCTTTCAGAAAGCCGAGCTTGTCGCCGGCATCGTATGAAATGCCTTCGTAGATGTAGGCCCACAGACCTTGCTCTTGCGCCAGCATGCGCAAGCCGTCGGTGAGCTGAATTTCGTTGCCGGCTCCAGGTGTGGTGCGTTCCAGGCAATCGAAGATTGCCGGCGGCAGGACGTAGCGGCCGGTAATCGCCAAGTTCGACGGCGCATTCTCCGGCTTGGGTTTTTCGACCAGGTCGCGTATGCGCAGCAGCCGCGCGCCGAACGGAGGTTGCGGCGCAGGTTCTCCTGCCACGATGCCGTAAAGATGCGTGCGGTCCTTGGGCACTTCCTCTACGGCGATCGCGCCAACACCGGTCGCTTGGTAAACCTCGATGAGCTGCTTCGTCGCGGGATTTTCGCCGGGAATCAGGACGTCGCCCAGCAGCACGGCGAACGGTTCATCGCCCACTAAGTCGCGCGCAACGAGCACGGCATGGCCGAGTCCGAGCGGCTCTTTCTGGCGCGTATAGCTGACCTGCACCATGTCGGCGATGTTGCGCACCATTTTGGCTTGCTGTTTCTTGCCGTGCTTCTCGAGAAAGGCTTCGAGAAATGGCGAAGCGTCGAAGTGATCTTCAATGGAGCTTTTGCCACGGCCCGTGACGATGATGATGTGCTCGATCCCGGAGGCCACGCATTCTTCCGCCACATATTGGATCTGCGGCTTATCGACCACCGTGAGCATTTCTTTTGGCTGGGCTTTTGTGGCCGGCAAAAAGCGAGTGCCCAGACCGGCGGCCGGCAAAACTGCTTTTCGGACTTTACGCACGGGAACAGAGTTCGGAGACGACTGCGAGTCGTTTGTAGTCATTCGTTTTTATCGCGAGCTCGACGGGAGGTTTGGCAGCATTCCCTTCGCACAGTAGACGCGTCGCAATAGAATTGTCAATCCACGACTAAGAGAAAATACGGTGGAAGCTGTAGCGCAAGGCGGAAAACACCTGTTGGTGAAAACGTTGGTGAGTACAAGCCAGGGTGCCCGCGCGGACGGAGATGAAAGCGCCAGCCCTTCGCGGCTCAGGGCAAACAAGGTGCTGGCGCTACGGCTGGCGTTTGCAGCTTTGTGCGAGCTTGGCGCAGAATAAATTCATGGGCGTGCGCATTCTAGGCATCGAATCCTCCTGCGACGAAACCGCTGCGGCCGTCGTCGCCGATGGGCGCGAGATCCTGTCCAGCGTGGTGGCTTCGCAGATTGATGTGCACCGGAAATACGGCGGGGTGGTGCCGGAGTTGGCATCGCGCGAGCACCTGCGTCAAATCGTTCCGGTAGTTCGCGAGGCTCTGGAACAAGCAAAAATGCAGTTCGCCGATATCGACGCGATCGGTGTGACGCACGGTCCCGGTCTTGTGGGTGCCTTACTGGTCGGCATCACGTACGGAAAGACGCTTGCCGATGCTCTGCACAAGCCGCTGGTACCGGTGAATCACCTGGAAGGTCACGTCCACGCCGTTTTTCTCGAAGCGCACAAGAGCGGCCGCGAACCGAAATTGCCGGCGGTCTGCCTGATTGTTTCCGGCGGCCACACCGTTTTATACGAAGTGAAACCGGACAAATCGGCTGGCACGTTTGCATATCGCAAGATCGGCCAGACGCGTGACGATGCGGCGGGCGAAGCCTACGACAAGGTTGCCAAGCTGCTTGGTCTCGGGTATCCGGGAGGTCCGATTCTAGACCGCCTTGCTGCCGCCACAAATGGCGTTCCCGCTCCCGTAAAATTCGGCTCGATCAAGACGCGCGGCAATCCGTACGATTTCAGTTTCAGCGGTCTGAAGACCGCGGTCCTGTATCACGTGCGCGAGCACCCCGAATACGCAGCGGAAATTCGCAGCAGGGAAGAAGCCTTGGCGCGAGGCGAACGCAAATACGAGCAGTTGCTGCCGCTCTGTACGCCGCAAACGTTGGCTCTTGTGCGCGAATTTCAGAACGCCGTAGTTCGCGATTTGGTCGAACGCACTGTAGGTGCGGCCGAAGAACTATCCACGGAAAGCATTCTCGTCTCCGGCGGAGTCGCGGCCAACAGCCAGCTTCGCGCCACATTTGAAGAGCGCGCGCGAGGCAAAGGCCTCGAAGTTTTCTTCCCTAGCCGCGCATTATCGACGGACAACGCCGCCATGATCGCCGCCGCCGCCTATTTCCGTTTTCGTGCGAATGAATTCGCCGACACTTCACTCAACGCCGACCCAAGTCTAAAGCTAGCTTAGTCCGCTGGTACGGCCCGCTTCCGCGCCCAGTCGCGAATGGCTTGGATGTCTTCGGCGCGGGTGACGCTGAGTGGTTGGGTGCCGCGGATTTCAGCCAGCAAAATATCGGTGGTGAGCTGCTGCTTCTGTGCGAATGCGGTGTACAGGCCGGCTACGATGGCTTGCTCGATTTCTGCACCGCTGAAGCCTTCGCTTGCGGCCGCCAGCTTGGGCAACTCGAAACTCGCCACATCGCGTCCGCGCTTTTTCAGGTGCAGGGCAAATAGCGCGCTGCGCACTTCCATGCTGGGCAAGTCCACAAAGAAGATCTCGTCGAAGCGTCCTTTGCGCAGCATCTCTGGCGGCAACGCGCTGATGTTATTCGATGTCGCAGCGAGGAAGACGCCGCTCTCGCGATCCTGCATCCAGGTAAGCAGGGTGGCCAGCAAGCGCTGCGACAAGCCCGCATCGGCATCGCCGCTGCTGCCCGCGGAGGCGAATGCTTTCTCGATTTCGTCAATCCACAGCACCATGGGCGCAAGTTTTTGCGCGAGCTGAAGGGCTTTTTGCAGGTTTTTCTCACTCTCGCCGATGAATTTATCGTAGAGAGCGCCTGCATCGAGGCGCGCCATTTCGTAGCCCCACTCGCCCGCTACGGAACGCGCGGCGAGACTCTTACCGCATCCCTGCACGCCGGTGATCAAAATTCCTTTGGGCGGCTCGAGCCCGAAGCGCCGGCCTTCCGGAGTGAGCGCGCTTTTGCGCTTGGCAATCCATTCGCGCAGTCGCCGCAATCCCGCGACATCCGCAAACGATGCATCGCGCCGCACGGTTTCGAGCAAGCCGTCGCTGCGCAACGCGTCGCGCTTGGCATCCAGCACCGCATCCAGGAGGCCCGCATCCACGCGGCGTCGAGCGAGAATGCACATGCGCAATGCGCGCAGGGCCTCCTCTTGCGGCAGGCCGACCAAATTCTGCGCGAGCTGTCCAATTCCGGTGATATCAAGAGCAATCGGAATCTGTTGCGTGCGGTTCATCTCCGCCAGCACGCTCTTTACCCCGGGAAGCAGTTCATCGGCCGTTGGCAGGCCCAGTTGAAATGGCACGGAATCGCCGCGCAAATCCGGCGGCAACTGCAAGGCAGCCGCGGTAATCACGATGGAGCGGCGCTCGGCGCGGAATTTTTCCGCGAGCTCACGCAAGCGGCGGCACACGCGATCGTTGTCGCAGTAGCGCGCAAAATCCTTCAGGAGAAAGATGGCGTCGCCTTGAATCAGCGCAATGTTGGCGAGAGCTTGCTCGGGGGTATCCGTGTTGTAGATGGGTGCGCCGTGTGCCTTCGCCAAGCCTGCGGTGACGCTCCAGGTATAGAGCGGAACGGCAAGCTCCGCAGCAACGTCGAGGAGCAATTGCTCGACACGCTCTTCCTCCGGAGTTTCTGCCGAAATTATGGGGTGGCGCGAATTTACGAGCAGACGCAACTCATCGTGCTTATTTGGGCGTGGGGCTGCGAGTCTCGCCGGCCCGGAAGCGGACGCGCCCGGTGCCTGTGTCAGAGTCTGTGCCGACGAAATGCCTTTTGGCTCGTTTGACAAAGGGAAATGCCTCGTTTAACGTTAAAAGCTTCCGGAACATGCAAAAGGAGCAATAGATGGCCCAGGGACAGGCTACCAAAGTAAAGAAGAAGAAGAAGTCCGTTCTAAAGCGCGCGGCGCAAGCTCGTCAACGCGCAGAAGTGAACCGGGCCAACCGCACGCGTGTGCGCACATTGATGAAGCGGCTGCGCACGGCGATTAGCGCGGGCGACACGACCGCGGCGGGAAACTTACTGCAGCCCACGATGTCGGCAATCGATGTGGCTATCACCAAGGGCGTGCTGCACGAAAATACCGGCAACCGGTATAAATCGCGCCTGTCGCTGGCGTTCAATGGAGCGAAAACGGCGAAGGCTTAGGCGCTGTTTCTAGGTGTTTGTTGTTACTTTCTTGGTTTCTCGAAAGGCGGGCCTTGTAGCCCGCCTTTTCGTTTGGTGTGACCATCCCACCGATTCAACTGTCATTTTTTGAGAGCGCGGCAGCCAGGATGAAGGAGCCGCCGGCAAAAGCGAGCGCCACGAAGGCGCTGGTCCATTCGTCTCCATTGCGTGGCTGGGCTACTACGCGCGGCGCGTGAAGAACGAGAACCCAGAGAAGAAACATGATTCCCAGGAGCGTGGCAGCGAGCGGCGCGAATATTCTGATTGCGATGCACAGTCCAGCGGCGATAAACGCGCTGCCGGTGAAATAGGCCCAGAAAAGATGTCCAGGAATCCACGACGGGATCAGGAAGGTGATGAAGCCCGCGTACATGAAATGTTGAACGCCGAAGACGATCATGGAAATCGCGAAGAGCATGCGGCCGAACGTGACGACCTTATTCAGAATGTTGCGCGGTTCCAAAAAGCCAACTTCGAGAGGCAGAATTCCTGCGAGCACGAAAGCCATAGCAGATAACGCCAGAGCTTCAAACGCGCGCGTGCGATCGACGCCATCGTAGAGAATGGCAGAGGCGTGCAGGCTATGTAAGAACAGTACGCACAGCAAAAAGAGAACGGCTAATCCGATTGCGGAGAGGCGCGCCTTCCATAGAGTCGCGATGCTTAGGCCCGCAGCGAGGAGAACCACTCCCATCAAATAGGCCAATACGCGACCGCCCGGCGTCCACGGAGGAACCGGCGGGAGTCCTCCCATGAAGCGGCCATAGAGCAGATATTGAAAGCCAAAAAAGGCGATGGAGATGGCGAAGCACAAGCGTCCAACCTTCAGGAGGGTGTCCATGCTCGAGTGGCGATCGCAGGCACGCGGCTGGTGATGCGCGCGTCTACATCGCGAACCCGCTTTATAGTCGAAAACACCGGTAGACCACAAGGAAGAACAACTCGGGCGTACGATCGGCGGTTATTCCTATGGCGAGAAGGGCGCTAGCCGCCGCGGGGGGCGCGTCGTCCCGTGAAAACATGAATGACAAGGGAGATAAGCGCAAAAATCAAGAGCAGATGAATCAGAAAGCCCGCCACATGGTACATAACGAAGCTCCCTATCCACGCAAAGAGCAGCAGTAGAGCTATAGCCAGCCAAATGAACCCACGCATAAAATTCCTCGCATCACAAGATGGGACTACTCAGAATGGACCTGTTTCTATTTTCATTCAAATGCGAGGGCATGGCTGTTGACATCATGATGCCTGTCATGAGAGCATCATGGTGTGCGAACGACTCTTTCCATTGACGAGGATGTAGCTAAGCTTCTACGCCGTGAGATTCGGCGCTCGGGCGCTTCTCTAAAGGCAGCCGTCAATCATTTTCTGCGCTTGGGACTTATGGTCGCCGGCAAACCAGAACGAAAGCAGTTCGTTGTTCATCCTCGGGCCCTGGGCCTGCCGAAGGGCATGAGTTACGACAATGTCGAGGAATTGCTCGAAGCTCTGGAAGGCCCTGCCCACAAGTGATTGTTCTCGACGCCAACATTCTTTTGTATGCGTACGACGCGGCTTCAGATCAGCACACGAAGGCCCGTGCTTGGCTCGAGCAGACATTGTCCGGAGCAGGTCCAGTCGGACTTCCGTGGCAAACTCTTACAGCGTTCGTCCGGATCGTCACTAATCCAAGATTGTCTGGAAAGCGTTTCACCGTCGCCGAGGTGATCGAGGTAGTGGATCAATGGATTGAGCAACCTAACGTTCGTCTGCTGGGCCCAGGGGATCATCACTGGAGTTTTCTTCGTCAAATGATTATCGACGGCCAAGCCAGAGGCCCTCTGATTACGGACGCACAATTAGCGGCGCTCACAATTGAGTACGGGGGCGTTCTATACACCTCGGATCGCGATTTCAGTCGTTTCCCCGGGCTCCGCTGGCAAAACCCCATCGCTTAGCTTCCATTGAGGTGAAACACTTCACTACTCGGTGGTCGTCAAGTTGTGGACGTGTTGGTCGAGGGCTTGGTTGTACTGGCGCTCGATTTGAAGCTCGGTTTGGAGTTTTTTGACGAGGAGCTCGAGACGTGCGATTTCGGTTTTCAGCTTGATGATATCTGGACTTGCGGTGGGTGCGCGGAAACCTTGCTCCGGAGGGGAAGCGGGTGCGGTTGGCCTGGGCGTGAAAGCTTCCGCCAAGGCGCGGGGCCACACGTTTTCGGGCGGAGCCATCGCTGGTGGAGCCGGCGGCATTGCAGGTGGCAGAGCCTGAATTGGCTGCTGGGCTGGAATTGTTTGAGGCGGTGGTGGCGGCGCAAACAAGCTTTGCAGCGAGCTGGCACCGATGCGGCGTTCGGGCGCAGGCGCGGCAATTTTCGGCCCCAGCAGACTTTTTACGCGGGCAATCAGTTCCTGAGGCTGAAACGGTTTGCGAATCAATTCGTCAGCCTTGACGGCGACGGCTTTGTCGGCCACGGTTTTGTTTACAACTCCGGACATCAGTATGACCGGAACCGAGCCATACTCCGCGTGCTGCTTGATTTGCGTGCAGACGGAATAGCCGTCCTGGTCCGGCATGATGACGTCCGTGATGACCGCGTCCGGCGGATTCTGCGCGAACTGCGCGAGCGCCGCCGCAGCATCACCGCAAGTGATGATATTGATGCTCTCGCGGCGAAACGCAATCTTGATGACTTCGCGCATCGTCGCGCTGTCGTCGATGAAATAGACCGTGGGCGTGCGCTTCGCCGGCGCATCGGCCAGGGGAGGGATGGTCATGGCTTCGCTCATAGCGCTTCCTTATCCGCCATGTCGCGAGCACCTTCGTCGAATTCGCGCATGGCATCGAGCATGAGATCCGTGGCATTACGCAACACAGTGTGTTGCGTTGAACTGCTTCCATAGACAAATTTGTAGACGCCGGAGCCGCCTCCGTGAACGCTCTTCACGATGTGCACGACGGCTTCGTCGCCAAAGAGGCTGCCGCATTCGGCGTGCCGGATTTCGCCGGCATCGAAAAAAAGCACCGCGTCGGCGTTCGCGGCATTGATATGCAGCGCGCCAGTCTGATGCGCGTGAGTGAGCATCTGGAGAACTCCGGGAAGATCGGTGTGGGAAAGACTGCCGCTCATGCTGGTGTCGGCTTGCGCCAACATCTGTGTGGGTTGGAAGCCCTCCGCCTTGCTGGTGATGATATTGCGTATGTGCGAAGCGATGATTGCAGGCGAGCGGCGGCGGTCGATATAGTCGTCGCAACCGGCCTGAAAGGCTTCCATCAGGGCGCGCTGGCTCCCGTCGCCGAGGGCAATTACGGGCAGCGCGGAATTTTTTGGATCTGCATGGATAATTTTAGCGATTTCGAGAGCACCCATTTCGCGCAGGTTGGTAGCACAAACAATGGCGGCCGGCGCGTCGTATTCCAAAGTGGTCAGGGCGAAGGCCGCCTGCGTGCTGGAAATCACTTCAAAGCCTTCGCGCTTCAGCGCATCGCCGAGCTTCTTGGCGAAATAGACATTGCTGTCGATCAGCAAAATCTTTGCAGGACGGCCGTTGGAAATCATGGCCGGGCCTCCTGCGGCGGCAGAGGCGCGGCGGTTAGCGCGATTTCGCCCGGGCCGGGAGTCAGCGCGGCCAGGTTGAGCACTTCGATGACGTCGCCGGCATGTGAAAGCCAGCCAGAAACGTGCGGCGCGTCCGTGTCGCTGGGCAAAGTCATCTCCGCGTTGATGAGTTCGCAGTCTCCGGTGACCGGCAGCGCGACCCACTCGGTCTGCGCGCCGTAGCGGCGCTGGGCGATCAAATAGAAGCGGCGCGACTTCAAACCCTTGCCGATGAGTTTCTCCGCGACATCGCAAACGGGCACAATGCGGCCACGGCGAAGAATCACGCCTTCAACTTCGCTGGTGTGGTGCGGAAAACGAAAGATGCGGCTCGGCGCGACCAGCTCTGCAATCTGGTTGGCGCTGACCGCAAAGCGGCGGTCGCCCAACCGGAGCAGGACGAAGGATTGCGGCTCGGTTTCGGTGATTAAGGTCATTGCGTGATGCTCGTATCTGGCTCGTCTTGCGCGTTGCGCTCTGCTTCACGCTTTGCCTCTGCTTCTTGCGATAGCGAAGCGTCTAACAGGAAAAGCTCCTCGGGAGTTAAAAAGCCGTCCGGCTTCACGACGGGCACGACGGTTTGGTCGAGGGCGGTGAGCCCGCGATACCAGTCGCGCTCTTCGTGGCAAAAAGCGAGGGGAAGAGCCTGCAAGCGCGTCATGCTCGTCATTTTCTCAATGCCGTCGATCAGCAGGGCCGTGCGCGTGCGCCGCAGGACGAAAACGAGAGCCGGCGGCGCGGGCGGCAAACCAAAGTGCATGGCGGCATTCACGACGTAAACGGAGTTTTCGCCGCGACGCACGAAATGCTTCACTTTGCGCAAGCCGGGATGCGAAATCTCTTTGGCGGCGCCGGAAAGGCTATCCACACCGCGAACTTCCTGCACAGAAGCCGAAGAGACGGCGAAGATCTGTCCACTGACGCGAAACAAAATAATCTGCTCGGAGCGCGCAGCCGGGGTCTTCGGAGTTGGAGACAAAGGACGCACTATTTCACTCCCACCGGCGTGGTTTTGCAGATTCCGATGACGCGCTTTTCTATGGCGGCGTAGACGTCGTCGATGGCGAGGACTTGGTCAACGGCGGCGAGCTTGATGGCTTCCGCGGGCATGCCAAAGATTACCGAGGTGGCTTCGTCTTGCGCGAGAACCATGCCGCCGGCGGACTTGATTGCTTTCGCGCCGTTCGCGCCGTCGTTGCCCATTCCGGTGAGGACGACGCCGATGCTCATGGCGCCGGCGTAAGCCGCGACGGTTTCCATGGTCACGTCGATGTTGGGCAGATAACCGTTGATGCGGCCGGAGGTGTTGTCCAGTTGAATGCGGCCCATCGGGGTCACGCGCAAATGCTGCGCGCCGGGACAGATGTAAAGTGTGCCAGGCTGCACGGCCTCGTTATTTTCCGCTTCTTTGACGCGAATACTGGTGAATTCAGCGAGCTGCGCCGCGTATTGCGTGGTAAAGGACGCAGGCATGTGCTGTACCAGGAAAACCGCAGCAGGGAAGTCGCGCGTGAAACCGGGCGCCAGACGCATCACGGTGGCGGGTCCGCCGGTGGACGCGCCCAACACAACGACGGGGAAGCGCTGGTCCGCGGGAATGACCGGGGCTGTGCGAACGGGCGGAGTTGGCTTCGCAGGCGCAGCGCTGCCGTTTGTGCCTTGAACCGTCAGCGCCAGCCTTGACGCCGTGCGCACAACGCGCACCTTCGCGGCCATGCGCACCTTGCGTAGCAGGTCTTCTTTAACGCTTTGCATGTCCAGGTCGATGCCGCTTGAAGGCTTCGCGACAAATTCGATGGCGCCGAGTTCGAGCGCTTTCAGTGTGCTGGCGGCGCCTTCTTTGGATTCGGAGCTGACGATCACGATCGGCTTTGGATTCGTAGTCATGATTTGCGCGGTGGCTTGCAAGCCGTCCATGTGCGGCATATTGATGTCCATGGTGATGACGTCAGGTTTAAGCGATTCGGCCATGGCGACGGCTTCGCGGCCATCTTTGGCGTGGCCAGCGACCTGGAGCTGGTCGTCGGCATTGAAAATCGTCTCCAGGACCTTGCGCATGAAGGCAGAGTCGTCGACGATCAGGACGCGAAACTTTTTGTTTGCCGCGGGTGCCATCGCTTCTCTACGCCACCGGTACAACCGGACGCGTCGCCTCCGTTCCTATGAGTTGTTCGACCGCGGCGAGCAATTGATCTTCCTGCACGGGCTTGGTCAGAAAAGCAGTGGCCCCTTCTTTTATGGCGCGATCGCGATGCTTGGCGCCGGCGCGCGACGTGACGACCATAACCGGTATGCGGCGCGTAGAAGGGCTTTGCCGCAACTGCACCATCAGTTCGTAGCCGGTCATGCGCGGCATCTCGAGGTCGGTGATGACCAAGTGGCAGCCGTGCTGCGCGACAAGTTCCGCGGCCTCCAGGCCGTCGGCGGCCAGCTTCACACGATAGCCATTCTTTTCGAGCATGCGGCCCACGAACTTGCGCACGCTGATGGAATCGTCGGCCACGACAATGACGCGCTCTTGTTCGACGCGATCAATCGCTTCGGCGGGAATTGTGCCGCGAGCGACGGCTGCGGATCCCGGAGCGAAGACGCGCGCGGCCGTGGCCGTTGCCTGCAAGGTACGGCGTTCGTTTGGTTCGGTAGCCACCATGCGATTCAAGTCGATCAGGAGAATCAAGCTGCCGTCCGGAGCGATCGTCGTGCCGGGGAAAAGCTTGACGCGGCGCAGGTACTCGCCGAGATTTTTGATGACGATTTCATCTTTGCCGAGAACTTCCTCGACGACCAAGCCGATCTGTCGATTGCCGGCATTGGCGACAACCATGCGGAAGTAGCCGTTAATGGCTTCGAGCGGCGGGAGACCGAGGTAAGAGTCCAAGCGGATAACTTCGGTGACCACGTCGCGGACCTTGGTGAGCAGCTTGCCGCCGACGTCTTCGATTTCGTCGGCGCGGAGGCGGCGGATTTCCTCAACTACGGCGAGGGGCAGCGCGAAGCTGGTGCCGCCGCAGCGCACAAAGAGAGCGGGGGAGATGATCAATGTCAGAGGAACTTTCAGGGTGAACTTGGTGCCTTGGCCGCGCGTGCTTTGGATGTCGATTTCGCCGTTTAGCACGTTGAGATTGGCGCGCACGACGTCAAGACCGACGCCGCGGCCGGCAAGCTCGGTCTTCGCCGGCGCCGTGGAAAAACCCGGATGGAAGAGCATCTCGCGAAAATCGCGATCGGTGAGCCGATCCGCTGTCTCAGGCGAGACGAGGCCGCGCTCAATGGCGCTGTGCTTCACGCGATCGTAATCGATGCCGCCGCCGTCGTCTTCGACTTCGATGTAAATGTGATTGCCGCGATGGTAGGCGCGCAGGGAAACTTTACCAGCTTCGGATTTTCCGGCGGCGCGGCGCTCGGCGACGTGCTCGATGCCGTGCGCGACGGAATTACGGACCAGATGCACGAGCGGGTCGGAGATCTGCTGAATGATATTATTGTCCAGTTCGGTTTCGCTGCCGGTGAGATCGAGCTCGACCTGCTTACCGGCGGACGTCGCAGCGTCGCGCACGGCGCGTGATAACCGCGAATAGAGCGTGCCGATGGGCACCATGCGCGCGGCGGTGAATTCGTCCTGCAAGTGATGCGCGAGCTTTGTGAACTCGTCAATGTCGCCTTCGACGCGCCCGATGTAGCCTTGGAGCTGCGTTAACACTTCGTTGACGTCGGCGGAGATTTCCGCCATGGAGCGCGAGAGAATATTGAAGTCGTCGTACCGGTCCATTTCGAGTTCGCTGAAGTCGGACCAGAACGAGGTGTCGCCGGCTGCGGCGCTGCTAAGCCGCTGGGGAGTGGTTGCCGGGTTCCAAGGCCCGGGGTTTCGCGAAGAGCTGATGCGATTGAATTCGTACTTTTCCTGGAACTCGGAAACTTTGCCGTGCAGGCGCTCCTTGGAAAAGCCTAATGTATCGACGAGTTTTTCCAGCTCTGCCACGCGGCCAACCATGCGTGTGCGGTTGATAACCAGTTCGCCGACTGTGTTCATCATGTGGTCAAGGCGTTCCAGCGCGATGCGCACGGATTTTGCGGCATTGGCTGCGACGGGAAGCTTCGAGGCCTTCCGCGTCATGGCGGGCGCTTGCGCTGCGCTCTCATCCTCCGCAGCGTTCATGTTTTGAAGGGCTGATTGAGTAGCCTCGAGTTCCTCTTCCTCAAGTGGCGCGAATTCCGCAATGCGGCCGAGCAGGGAATCGACTTCAGCGCGCATTTCGGATTCGTCGGCCCATTGGCGATGCAAAGTCTTCTTCAACACATCGACCGAGGCGAGGCACAGATCCACCACGGCGGCGGACGGTTCGATTTCCGCGTCGCGCAGGCGTCCGATCAAGTCTTCCACGCGATGCGCGATGCCGCCCAGGCGCTTCAATCCCACCTGTGCAGCGGAACCCTTCACCGTGTGAATCGCACGGAAGAGGCGATTGACCTCTTCGGGATTATTGTTGCCCTCGAGCGAAATCAGGCAGTCGCTTACCACCTGCAGGTGTTCTTCGGCTTCCGGCTGAAAGAATTCGAGAATCTCGTCGGGAACCTCGTCGTCGGCGGGCAACGCGTCGAAATAGGAGCCGGTGGACGCCTCCTCGACGGCTTCCTGCCCACGCTGCTCGGTAATGTTTTCCTGGCCGTAGTTCAAGCGCACCGGCTCGGCTGGAAAGGCGAAGCGATAGCGTTCCTTGAAAGCCGCGATGTCTTCAATGCTTTCCTCGCCGGTGTCGCTGATCTCCAGCAAGTCGGCTTCGAGGACCGAAATACCGTCCGATAGGAATTCGGTGAGTGGCCCGTGCAAATCGCTTCCCAGCGTGGCGTTCAGCGCATATTGAAAAACGTGCGCCAGCTTGCCGGCAACTTCAGAGAATCGCGGGAAGCCGTAACTCGCGGAAGTTCCGCTCAGAGTGTGCGCGGCAATGTAGAGGCGCTCGAGATCTTCACGGCGCGGCTCGACTTCCTGCAGCACGCTAACGTATTCCCGCAAATACTGCAGGTGCTCCGAGGCTTCCTGGAGGAAGATTTCGACGGCTTCGCGGTCTGGCATGCTCACGCGCGTCCCTCCGTGACGAGTTCGGGCTTCTGCAATTCTTCGGCGGTTGGCTTGCGATACAGAATGCAATCGTTGAGGACGATCGCTTGAAACTTCACGGGCATTTTTGAAATCGATTCGGAGTGGCCGAGGAACAGGTAACCGCCGGGCTCGAGCGTGTCGTAGAAGCGTTGTACTAGGGCACGGCGGCGCTCTTCGGAGAAGTAAATCAGCACATTCATGCAGAAAATCAGGTCCATGCGCCCGACATAGACCGCGGCGGCGAGATTCATTTGCGCGAAGGTGACCATTTTCTTCAAACGCGGCTTAACCTGGTGCCCGCCTTCAACCGTAGTGAAGTGCGCGGCGAGCTGGGCAGGCGTTACGCTGGCGAGGCAGCGGCCGGAGTAAACGCCGCGCTCGGCGTGCTTGAGTGCCTGGCGGCCCACGTCGGTGGCCAGAATCTCGACATTCCACGCCTCGGAGAACGAAAGCGCATCGGCGATGGTGATCGCAATCGAATAGGGCTCTTCGCCGGTGGAGCATCCCGCGCTCCACACGCGCAGCGTTCGCGGGTTCTTCCAAAATTTCTTCACGTGCAATTCCGGCAGCACGCGCTTCTCAAATGTTTCGTAGACTGCCGGATATCGGAAAAACGAAGTCTCCTGAGTCAGAAGCCGTTCCAGCAAGGCTTCGTATTCGACATTGGCCTTGCGCATCGCACGCAGCAAATCCGTTCCATGAGCGAACTGCTTCGCGCGCAGGTGTTCCCGCACGCGCGTGGAGAAGAAACGCTCTCGCGATTCGTCGAAACAAATACCGGTCCGCTCTTCGATCAGCATGCGGATCTCGCTCAATTCGTGTTCGCTCAGACCGGCCACCGGTCCTTGGCGTTCGCTCATGGTGCCAACGTTCCCGCTCCGGCGCCTGGCCGAAGCAAAAAATCATCGACCGCTTACCGCAGAGCGCCTGCCGGGACGGGCCGCTCGGATAGTTCCGAAGCAATGTTGCCATTGGCTTGCTTGTTGATGGCACGGAACTGGGCCAACGCTTCGTTCAATTGGTCCGAGAGCTTTACAAGCTGGCTGACGGTCGCCACCGTACCGCGCGTGCCCTGCGACGTCTGGCGCGTGATGTTGGAAATAATCTGCATGGCGTGAGCGACGCCTTCCGTGCCGCGCACCTGCTGCTTCGATGCCAGCGAAATTTCCTGCACCAACTCCGCGGATTGGCGGACGACGCTGGAAATCGCATCGAGCGCGCGGCCCGCCTGATCGGCCAGCGTCGCGCCGCCTTCCACTTCCTTGGTGCCTTCTTCCATGACCACGACGGCCTCGTTGGTTTCGGCCTGAATGGCCTTGATAAGCGCTGCGATATCTTTCGTGGCGCTGCGGGAGTGTTCCGCCAGCTTGCGCACTTCGTCGGCAACGACGGCGAAACCGCGGCCGGCTTCTCCGGCGCGCGCCGCCTCAATGGCTGCGTTTAGCGCCAGCAAATTGGTCTGCTCAGTGATGTCGTTAATTACGTTGATGATTTCTGAAATTTCCAGCGAGCGGTCGCCGAGTGATTTGATTTTCTTTGCGGTCGCTTGCACAGACGCGCGAATGCGCTGCATGCCTTCGAGCGTATCTCGCACGGCGCGGTTGCCTTGTTCGGCAGCGTCGAGTGCGCGGCGTGCAGCTTCCGCGCTAGCTTCGGCGTTGTTGGACACCTGTTTCATCGAGACGGTGAGCTCTTCCACGGCACTCGATGTATTCGTAATTTCCTGGTCCTGCTGCGTTGCGCCGGCCTGCATTTCGTCGGCGGCGACGAGAATATTGTTCGAGCACGCGGTAACTTCCATGGCGGCCTTGCGGACGCGCTCAAGAACCTTTGTAAAGTTATCGAGCATGTAGTTGATGGAGTCCGCGACGTTACCGAGCGCGTCGTTGGTGACTTTGCCGCGCAGGGTTAGGTCGCCTCGCGCCACCTGGTTGATGACCGTGAGCAACTCAGTGATGCTGCGCTGTAGATGATCGCTGGCTTCCTGATTGCTGGTGGCTTTGGACACGCGAGCGACGGCGCGATTCAAGTTTTCAGCGATGTAGCCAAGCTCGTCGTTGGAGTTGACCTCAACGCGCGCTCGCGGGTCGCCGGCTGCAAGGCGCTCGGAAAATTGTGCGATCTCTTGCACTGGGCCGACAAACGAGCTGTTCAGCCGCCAGGCCAGGAACACGATAGCGCCCAGCACCAGAAACAGGGCAATCAGCACCGACCCGCTGGCTCCGCTCGGTAGCGCGGCAAAATCCAGCATGGACGCCCCATTCGACTGCCGGCCGGCGCTATAGGCCAGCCACAGTACGCCGAATAGCACCAGTCCGTTGACCAGGACCAGCGTCCAGATTGTTGAACTCAATCGCGATTTCATACTTCCTCCAAATGTCTGTGGCGGTTGCCGCACCGCGGGTTGATGCGGCTGCCGCACTCAAATGCTGGGGCCCGGAAATACCTCGAGCAATCTCCTTAAATCAATCAGCAGAGCGAGCCGGTCGTCGTGGCGCAGCATGCCGACGCAGTGCGGCACATTTTCCGGCGCTTGCTCCAGCAAATCTTCGGACGTCACACTATAGGTGCCGATAACTTCATCGGCGGTAATCCCGATGCGCACGTCTTCGTGTTGGCCTTCGCCGCGCAGCGAAGCCACCACTACGTGCTTGGGCAGAAGCCCCGGCCTGCGTCCTTCGGTCATCGCGATGTCGATCAGCGGCACGATCACGCCACGCAGGTTGAAAATTCCCACCAGGTAGGCGGGTGCGAGGGGCACCCTGGTCAGCAGCGGCCAATCCAACACTTCCTCGACGTCCAGAACCGGAAAGCAAAAGCGTTCGCGGCCGCTTCGGAAAACGCAGAATTGCGATTCCGGCGGACGCTCTTCGAGGGGGCCGAGCGCCTCAAGCAAATCGGCGGCGTCTGCGTCGGCGGCCAGCGGTGTCAGATGAAAATCTTCATTCATAGCTTCGTTGCTCTCGCTTCACTGTTCATTCAAGTGGTCATGCAAACCTGCGCACGGCGCGAAGTAACTCCTCGCGGGTAAAAGGCTTTGTAACGTAACCGTCGGCGCCCTGCTGTTGCCCCCAGTAGCGATCGCTGGCCGTGTCCTTCGAGGTCACCAGGATCACCGGGATGGCACTGAACTCCGTGCTGCTCTTCAACTCGCGGCAAATTTGAAAACCGTTGCGGTCGGGCATTACCACGTCCAACAAGATCACGCTCGGGCGCTCCGCCGTAATGGTTTCTTCGAGGCGTCTGGGATCGTTGAGGCCGACGGAAGGGTAGCCTTCAGGTTCGAGAACAGCCTGAATCAGCTTTACCTGCGCCGGCGAATCGTCAACGATCAGGACTTTTTTCAGCACGGCAGACTTCTCCCCAGAGTTCTCCGCAGAGTAGAGGTGCACGTCAGCGGCCAGGGACAGGGCGTGGGATGTTGTGGTATCGGATTGATATATACCTTTGGGAATGAGTAGCTTACGAGCTTCGCGATGGTTCGTTAGCGGCGCCGCGTCGGGGCAGTTGGAGCCTCTTCCGTCTCAGCTTGAGAAGCATTCTCAGCGTCCTTCATCTCGCTGGCCAGCGATGAGAAACGTTGCATCACTTCGTTGATGCGCAGGGCCATGCTGTGAATGGTTTTGATCTGTGCCAGGGATTGTTTCGAGAGCTGGCCTGGCTCGAGCAGCAGCAATTCCGCATTGCCAATCATGGAAGTCAGAGCATTGTTGACGCTGTGCTTCATGTCCGTCATGTAGCGGCCGAGCGTGGCGTGCTGCTCGTAGCGTGAAGCTTTGCTCTCGGCTTGCCGCGCCAGCCGCAAAGCTTCGGTGCGCCGCAATGATTCTCCAGCAACGAGCAAGAGCGTTTGCGTCCAATCCTCACGCAACGGCACGTGCACGAGGCGCGGATACCTGCCGCGAAGACGGCTCAGTTCGCGTGAGTCCGCGGGCGCGCACAGGATCAAAGCTTTGGCCGGCTCGAGCGATCGCAGAATCTCGGATAGTTTGCCGTCGCGCAGCGGTCCCACCACGACGAGGTCGTGCGGCAGCGTCTCGTGATCTTTCCAGACATCGCTGCCCAGTACAGTGATGCCCGGCGCATGCTTTTCCGCTTGCCAGCACGCCGTCAGCAGCCGTGCAAAATCCGTTTCATCGCTCAGGATCAGTACGCTTGCGCTTCGCAAAAGTGGCCCGCTCCCCGGAAAGAATTTTTCGGCGACCGCATTCCGCCGCGGTTCTCGTTACAATTTCTCAGCTTCGTCAAGCGCAGAAAGTAAACGCTTCGTGCTGATCCCCAGGTTCACCGCTGCTTCGGTGTCCTTGGCTTGCTTGGCTACGTCCACGCGTTCCTGCAGCCGCGAAACTTCCACGCGAGCTACGGAGAGGGCACGGTCGAGCCCCGTCGCATTCCCGGTTTCCTTCGCGGCCTCTGTTGCGCCGCTGAGCATGGCGCGCGCCACTACCGCGCGGCGCAAATCGTCGGCGGCCGGGCCGTCTTCGCTCACAAACGCGGTGACTTCCCACGAAGACATCAGGATGCGCGCGCGCCCGATCTTTACGGTGGTCATGGAACGTCCGCGGGTTGGAGGGGTGGCAATGAGCTGTTCCCAGATTTGCTCAAGGCAATTCTCAAAGTCCACGCCGGGATCGGCTTCCGGCTCCTCTGGCTTTTCCGGCGCTTTCGCCGCTTTCGCGGGTGTTTTCGTCGCGGTGGACGCGGATTTGGCGGTGGACGCGGGAGCATGCGAACCGGCGGATGCCCCGGACTTCACGGCCACCTGCTCCAGCGCTTTCTCGACATCGGAGCGAAAGCTCAGCAGTTTTTCGAAGGTTTCGTTGACCGTGCGTTCGGTGTAGTTCTTTTGAAACGGCTGCTTCCATTCATTCGCCCATTGTGCGATTTTCGCGAGCGGTTCGGCGTTGGTGAGGCCCGACTGCCGGCAGTCAATGGTGCGCGCGCCTGCGGCCTCAAGCTGCTGCACGCCGGAGCGAATGGCGATAAGGTCGGCATGCATCAACTCAATCAGCGTGCGCCGCAGCAGAAAATTGAAGCGAATGAAGGTAAGGAGAGCCGAAGGGTCGTAAAACATTCCGCCGGCAGCCTCTTTCACTTTGCGGCCTTCGGCTATGAAACTGTTTTTGAACATGTCGCGCAGGCTGCGGAACGCGCGCAACGAGGTAATCATTTTTTCCAGAGGTTCGCACCATGCGAGCGGCGCGGTGTCCGTTTCGCCGAGGACCGGCTTCATCACAGCGGCGGTGTCTTCCAACTCGATTTGCTTGTGATAGATCTTAGCCGGCGCGCAGAGCGCGAAGTACTGCACGAGGAGAAAATCGATCTTGTCACGATCGATATTTGTTTTCGAAGGTTTGCGCAGGTGCCGCTGAATCAGTGCGCGTAGACCACTTTCGCTGGCGTTCAGCGTGGTCTGCTGCAGCAGATGCCGCAATTGGTGCACCAGGACGTGCGAATCGAGCCCGTCCAGCCAAGTTTGTACTTGCTTGAGGAGTTCGAGCGTCGGTTTCTCCGGCAGATTGCGCTTATCCTGCGGAAAGGGAATGGTGATTTCCAATTGCTTTGCCAACGCCAGATAGATCGGGAAGGCGGAACGAAGCTCTTCCCATTGTTCTTGCCGTGTGGCTTCTGGCCGCGCCGGAGCCGGGTTGAGTGTGGTGGGAGTTTTGTTCACGGCTGCATCACCCAATCGCACAATCCTTGTTTGAATTTGACGGCCACAGCCTTGCGTCCTTCGTGGTATTGCACAGCAACAACGGTTGCGTCAGCCGCGGCGCCAGCCTGCGAATTGCGTTGCAGTCGCACATGGTCTTCAAATTCCAGTGGCAGCGTGGACAGAAAAATCGCATGTTGCGCGCCGCTAAATTCGAGAACGGTGGCTTCGCGCAGCTTGGCGCCTCCGCCGCGAAGCGCGGTCACCTGCACCGGGACGCGAACCGCCGTCGAACCCGGGAAAAAGCGCGCCAGTTGCTCGGCGCAGTCCAGTTCGTGCTCGCTGACGGCGACTTCGGTTGAATGCTTCACGCGGCCTCTCGACTTGCTCACCCAGCGGCTCACTATTTCGCGGACCTGCACACACGTAGCTCAGCGAAACGCATTGCCCCGGCGATGAGGAATGCACGTCGGACACCAAAACGGATTTGCGGAAATGCGTGGTGAAGCAGTTGAAACAGCGAGGGTTACGGATTTCCTGCATGGTACCCATGGCGCAGATGTCTCAGCGTGAAACGCTTGCGTCTCAGCTCCTACTGCCACGGCGGCGCGGCTGGGCGGGATGAGACGGGCGCTGGCTAGCGCGAGGCGGCGCGTTGCTGCTCCGGAGTTGCGGGCGACGAGCTGGCTTTCACCGGAATGTTGTAGCGCTTCAGCTTGCGATACAGCGTGGCGCGGCTGATGCCCAGCATTTTGCCGGCGAGCGCTTTATCGCCATTCGCTTGCTCGAACACGCGCAGGATGGTCATGCGCTCCATGTCGGCGAGCGCCGTGGTGGAAAGCGAGGCGGCGTCCTGCGGGGACATCGCCACCGCAGAGGGCTGTTCGGTGCGGATCGCTGGAGGCAGGTCGCTCACGTCGATGGTCTTGTGGTCGCCGAGGGTGACCGCGCGTGCGACGCAGTTCTCCAGTTCCCGGACGTTGCCGGGCCAATCGTAATGAAGCAGGCTCTTCATGGCCGCGGAAGTTACCTGGATGTTGGCGCCCGGGGCGTAACGGTCGAGAAAATGGTGCACGAGCATGGGAATATCGGAGCGCCGATCGCGCAAGGCGGGAAGGTGCACGGTCACAACGTTCAATCGGAAATAGAGATCCTTGCGGAAGGTGCCGTCGCGATAGGCGGTTTCCAGGTCGCGGTTGGTAGCGGCGATTACGCGCACGTCCACCGCGACGTGATCGTTGCTGCCCACCGGACGAACTTCCTTTTCCTGCAAGACGCGCAGAAGCTTGGCTTGCATTTCGAGGGGCAGCTCGCCAATTTCATCGAGGAAGATCGTGCCGCCATGCGCGGCCTGGAAGAGTCCCGCTTTTGTTTTTGTGGCGCCGGTGAACGCACCTTTTTCGTAGCCGAAAAGCTCGCTTTCCATCAACGTTGGAACCAACGAACCGCAATCGACAGCGACGAAGGGCGTCTGCGCCATGGTGCCGCGAAAATGAATGGCGCGTGCCACCAATTCCTTTCCGGTGCCGCTCTCGCCCGAAATCAGCACCGGAGTGCGCGTGTCCTTCAGGCGGGAGATCATGCGCAGGACGTCTTGGATGTTGGCTGACGTGCCGATAATGCCGTCGAGATTTTCCTCGGTGCTAACGCGCTCCCGCAAAAACGCATTTTCGGTGACCAGGCGGACCTTTTCCGCCATGCGCTGCAACAGCAAACGCATTTTCTCGACGCGAAACGGTTTTTCGATGTAGTCGTAAGCGCCCAGCTTCATGGCGTCCACTGCGGATTCGATGGAGCCGTGGCCGGTCATGATGGCCACCTCCGCGCGCGGCAACAGGCTCTTGATTTGCCGCAGCAACTCGACGCCGGACTGCGTGGGGAGCTTAAGGTCCGTCAGCACCAGGTCTGGTATTTCTGCATCGAGGCGCGCGAGAGCAGCCTCGGCGCTTTCCGCTTCGGCGCAAGCGAAGCCCAGGGAATTGCCGATGGTCATGCACAACCGGCGGATGCTTTGCTCGTCATCCACCACCAGTAAACGTGTTTTCAGTTCTTCGCTCATGGTTTCCCGAAGGTTTTCTCCACAATCTCCAGCAGTCGTTGGACGCGAAAGGGTTTCTCGATGCAGGGTGTGCCGCTTTGCGCCAGAAAAGCTTGCGTTTCGCTGTTGGCGGTGTCTCCGCTGATCAGGATGATCCGCGCGCACAGTTCCGGCCGATTCTTCTGAATCCAGGCGTGTACTTCCGCGCCGTTCACAGCACCAGGCATGCGAATGTCGGAAATCACCCCGGAGTAGTTTCCACCGCTCAGCATCTTCAGGCCTTCCGCGCCGGAAGAAGCATTGGCGACCGCGTATCCATGACGCTCGAGCGCGGCGCGCAGGAATGCAGTTACGGAAGGCTCGTCTTCGATGAGCAGAATGGGCGCGACACCCGCCTGTGTCTGGGCCGTCATCTCCCGGCCTCTTTTGCCAGCGCGGCAGCAACACTAGCGTCATTCGCCACCGGGACTCGCACGACAAACGTGCTGCCGCGTTGCTCGGAATTGTTCCAGCACAAAATCTCGCCTCCGTGCGCGCGCACGATGCCGTAGCAAATGCTCAAGCCCAGCCCTGTACCCTTGCCCGCCTGCTTGGTCGTGTAAAAAGGGTCGAAGATGCGCTCCGGGTCCGCGATGCCGGTCCCGTTGTCCGTCACGGCCACTTCAATGGATTCACCCCGCAGCCGCGTGCGGATAGCGATGTGCCCGCGCTGGCCAGACTCTTGCACTGCGTCATACGCGTTGTTGAGGATGTTCAAGAAAACCTGCTGCAACTGCTGCGAATCGCCGAGTGCCGGCGACAGCCTTTCATCGAATTCCTCGACGACCTCTACGCCGTGGCTGGCGAAATCATAGCTTCGTAACTTGATCGTTTGTCGAAGCACGCTGTTCACTTGCACCAGTTCGCGCTGCACCGGGCGCTGCCGCGCAAAACTCAGCAAATCCTGCACAATGTCCTTTGTACGCTGCGTCTCCCGCAAAATTATCTGCAAATCTTCGCGCGCGTTGTCCGGAACCTGCGGATTCTCCAGCAGCAAATCGGTGAAGCCGAGAATCGCGGCGAGCGGATTATTTACCTCGTGGGCTACCCCCGAAACGAGCCGGCCGATCGTAGCCATCTTTTCCGAGTGCGCCAGCTTGGCTTGCAGCAACGCTGCATCGGTAATGTCCGTCATCACCACGACCACGCTGTTGACTGTATTCTGCTCGTCGCGCATGGGGCTCAAGCTAATCGAGAAATGGCCCATGGAAGCGTCGCTGCGGCGCACGCGGAGCTCCAGATTTTCCACTTGTTGGCCGTGCGCCGTCGTTTCCAGCGCGGCCTCGAAATCGTTGCGATGCGAAGTTTCCACCCAATCCACCAAGCGGTGGCCGATCAGTTCGTCTTCGCGATAGCCGGCTTCAAAGCAGCGGCGATTCGCGTAGCTGATCAAGCCGGCAGTATCCAGCACCAGGATCATGCTCTGCGTGGTATTCAGAATCTTTTGGTTGAAGTCGCGCTCGCGCTGCAATTGCGACTGGAACGTCTTTTGCTCGGTGACATCCAGCATCAGCCCGCGAATTTGCGCAATATTTCCGCGCGAATCGCGCACCGCCGTGATGTTTTGCAGGGTGTGCAGCAGCGTGCCGTCTTTGCGGCGCAGGGTCTCTTCGTAATTGCGCAGAACGCCGCGTTCCGCGAGCGCCTGCAAGAATCGTTCACGCGCCGCCGCTGCGGGATATAAGTGCGGCCCGACATCGGCGCGCAGCAATTCGTCGCGCGCGTCGTAACCAAGCATGCGCACCATGGCGTCGTTTACGTCCAGAAATCGTCCGTCCGGCGTCGCGAAAAACAGCCCTTCCTGAATGCTGTCAAATAGTTCGCGATAGCGCCGCTCCGCTTCGCGGCGATCGGTAATGTCCTTCAAAACGTGGATCGTGCGCGTATCGTCGTCCGAAACGCCCGGTGTGCGCGACGTCGACACCAGAAAAATTCGCTCCGGCGAAGCGACAACATATTCTTCGCGCGACTGCTTTGTATCGCGGCAAAACGGGCAGGGAAGGTCGCTTCCGGTTTCCGCGATCTGTCGTAAGCTGCTCATCGCCTCACCGACGAGCGCCACCGGCGGCACTCCAAGGTGCGACGCCAGCGAGCGATTCGTGCGGACCACACGCCAGGAGCGATCGTGCACCACGATGTAGTCGCTGATCGCATCGATATCTTCCACCCACTGGCGCTTCGAGCGCTCCAATTGCGAAAATCGCCGAAAATTCTCGAGCGACAGCGCCGCATGGCTGGCCAGCGCCCGTAAGAGCCGCTGGTCCGCCTCGCCTGGCGCTTTTTTCCCACTGACAAGGCAAATCGCACCAAGGCTCTCGGCATCGCTCGCGGTGATGGGGACAAAAACAGCCACTTTGCCTTTTCCTACCTCGCCAACACTGCCGGACGCGTCCAGCGGTCGCGCCTCAATGTCTTTAGCAAGCTCGCGCGCAAAGAGGACCAGCGCAGTGTGCTGCGCCGCATCCGGCCGCGCTTTGTCATTGGAAGTCTGATAGGAATCCGTCTCGCGTCCGCGAAAGACCATCACCGCGCACCACTCTGCCGACAGCATGCGCGCAGCGCGCTCGGCAAATCGCTCAAGAAAACCCGGCAAGTGGCGCGACTGCGCCGCATCCACCGCCAACTCCATCAACTCTCCGGCGTGATCGCTCAACGCGCGAGACGCTGCAGCGGCCGAGTTGTGCCGCGCCGCAGCTCGCGGCGTTTTCTGGATGGGTTTCGCTCGGGGCATTTTTGATGAGAGGCGTGCTGGCGTCTCAATTTGACGATTACCACGCCCTACCACGCTACTGGGCTATCTCAATCTGAGTCAATCACGCGTCGCGGGTGTGTTGCCGAATCGACCACCATACCTGACGGGGATATCGCCGGCACGTCTCAGCGTGAGACCCGTACCGACGCAATCCCCGTTTGCTGAGACAACCCGCGCGGCAGTCCGCGCAAGTGCCGCAACGCTCAAATCCCTCTAACTCTACTGTTGCGTTGTGGTTGGGCGGAAGCTCATATCCGGCTACGGGGCTCTCTCGCGCCACAGAGCGCTGGCAACGCACGTGCCTTCTCTACCGCTGGGTTATCCCATTCAGAGGAGGGTTGGTGTCGATGAGACCCCGGTGGATTCGCAAAGTATTGGTGGGCTTGGCGCTGTCGTCGGCATTGGGAACGCACGCACTCGCGCAGTCCGGTTCGGAGGAGGGCAAGCGCAAGGTCAAGACGAAGGTTGCCCCCACGTATCCTGAACTCGCCAAGCGCATGAACGTGTCGGGCAAGGTAAAGATCGAAGTAATCATCACTCCGGACGGGCGCGTGAAGAGTACGCGTGCACTGGGCGGGCATCCGCTTCTGGTGCAGGCTTGCATCGAAGCGGTGAAAGAGTGGAAATTCGCCGCCGCGCCGGAGGAAACCACACAGTTAGTCGAATTTGAATTCAATGCAGGTGCTTGAGGTGCGGCAGGAGCGGCCCGGTTTCAACGGGGCGTTTGGTTGGGGAGCGGAGGTTTTTCGCGATGACGATCGGCAGGAAACTCTATCTTGGATTCGGATCGATACTTTCGATCCTACTGATTTTGCTAGGCGTGAATCTGATCGCTGGATTTAAAGAGAGTTCAGCGCGCAAGGATGCCTCAATGGCTCTGGAAAGCGTGCGTGCCATCGAGTCCGTGCGCTATCAAATCATGCTGAACCGGCTGAACCTCAACAATTTTCTGCTCAGCGGCGACCCTCGCGACGAGGAAAAAGTTACTCGCGGACTTCAGGACGTCAACGAAATTATGAAGCGCGGCGAGTCTCAGGCGGGGAACGATCTCCTGCGCACCGCTCTTATCCAAGTGGAGGGAACGGAAGCAAGCTGGGCCGATAATTTCGCCAAGCCCCTTTTGGCCAAGCGGCACCAAGTCGATTCAGGGGATGCCACCGTTTCGGATCTCCAGATTTTTTATTTGCAAAAAGATCCGGCGTCGTGGCTCGTCAAGTCGTCAGCCGTTCTCGATCAAACGAATGTCGATATCACAAAGGCCCTCGATGACTCCACGAAATCGGCTGCAACGGCGAGCAAGTTTACTACCGGCCTGACCACGCTGGGGACGCTGGCCGCGGTTCTCGCAGGTTTGTTCGTCGCCTTCTACACCGCGAAATCCATTACCGAGCCGTTGACGCACTTGATCACCGTCGCCCGCGAAATCGGCGACTCCGGTGATCTCGATCAAAACATCGATATCCATCGCAACGACGAAATCGGTGCGCTGGCCACTACATTTAACAATATGGTCGCGTATCTAAAGGAAATGGCCGGCGTCTCCATGGCCGTTGCCGAAGGCGACCTCAGCGTCGAAGTCGTTCCGCGTTCAAAGCGCGACACGCTGGGCAACGCTTTCCTGCGCATGTCCCACGGTCTGCAGGATCTCGTGCGTACCACGCGCGACTCCGCCAGCCAGGTTTCCGCTGGATCGAACCAGGTTGCCGGCGCGGCCGACGAATCAGCCAAGGTGAGCGTCCAGGCGTCTTCTGCGATTGAAGAAGTTACCAGCACCATGCATGAAATGAGCATCAACGTGCAGAACGTGGTGAAAAACACGCAGGTGCAGGCTTCCAGCGTTGCGGAAACTTCCGCTTCCATCGATCAGATGGTTACTTCGATTAATCGCGTTGCGGATACCGCGAAGGTCTTGCTCGATATCGCCAATCGCTCGCGCGAAGAAGTGGTCAACGGCATCTCCACGATGGAGAAAGCAACCGACGGTCTCAATCGCACGAACCACGCTATTCAGTCCTCCGCGGAAATCATCAATGTTTTGGGCCATCGCGCCGACGACATCGGCAAAATCATCGAAGTGATTGATGATTTGGCGGAGCAGACTAACCTTTTGGCGTTGAACGCGGCCATCGAAGCTGCCCGCGCCGGCGAGCATGGGCTAGGTTTCGCCGTCGTCGCCGACGAGGTACGCAAACTGGCGGAGAAATCAACGCAGTCCACCAAGGAAATCGCCGACCTCATCCAAAGCATCCAGCGCGAGGCGCGCCAAGCGGTCGAAAACATGGAGCGCAGCACCCGCATCGTCGAAGAGGGGCTGAGCCTCGGCAACGACCTCGGCTCCGCG
>DATBYP010000359.1:0-7018 GCA_036513675.1 Candidatus Acidiferrum sp.
AACGCAGTTCGAAACAGTGGACCGCGCGAGTGCGGCACAGGTGGCGGGGCTTCCTCCAGAGAAAGTGCAGATACACACCATGCTGCTGGGCGGCGGATTTGGGCGGCGTGCGAATCCGGATTCGGATTTTGTACGCGAAGCGGTGCGCGTCGCGAAAGTTGCCAAGGCGCCCGTGAAAGTGGTGTGGACACGCGAAGACGATTTGAAGGGCGGCTGGTACCGGCCGATGTGGCACGACCACTTCGAAGCAGGCCTGGACGCAAACGGCGAACCGGTCGCTTGGACGCACACGATCGTGGGCCAATCGATTATGCAAGGGACGCTGTTCGAATCGTTCATGGTCAAGAATGGCGTGGACGGCACTTCGGTCGAAGGCGCCGCGGATCTGCTTTATGGCATTCCCAATCTGCAAGTGGACTTGCACAGCCCCAAAATCGGCGTCCCCGTGCAATGGTGGCGATCAGTGGGGCACTCGCACACGGGCTTTTCCGTAGAAGCGTTTCTCGACGAAGTGGCGCATGCGGGCGGAAAGGATCCTTACGAGCTGCGGCGGAAGCTGCTGGCGAATCAGCCGCGCATGTTGGCGGTGCTGGACCTTGCGGCGCAGAAGGCCAATTGGGAATCGAGACTGCCGCCGGGAGTGGGCCGTGGGATTGCCGGGCACTTTTCCTTCGACAGTTATGTGGCGCAGGTGGTGGAAGCGTCTGTTGCCAAGGACGGCAGTGTGCGCGTGTATCGCGTGGTGTGCGCCGTGGATTGCGGCATGGTGATTAATCCGGACACAGTGAAGGCGCAGATGGAAGGCGGGATCATTTTTGGTCTGACCGCAGCGCTGAAAACGGAGATTACACTGAAAGATGGCAAAGTCGAGCAGAGCAATTTCCACGATTATCAGATGCTGCGAATTTTCGAGTCGCCGAAAATTGAAGTGTACATTGTTCCTAGCAGCGCTAATCCAACCGGAGTAGGGGAGCCTGGCGTACCGCCCGTGGCTCCGGCGCTGACCAATGCGATTTTTGCGGTCACAGGTAAACGCATTCGCCGCCTGCCCATTCGCGCGAGTGACTTGGCTGAAACCGCGGGAGCAAGATCATGAGAGTGCCCTCTAACAGTCAACGAGGTTTTTTACTCATGACGCGTCGGAGCCGCAGATTTCATCTCGCCTTGTTAATTCTTGGCAGTGCCCTTTTTCTGGGATTGCTCGCACGTTCACTGACTGCACAAACTGCCGAGAAACCGGATGCGGCGGCCTCACGTGCGGCATTTCTGCAGGTCTACCGCGTGCTGACTTCTCCGCGATGCCAGAACTGTCATCCGGCGGGCGATGTTCCTTTGCAGGGAGATGACGGCCATGTGCACCTGCAAAACGTGAAGCGCGGCACGGATGGTCGCGGGGTCACGGCGATGCGCTGCGACACCTGCCACCAGACGACAAACCTCCCTGGGGCGCATATGCCGCCCGGCAGTCCGAAGTGGGCGCTGCCGCCCCCAGAACACAAGATGGTTTCTGTCGGGCGCTCGGCGGCTGAACTGTGCAGGCAGCTCAAGGATCCGAAGCAGAATGGCGGGCGGTCGCTGGAAAAGCTATTCGACCACGTCGCCAACGATGATCTGGTGGCCTGGGGTTGGAATCCCGGTGAGGGGCGGAGCCTGCCGCCGCTTTCCCGGCCGGAGACCGTGGCGCAGATGAAGATCTGGATCGCTGGGGGCGCGGCTTGCCCGGAGTAGCCTCCGTGGGGCGAAAATAAAGAGCGCCGTTATCGTTTAGCTATCCGCAAAGGAACGCGTTTCCAAGCAACCGACATTCCCTTCTAAAATAGCCTGAACTACGAGTATGTCCTCTTCCCGAATTATCGGCATTTTGGTGGGACTATGGCTGGCGGTGCTGGGCATCTATGCGCTCGTGTCGCTCGGGCTTGCCGGACATCCTCAGGCCGTCTCCACTTTCGCAAATATTCTGCAGTGTATTGTGCCGCTGCTCGCCAATGCCGGGCTCTTGCTCAATGCAGGTACGCCGCACTGGCGCCGCAACATCTTCTGGATGCTGCTGGCACTGAGTTGCACGCTGTGGATGATCGGCCAATTTGAGTGGACGTATTACGAGGTGTACCAACACCAGTCGATGCCCACGATCAATGGTGGAGACGTCATCTTTTTTCTCAAAGGTATTCCGATCATGGCCGCGCTGGCGCTGCAGCCACATCGCAAGCGCGGCGAAGTGCGGCTGCAGTTTGGCTATTTAAATTTCGTCCTCCTGCTCACGTGGTGGATGTTCGTATACGCATTTATTGTGTTCCCCTGGATGTACGCCACGCCGTCGGAGGGGCAGTACAACTACAACTTCGATATGGTCACCAATGTCCAGAACATGGTGATCGTTGTTGGGCTGGGCGTGCTGTGGCTGAAGGCTAAGGGCGCGTGGCGCGTGGTGTACGCCAACCTGTTTGGTGGCGCGGCCATGTACATGCTTTCCTCCCTGACCATCAATGTGGCCATCAGCATGCACAAATATTCGACAGGCAGCCTTTACGATCTGCCGCTGATCTCGTCCTTTTTGTGGTTTGGGCTGGCGGGCGTGGTCGCTTATCTAAAACGGGCAGAACTGGACAGTCCGCAAGACAGCGGAACTGACGAAGACGATAAGCCACGCGAAAGTGTGTGGTCCGCGCGTTTGGCCATGGCATCGGTCATTTCGTTGCCGTTATTCGCGATTTTCACGCTGCGCTTCGAGCATGATGCGCCGGAGGTACGCGATTTTCGCTTGATGACGACGCTGATCGCTTCGGTGCCGATTGCCTGCCTTGTTTTCTGGCGAACGCACATGGCGGACGCGGATCGCGCGCGACTGTTGTCGAAGTCGGAGCAGTCCATCGAAAACTTGCAACGGCTGCAAGCACAAATGGTGCAGACGGAAAAGCTGGTTTCGTTGGGCCAATTGGCGGCGGGCGCGGCGCATGAAATCAACAACCCGCTGGCGGCGATTTTGGGTTTTTCGGATCTTCTGGCGGATGATCCAACATTGCCGGAAAAGGCGCGCGCCACCGCAGGAAAGATTCGCGATCAGGCGCGCCGAACCAAGACCTTGGTGGCCAATTTGCTGAGATTTGCGCGGCAAGTGCCACCTGAACGCACGTTGCTGGACATCAATACGGTGGTCACCAATGCTGTGCAACTGCGCGCGCTGGATTTGCGCGCATCGAAGTCGCGCATCGAGCTGCAATTGGAATCCGTGCTGCCGGGCGTCCGTGGAGACGGCAATCAATTGCTGCAGGTATTCTTTAACATCGTCAACAACGCAATCGACGCGATGGAAGCAAGCGAAGGCGGAGTGCTGATCATCAAGACCATTCGCGATCGCGGCAATGTGGTGATTCTTTTCTCTGACACAGGACCGGGCATCAAGGATCCGCAGCGCGTATTCGACCCCTTTTACACCACGAAACCTGTCGGCAAAGGCACGGGCCTGGGCTTGAGCATCTGCTTCGGCATCCTGCAAGAGCACGCCGGAAAGATTCTTTGCTACAACTCGCAACAAGGCGGCGCCGTCTTTCGTGTGGAGTTGCCGGCGGTGCTCGCAGCGTTCCCAGCAAAAGAACCGCAGCTTGCCGGTGTTGCGCCGACTCCGCAAAAGACTTCCGTCTGAAAAGTATTGCTCAGCGGTGTGTTCGCGCTTTGTGTGTCGCGCCTGAGCCGCAGTCCGTTCGTGCTAGAGTTTTTGTTGCGGACTAAATCAGCGCTGAGGAAATTGATGACCGAATTGGCCATTGTGACAGAGAAGCTCACGCGGCGCTTCGGCGCGCTCACCGCGGTGGACAATGTCGATCTGCGCGTGACGGCAGGGCAATTCTTCGGCTTTCTGGGACCTAACGGCGCGGGTAAATCCACGACCATCAAGATGCTGACCGGGTTGCTGGCGCCGACTTCCGGGCGCATGCAACTGCTGGGTCTGGATTTTTCCTCCCAAACGGTCGACGTGAAGCGGCAGATTGGCGTCGTGCCGGAAGGCATGGGACTTTTCGAGCGCCTGACCGGGGCGGAATTTCTGAATTTTGTCGGCAGGATGTATGGACTCGACCACGCCACCACGCTTCAGCGCACACAGGAGCTGCTGGAATTCATGCAGCTTGCGGATCGGCCGAAGTCCATGATTGCGGACTATTCGCACGGGATGCAGAAGAAGCTGGCGCTGGCTGCCGCGGTGATTCACGGGCCGCGCATTCTTTTTCTGGATGAGCCTTTCGAGGGCGTGGATGCGTTGGCCGCGGGCGCGTTGAAGGCGTTGCTCGGACGCATGACGGCGCGCGGCGTGACAATTTTTCTTACTTCGCACGTGCTGGAGATCGTCGAGCGCCTGTGCAGCCACGTGGGAATCATTCACCAGGGTCGGCTGGTGGCGCAGGGCTCGATAGAAGAATTGCGTGCGGGGATCGCCGGTGAGGAAGGCAGCAAGACGACCCTGGAGCAGATTTTCCTCTCGATTGTGGGCCAGAGCGGCGCGGAGCGCGCACAAATCGAGGAGCTCTCGTGGCTGACGTAGCGCAGCCGGTGGGAATCCTGAAGCAAATCAGCCTGATTGCCGGGTTGCGCTGGCGTATGCTGCACAATGGTTTGCGGCGTAGGCAAAACCGGCTCGATCTGCTCGGGCTGATCATCGTCGCCTTGCTGGCCGGCGTCGTCGTGATCGGATTGTGCGTTGCTTTTTTTAGTGGTGCTTACGATTTCGTATCCACTAGGCGAACCACGTGGCTCGGCTTGTTTTTCTGGGCCATTTTTTTGTGGTGGCAGCTCTTTCCCATCGTGGCGGCTGGCTTCGGAGCCTCGTTCGACTTCCGCGCGCTGTTGCGTTTCCCGCTGAAGTTTGGCGCGTTCTACATAATCGGCTTGGCGTACGGATTGGCGGACTTCACTGGCCTAGCCGCAGTGTGCTGGCTGCTTGCGATCATTTGCGGCGCCGCCGCTGCGAAACTCACCTTACTGCCGCCGATCCTACTGGTGACCGCGCTTTTCGTAATATTCAACGTTTCATTGGAACGCTTGCTTGGCTCGTGGATGGAACGCCTGCTGGCGCGGCGTCGCTCGCGAGAGCTCTTTTTCGCCGGCTTCATTTTGCTCATGGTATTGCTACAGTTGGTTGGGCCATTGGCGAATCGTTACGGAAATACTGCCGGTCCCTGGCTTGTATCCCTTCTTCCTTACTTTGCGTATTTTCCAGCGTCGCTGGCAGGCAGGGCGGTGGGAGGTGCCTCGGCCGGAAATTACCAGGCGTTCCTACTCGGAGTGGCAGGAATCACGTGTTATGCCGGATTCTTTAGCGGACTGTTGAGGCTGCGCTTCGCGGCCCAGTATCGCGGCGAGGAGCTGAGCGAAACTCCCACGCCCGAAAGGACCATTCGCAGAAGAGTAAGTCGCGAAGCGGGAGCGGACGCGCTCGGATTACTCTCGCCGCAAGTCGCCGCCATCGTTCGCAAGGAATTCCGATATCTGCTCCGCAACGGCTTTGCTGCTATGTTACTCCTCCTGCCGCCTATCCTGGTGTTTGCGCTGATCTCGCAAGCGTCGCTGTTTCATTTTTCCGGCGGGAAAGGTATTTCTCCGGACTTGTTCTTCCCTGGCTTAATGGGCTACATCATTTTGATTTTGATGACTCCAGCCTATAACAGCTTCGCCTACGAAAATGCCGGCGTGCAAACGTACTTCACGGCGCCATTGCAATTTCGCAACGTCTTTCTTGCTAAGAATTTGGTGCAGGTTTGTCTTATCGCAACGGAGCTCACGCTGTGCATCGTCGCTTTTTACTATCGTGTGGGATTGCCATCCCCGCCGGTATTTACCGCGACCGTGGCGGCGATTATCTTTACCGTGGTCGGGCAGTTGTCGATCGCCAACTGGTCTTCGTTGAGTTTTCCCCGCAAGCTTGCTTTTGGCCAGCTACATGGCCAGCGACAATCAGGCATGGCCGTGCTCGTGGCGTTCGGCGCGCAGATCTTGCTTTTTGGAATCAGCTCGCTGGTTTTGGCCCTAGGGCGATGGACCGACGACGTCTGGCTGCCCGCTGAAGCATTTGCACTGCTCGCGGCGGCAGCGGTGGGCGGCTATGTGGCGTCCCTCGACGCCCTGACGTCATACGCCGAGAAAAGCAAGGAAAAGCTGATCGAGGCGCTCTGCAGGTAAGTTGCGAGCGCGCAGTACTAAGTCGTAGTTATTGCCATTCCTGCAGTGCGCGCACTATTCTGGCACTCGCCTGACCATCGCCAAACGGATTCCCCTTCGAAATCAAGCCTACAGGCTTGTCATTTTCCAAGCAAGCGGCGGCTTCCTCCACGATCTTTTTTCGCGCGGTGCCAACCAGCGTAGCCCACCCGGACTCCACAGCTTCCGGCCGCTCTGTGACATCTCGCAGGACCAACACACGAGTCCCCACGGTCGGCGCTTCTTCTTGAACCCCACCCGAGTCCGACAAAATTAGATCTGCCGATTTCATGAGGTGCACGAAATCCGGATATGGCAATGACCCCGTGAGCACAGCTCGCGGATCGTCCCCAAGCAAGCGCTGCGCCATCGCCTTTACATTCGGATTGGGATGCACAGCGAAGACCAGGGTTATGTCTGGGAACCTATGCAGCAAATCCTTCGCAGCTAAACAGATTTGCTCCAGGCGGTCTCCAAAGTTCTCCCGCCGATGAGCCGTAAGCAGAACGATTCTTCCGCTCAGCGCTTTCAGCTGTGGGTCAGCAAAGCTTCCCGGCCGCTTCAAGATTTCCTGCAACGCGTCCACCACCGTGTTTCCCGTCATGTGAAGTCGATCCGGCGGCACTCCTTCCCTAAAGAGCGCTTCCGCCGCACGTTGCGTCGGCGCGAAGTGTAAATCCGCCAAAGCCGTCACGAGACGGCGATTCATTTCTTCGGGAAAAGGCTGCCACTTATCACCCGTGCGGAGCCCTGCTTCTACGTGGCCAACGCGCACGCGATGTTGGAAACCAACAAACGTCGCTGCAAAGGCGGTCGTCGTGTCTCCCTG
>DATBYP010000360.1:0-3438 GCA_036513675.1 Candidatus Acidiferrum sp.
TCAAGCTGCATGCTCGAAACTCCCAAGTCGGCCAAGACCCCGTCCACCCCGGGAATCCCCAACTCGTGCACGACCTCCGCAATCCTCGAGAACGGCGCCGGTGCCAGCGTCACCTTCTCCCCAAAGATCTTCAGCCGCTCCCGCGCCAGTTCCAGCGCCTGTGCGTCCCGGTCCAAGCTGATTAGCCGACCAGAGGTCAGCTTCTGCGCGATGGCCGCCGAGTGCCCGCCGGCTCCCAGCGTTGCATCCACGTACGTTCCGTCCGGCTTTACGCGCAACCATTCCAGCACCTCATCCAACATTACCGGCGTGTGCGGCTCTGTTCTCCTCGCCCGCCCCTCGCCATTTGGCACTTGCCAATTCCCCGCTTAAATCCCCAAATCTTCCAGCGCCTTGTCGTCCTCGCTCGTGTACGGCTCGTTCTTCAAGCTATCGACGATTCGCGTATGGTTCATCACCTCGAGGTGATCGAGGTTCCCGAATACATCCACCTCGCCCTTCATCTGCGCCGATTCGCGCAAAACCGCGGGAACCAAGACCCTGCCCTGCCCATCCAGCTCGACCGTTTGCCCGTAATAGCTTGTTCGCATTAAAAATTTGCGCTTGGCGCGATTCTGCGAAGACACTTTCGCCAGCTTGTCTTCGATTTCCGACCAGACTTTCATCGGATAAATGCGCGCTGATTCGCCCGTTGGACTGGTGATGTAAAACTGGCTGCCGTACTCCTTCAAGGCATCCAGAAACACGGCGGGTATTTTGAGACGACCCTTCTCGTCGACTTTCGCCGGACAGTTGCCCCGCAGCGTCATGTGCCCCGTCTTGGACCGTCCCTTGGATTAAGGAATGGCCCGTCAGTAAGAAGAAGTGGTATCGAATGCCCCGTTGCACCACAGCCCTCTAGGACTTCCTACTTTGTTCTACGATATTCTACTGTTGCCCACTTTGCCCCACTTTTGTCCACATGATAGGCCGCTTTTTCGGGTTGTCAAGAGGAAAACGCAACTTCGTTCATAAAAACTTGAGCACACAGCAGTATGAAAATGTGCAGGAAAACACCACGATAACTTGCGCTTCGAGGTTCGGAAGAATCCTATTAGTGGTGTAGCGTTTATTTATGAGCCAACACTAATTTCTATCGCTCCTCGGCCGTCCCGGTTGGCTGCTCTCCCACCGCAGCAGCTCCCTGTGCCACTTCGCACCAGCGCCGCCGCCTACCAGATTTCCCCCTCTTCTACTTTCCTGGATCGCGTGCTATGCTTTTGCTTGTAGTTGAACTCCTCGAAGGAGCCTCTCTCATGGAATGGGTTACCCCTCAGCACGAAGAGATCGACCTGAACTGCGAAATCAGCTCGTACGCCAACGCAGAACTTTAACCTTTCAAGAACGCGCCAGTAGCTCCCGCTTTCTGAAGCGGGCTGTTTTGTATTCGCAATTTCCCCGAAGAAAATCTCGCCCTGCACACCAATTGTTGTCCGTGTATGCGCGTTAAGATTCTCGGCTCAGCGGCGGGGGGCGGCTTTCCACAGTGGAATTGCGCCTGCTTGAACTGTTCCCGTTTCCGCGAAGGCACCCAGCACGGTCGCGCTCGCACGCAAACACAAATTGCTTTCTCCCCGGACCCTGATTCGAAAATCTGGTTCCTGTTATCCGCCAGTCCGGATTTGCGGGCACAACTACTCGCCACACCAGAATTGGCTCCGCAGGCCAACTCAGAAACTCACTCCCCGATAGCCGGCGTTTTCATACCCTCGGCCGACGTTGACTCCGTGATGGGCCTTCTCCATTTGCGCGAATTTCAATCGTTTTTCGTGTTTGCTGCCGCTGCGGTGCAACGCATCCTGAAAAAGGAAAACAAGATTTTTGGCGTGCTCGACCGCGCCGACCCACCCGTGCAGTGGCAAGTGCTTTCCAGCACAGGACGCCTTGGTTGTCATCTCTCGGAGAGCCCCGGTGAAGCCCCCGCCTTCATCTGCGTCACCACGCCGCTAGGCGGCTCTTACCCCGACTATGTAAGCGAAGAACTTCAGCGCACTCTCGCCGCGGAAGACGCCTCGCTTGGCTTCGTGTTCGAGCAAAAAGGAAAGAGTATCTTTATCGCGCCGTCTCTCTCCGGCCGAAACTCCGAATGGACCAAAGCAGCCGCCTCCAGCGACCTCGTCTTGATCGACGGAACGTTCTGGAGCGACGACGAGCTGATAAAAACCGGCCGCAGCAAAAAAACCGCTCGCGAAATCGGTCACTTACCCCTATCCGGCGCTGACGGCCTGCTCGCGCAATTCCCGAAAAACGCAAGGGGCCGAAAAATTCTGATCCACATCAACAACACCAATCCCGTCCTCGACGAAGACAGCCCCGAGCATCGCGCCGCGCTGGATGCCGGCTTCGAAATCGCCTACGATGGAATGGAATTCGAGTTATGACCATCGTCGCCGCCAAATCCGACCGGCCGCCGCTCTCCGAAGCCGAATTCATCGCCGGCTTTCACGCCATCGGAGAAGAGCGCTACCACCACAAGCACCCGTTTCATCTCCTGATGCATGACGGAAAACTCACGCGCGGCCAACTGCAAGCCTGGGCGCTCAATCGCTACTACTACCAGAGCCGCATCCCCATCAAAGACGCCGCAATTCTCGCGCGCAGCGAAGATCCCGCCTTCCGGCTAGCATGGCGCAAACGCATCCTCGATCACGATGGAGACGGCACCAAGCCCGGCGGCATCGAAAAATGGCTGCGCCTGGTCGAAGCCACAGGCCTCCACCGCCAGCAAGCCCTAAATGGCGAGGGCATCCTTCCCGCCACGCGCTACGCGGTTCAGGCCTACGTCGATTTCGTCTCCACGCGCTCGCACCTCGAAGCCGTAGCTTCTTCCCTAACCGAGCTATTCTCGAAAAAACTGATCGTCCTGCGCATGGATCGCCTGCGTCAGCATTATCCTTCGCTCACAAGCGGCCTCGACTATTTCACCGGCCGGCTAACGCAAGCCCCCGAAGACGCCGACTTCGCGCTGGCCTGGGTCGTCAAGCACGCGAGCACCCGCGAACAGCAAGACCAAGCTCACGCCGCCCTCCGCGCAAAGTGCGACATCCTCTGGGCTCAACTCGACGCCCTCTATTTCGCCTACGTAAATCCCGGCTGGCCCCCACCAGGCGCCTTCGTGCCCAGCGAGAAAAGCGCATGACGCCCGATCCGCAGTCGCATCCCCGACTAGCTCCCGGCTGCCGCCTCAGCGAAAACAATCAGCAACGCGTCCTGCTAATGCCCGAACGTGCCCTGCGCCTCAACGGCCCCAGCCTCGAAATCGTCGAGCGTTGCGACGGCAAACACTCCGTGCAGCAAATCATCGCCGAGCTGCAACAGATTTACTCGAAAGCCGAGCCGAAAAAAGTCGAGACTGACATCCTCGACTACCTGGCCCGGCTTCACGATCAGCGCGCCCTA
>DATBYP010000361.1:0-2655 GCA_036513675.1 Candidatus Acidiferrum sp.
GCCTTCGCCCATTCCCTTTGCGCCGTTGTACGAAAACGGAGAAGGCGATTCCATGTGGCCATAAAGAAGGTCCGGCATATTTACGGCGGTAATCGGTGTGTAGTCGCTGAAGGTGGAGGCGAGCAAATTTCCGTCTGAGTCGTAGGCGCAGTTTTCCATCAGCGCAGCACCGATACCATGCGCGGTACAGCCGTGGACCTGGCCCTCGACGATGCGCGGATTAATCGTTCGGCCGCAATCATCGACGCAGGCGTAGGACAGGATCTTGGGCTGGAACGTTTCACGATCGACTTCGATCACAGCCACATGAATTTGCGCTGCGTACGTCAGCGTTAAATTGCCGTACTTCCGCTTTACATCGGGCAGTTGGAATGGCGCGTGATAGACGTGTCGGCAGTTCAGCGTGACGTCCCAAAGATTTTCCGGCATGCCGGCATTGTTCACATTCACCAAATTTGCGAGCGACCAATAATTTATCGACTTTTTCGTGCGCATATCGCGAACTTCCGGGCCTTGCACGCCGATTCCAAATTCCAGATCCTTTTCCTTGGCTTTCAACGCCCAAGCGGCCAGACGAGACATTTCGTCGCGAAGTTTGACAGCCGCGCCGTGAATCGCAGATAGACCCGTGACCGCGAACTGACTCGCGTACGTCCCCGTGTGGCCCGTGTACACGTTTTGCTCAGTGTCGAAGCCCGGCTTCACTTTAACGAGGTCAGGAGAAATTACGAGCACATCGGCTACGACTTGCGCGGCCGTCGTCTCGTGTCCCTGACCTTGCGGAACCGATCCCAGGCTAACGACGACCTCGCCGTAAATATCAAGCTTGACGTTGGCAGCTTTGGATTGGCCAGAAAAAGCAGCGAAATTATTGATGATTTGCGCCTGCCCAAAGTTGTTCGTGCCGGAATCGAGTGTGGAACCAATGCCGATTCCGACCCAGCGCCCTTCCTTCCTGGCCGCCGATTGCTTCTTCTTCCACTCGTCCCAGCCGATCAGTTTTTTCGCGAGCGCGAGCATGCCGGCGTAGTCGCCGGAATCGTAGACGCAACCGTTCGGCGTCGTGTAGGGCATTTCCTCTTTGCGGATATAGTTGCGGAGGCGCATCTCGTCGTTCGAGATTCCCAGGGTGTGGCCACAGATATCAAGGATGCGCTCCATGAACCAGAGCTGCTGCATGCGCGAATAACCCCGATTCGGCCCGACGGGGCATTTGTTCGTCACCACTTGATTCATGTCAATGCGAACGTTCTTCACTCGATACGCGCCGGGCAGTACCTGCGCCCAAATGACGCATCCGAGCGGCTCGTACCGCGGGTAGGCGCCGCAATCATCGACGTGGCGCGAGTCGATCGCGGTGACCACACCGTTTTTGTCCAGCGCCACGCGCGTATCGAAAAACGTGCGCTCGTTGCCGTGCGCGCTGGCCTGCATGTGCTCGGTGCGCGTTTCCGCCCACTTGATCGGGCGGCCACCCGTCTTGCGGGACGCCAAAGCGCAAACGGCCATGTACGGATAGTTCGTGATCTTGATCCCGAACCCGCCGCCGATGTCGAAACTCTTCATCAAAATCTGGTCGATGCCCACTCCCAACGCAGGCGAAAGAAACTGCGCGGCAAACGCAGGAAAGGAATTGTTGGACCAATATTCGATGCGCTCCGACCGCGAGTCCCATACCGCGATCACTGCATTGTTTTCCAAAGGCGTACTCGAGAAGCGATGGAAATGCAGCCGGCCGATGTGCACAACATGCGCGGCCTGCTCAAAGGCTTTGGCAATGTCGCCATACTCAAAGACGCCGTGCCAATTGCGATTCGTGCCCATCTCGGGATGCACAAGGCTCGCATCCTTCAGGGCTTCCTCCGCGCTCAGAACGGGCGGGAGCGGCTCGTATTCCACCTCCACCAGCTCGGCCGCGTCTTCGGCAATCAGGCGCGTTTCGGCGACGACGGCGGCAACAGGTTCTCCCTGGAACACCACTTTGTCCACGGCCATCGGATAGTCGGCGATCTTCTGTCCGGCATCCGGGCCGATTTCGATGAACGGCTTCACCATTCCCTTCACTTCGGCGCCTGTGAGTGTGCAGACGACACCCGGCAGTGCCGCGGCTTTCGAGACATCGAGGCGGGTGATCTTTGCGTGGCCATAGGACGAGCGCACGAAGCGAATGTGCAACATGCCCATCAACTTCTGGTCGTCGACGAAAATCCCCTTGCCGCGCACCAGGCGGTCTTCTTCCTTGCGGCGAATGGGCTGCCCCACCCATTTTGCCGGGCTACTCGCGGTCGCAGCCTTCGCCTTTTTTGTTTTCGTGCGCAGCCTCGTTGCCATAATCGGTAGCGCTATCCCAGCGCTTTCTGCAAACCATCAATCAATTTCTGCACGTTCTTCTTGGCGAGCGGCTCGAGCATTCCGCCGGCAAGAGAAGCGATTCGGCCGACGACATTCGATTGTCCGAGCCAAACAACTTTAGTCTCACCGCCCGGCGAGGGTTGCAGGTCAAAGCCAGCGCGTAAGCTGGCCGAGCCACCGGGCACGTCACCCTTCCCTTCATAAACCGCGCGAGTAGCGCGTTCCGCTTCCACCAGGGACATCTTTACGGCTGCGGTGCCCCGAATGTGCGAAATCCCCACGCTAAGTTTCACGAGGAAATTC
>DATBYP010000362.1:0-5455 GCA_036513675.1 Candidatus Acidiferrum sp.
GATGTGCATAAATTGGAGGGGATTGTCGCGCTGCAGGATGTACTGAAATTCTATGGCTTTGCTGCGCAAAACACCGACCATTGAGTGCGCGTTGACTTGACGGTAGACCGCACCCTAAGATGAATTGCGGTTGGCGGTTTCCTTCCCATGATTGGACGAACCATCTCGCACTACCGCGTCTTGGAAAAGCTCGGCGGCGGAGGCATGGGGATCGTGTATAAGGCTGAGGACGTCCGCCTCGGCCGCTATGTCTGCCTCAAATTTCTTTCCGAGCGGCTTTCGAAGGATCATCCTGCCGTTGAGCGCTTTCAACGCGAGGCGCGTGCGGCCTCGTCGCTGAACCACCCACATATCTGCACCATCTATGACGTCGACGAATACGAGGGCCAGAGCTTCATTGTCATGGAGTTTCTCGACGGGCAGACGCTCAAGCATCGCATCTCGGGCAGGCCACTGGAAATTGAGCGCGTGCCGGAATACGGCCATCAGATGGCCGACGGCCTCGAGGCTGCTCACGCCAAGGCCATCATTCATCGTGACATCAAGCCTGCGAACATATTTCTGACTGAGCGCGGCCAGGTAAAGCTCCTCGACTTTGGCCTTGCTAAGCTGATGCCGGAGCGCAAAGGGATTGCGTCCTTAACCCACGCCGGATCCACTTTCAGCATGACGACGCAAGATGCGCATCTGACCAGCACGGGCGTTTCCATGGGCACCGTGGCTTATATGTCTCCGGAGCAGGTGCGCGGCGAAGAGCTGGATGAGCGCACGGACCTGTTTTCCCTCGGACTCGTTCTGTATGAAATGGCCACAGGCAAGCAGGCGTTTGCGGGAAACACCTCGGGAGTTATATTCGAGGCCATTCTCAATAGAGCGCCGGCGCCGGCGGCGCGCCTGAATCCAGCGATTTCTCCGCAACTCGAGCAAATCATCAATAAGTCACTGGAAAAGGACCGTGGCCTGCGATATCGCACGGCGGCGGACCTCGGTGCGGATTTGCAAAGGTTGAAACGCGATACGGACTCCGCGCGCGCTTTCCAAGTTATTTTGGATACCGCTTCCGAGCAGCCGGCAAAGCGCCCCTGGATTCACTTTGTTTGGGCCGGAGCGCTCGCTCTGGCGCTGCTTTTGTTCGCATTGAATATCGGCGGCTTGCGCGACCGCGCACTCCACGGTTCCGCTCAGGGACGCATTGAGTCTATTGCTGTTTTGCCTTTCGCGAATGTAAGCAACGACCCGAAAACGGAGTATCTCAGTGACGGGCTCACGGAGAGCCTGATTAACAGCCTCTCGCAACTGCCTAACCTTTCAGTGATGTCCCGCAATACGGTGTTTCGCTACAAAGGGCAGCCAACGGATCCGCAGAAGTTGGGCCATGACATGGGTGTCAGGGCGATTCTTACCGGAAGACTCATTCAAACCGGCGATGAGCTGATGATCAGCGTCAGCCTGGAGGACGTGCGCGAAAGCCGCCAGATCTGGGGCGAGCAATACAACCGCAAGCTATCCAACCTGGTGTCGGTGCAGCAGGAGATTGCCGCAGACATATATGGCAGGTTGCGTCCCAAACTTGCCGGCGAAGAGCGAAAATTGCTGGCGAAGCGGCCCACGGAAAACGTCGAGGCGTATCAGCTTTATTTGCAGGGCTTGTTTTACTGGAATAAATGGACCGAGGCGGATTTCAAGAAGGCCGCGGACTACTTTAGGCAAGCGGTGCAAAAGGATTCGAGATACGCATTGTCCTATGCGGGGCTTGCAGACACGTATAGTTTGCTGGGAGACGCAGGATACTTGCCGCCCTCCGAAGCATGGCCGAAGGCCCAGGCCGCGGCTATGCAAGCGTTGGAAATCGACGACACGCTGGGCGAAGCACACACCTCGCTGGCTCTTGTGAAAGAGCACTTCGAATGGGACTGGACCGGCGCAGAAGCAGAATTCCGGCGGGCCATCGACCTGAATCCAAATTCGGCCACGGCGCACCTTTGGTATGGAGACTACCTGGCCAACATGGGGCGCCAGGACGAAGGGCTCCGCGAAACAAAGAAGGCCCAGGAGTTGGATCCGCTGTCGCTGATCACTAATACAACCTTGGGGTGGCAACTCTATCTAGCCCACCGCAGCGATCAAGCTATCGAGCAATTGCGCAAAGTCCTCGACATCGACGCCAAATTTACGCCAGCGCGTCGGCGGCTCGAGGAAGTCTATGCCCAGACCGGGAAACTTAAAGAAGCCGTCGAGGAACGGGAAAAACTCATATCGCTTTCCGGAAGCCCCGAGCTTGCCGCCTCCATTGCCGAGGATTTTGCAAAATTCGGTTACAAAGGTGTGCAGCAGAGCTGGTTGGATGGATTGACGGAGATTTCAAAGCACGGCTACGTCTCTTCGTACAGCATCGCAGAGGGATATATGCGTCTGGGGCAGAAGGACAAAGCGGTCGAGTGGCTCGAAAAAGCCTACGAAGAACATGACAGCGGGCTAGTCTCCATTGCCGTCGAGCCGATGTTCGATTCGGTACGATCGGACCCGCATTTCAAAGATATCGTCCGCCGGATGAAGCTTTCGAGCTAGGCAGTAAGCCAGCTATAGCCGGCTATCCGAATACGCTAGTGCAGCGGATAATCCTTGTCTCCCGGCAGGTGGCCATCGACCCGCAAAATCTTTAGACCCGGCCGTACGTTGCGGGCATCCATGAATGCTATAGCTCCGGGGATGCCAGAAACGAGTTCATACTGCATATCGTTGGAGTAGACGATCTTCGGTGGCGATGCTGCCTCGGCGCGAAAAATCTTGGCCACCCAGTACTGTTTGAATTGTGCCTCCGTCATTTGATAGATGACCCGCAGCACCACGTCGCGCTCGCGTGCGACAGGAGCGCGAATCAGCAGCACCACCGGCAGCTTGGCGTTCCAGTACTGTCTCTCTCCCAATAGAACCTGGCGCACCTCAGAGAGCGTGAGATCGTTCACCGGCGTCTCCGGATGGATGACCACGGCAATATCAGTACCGCCTCGGGCGGTCTGTGCGGACGAACGGCCGCCGAAAGTGACGAACAACAAAATCAGGCTTAGGAGAACTGCCGCGACACATTTTGTAGTGGCATTCATTGGCAGCTCGCTCAGAATGTAAAGGCCGTCTGGAGGAATAAGCCGTTCACTCGCGGGTCGGCGATTCCCCGCTTGCTGTTGCGGTATTCAATTTTGAAAGCGGCATAATTCGAGATGTCGTAGCGCACGCCGAGAATTGAGCCTACCAAATCCTGATTCGAGAATACCTGCTCGCTGAGAGGCGTGTGCGTGTATTCAAACCGATAGTAGGGTTTCAGCGTCCTTTCAAACCAAGGCAGGCGATAACCAAGCTGGACGTAGAAAGCCTGGCTGTTCGTCGAGAGATCGGTCAGTACGGCGCGATGATTCACATTGGCAAATTCCGCCAAAAATTCCGGCGTTTCCTTGGTCCAGACCAGGTGTGCCGAGGTAATCCATTCGCGGAAATCTCGGCCGACCAGGGTGATCTTGTCGCGGTAGACGGACGCGCCCAGTTGCAGACCATAGAATCGCCGGGGGCGCGAATAGATGTTGGCAACCCATGCGCGATTGTTGTTGTCGTCCCCCGCGTCGCCCGGACGGCTGATGATGGAGCCTCGGCCATTTCCAACACCGACGTTGTAGCTCAAACCCGCGCCGCCTGACGGGATGTTTCCTTCGGCGAGAAAGCCAACGAAGTGAACGGGAATGAACGTGCCGCCAATTCGCACCATATCCGGGCGGCTGATGGTCGTCTGCAGCCAGGCACCATGATGGAATGCCGTGTTCCAATAGCCGATTGGAGTGTGATAGCGGCCAAAGGAGAGTTTGAAATAATCGTTGTAGTCGTAGCGAATGATATTGCGCTCCACTTCCACGGTGTAGCCCGTGGGCTGCGCATTGAACGTGATTTCGCCGAAATAAGTGACTTTGCGCGACAGCGCGGAAGCCAAGTGCAGATCAAGCTGCCCGAGATTGAAGCCGCTCGTACTTCCCTTCTGGTCCGTAGCTGCAAAGTCCACGTCACCAAATCCACGGATTTGGAGAGAGGGATAGTGTTGCTCCATTTGTTGGACTGTGGCCGGCTGCTCTTGAACATCGTGCTCGTGCGCTAGGGTTCCAGCGGGAGCAGCCTGTGGTTGGGGAGTCTGCGGAGCCGCCGGCACCTCGCTTGCAGCGGACACCGTTGCAGTCGGCGCAGGTCGTGCTTCCAATTCCGTAACGCGCCGCTCCAACTGTTGAACTCGCTCGAGCAACAGCCTTATTTGCTCGGCCTGTTCCGTGGGTGGTGAACTCTGCGCATCCGCCACTCCCGCAGCGAGAAGCAGGACCCCGAAAATCGTAAGCGTCCGCACCATGTTTCCTCCACCACTTCTGGTTTCGTTCTGCAATTCAAACGGACAATAACTATGGGCCCGAAAACCTACACGCTTGGCTTCCTCCGGTCAAAGTTGGAATTGTTAATCGAGAATCTTATGGATTGAAGCTAAACACTTGCCGGAGAGTGCGGGTATTGTATTCGCGGCAAATGTTTTGTCAAAAGGTACTTTGATCAGCGCTTAGAAACCGCCACCGCCACCGCCGCCAAATCCTCCACCGGAAGAGCCCCCACCATCGGAAAAGCCTGAACCACCCGAGCTGCGCGGCGCGGAAGTCATCACGCTGCTGGCCCGCGAAGACATGTAGCCCAAATCATTGGTAAACGCCATTGGATAGAAGTTCGGACCATAGGAGGAGCCTCGATACCATTGCGGCGGCTGGGTCGTGATTCCCTGGAACGCCCGGCTCCAATTCTTTTCGACACCGAGCGCCATTGCAAAAGGCAAGAACTTTTCAAACATTTCGGGCGTCTTGATCATGCGATTGAAGCGATCGGATTCGACATGTACGAGAAAATCCTCGAAGCCCAAAACACCTTCCAGCGCGCGTGTTCCCAGTTCCGTATGCGCCGGCATGAACCATCCAAACCCGGCGATGATCGCGCCCGAAATTACTCCGGCGGCGATGAACGTCAGGGGGGCCATCCCTTGGCTCTCCGCGATCTTCAGGCCACCAAACACCAGAAGAAGACCAGTGATAAACCCGACAGCCAGATATCCGGAGCGGACGCTATCCGGGCGCCGGCTGTAATAGCCATGCGTGATTAACGAGGAGAAGATGTTGCTCTTGATATCGGGCAAGTTCTGATAGAACTGGTTTTCCAGGCTGGACATAGAAACAGATTCGCCGACTGTTCCTGTCGTAAAAAGGCCCTCGAGCAAGGATTGTTCGTGCGGCTTGAGCTTTTCCCACTCCGCGCGACCTTTTTGCACGATGAAGTTGTAATCTTTGTCGTGCATCAGTCCGAGCATGCGATCTTTCTGATGCTCCTCGATAACGATGTAGCCGCGGACGGCTAGGTCGACAATGGATGCGGTGATGTCGCGCATATC
>DATBYP010000363.1:0-11688 GCA_036513675.1 Candidatus Acidiferrum sp.
GTTTGTGCGGCCGCACGTGCTGATGCCGCCGCTTACGCGATTTATTGATGGGAGCGGCCCTGTATTTGCCGGGAAGATTTTTCCGTTTTGCTTTATCACCATCGCTTGCGGAGCGATTAGTGGATTTCACTCGCTGATTTCGTCGGGCACGACGCCAAAGATGATTTTGCGCGAGAGCCACGCAAGGTTCATCGGCTACGGCGCGATGTTGCTGGAATCTTTTGTGGGCGTGATGGCTATGGTGGCGGCGTGCGCGATGACGCCGGGCGTGTATTTTGCGATCAACAGCCCTCCAAGCATTGTAGGCGCAACGCCGGACGCCGCTGCCGCCACGATTAGCGGCTGGGGTTTTCCACTGACCGCGCAAACGATGGCGGGACTCGCGCACGCTGTGGGCGAGCAGACGCTTTGGAACCGCGCGGGTGGCGCACCGTCCCTTGCGGTCGGGATGGCACAGATTTTTTCCAATACGATTGGTGGCGAGCGCCTGCTGAGTATCTGGTATCACTTCGCAATCATGTTTGAAGCGCTGTTTATTTTGACTGTGCTGGATGCGGGCACACGCGTTGGCCGCTTTATGGTGCAGGAATTGGGCGGTCGCGTCTGGAAACCGTTCGGACGTACTGGGTGGATGCCAAGCGTGATTCTCTCGAGCGCAATCATAGTCGGCATGTGGGGCTATTTTTTGTACCAAGGAGTGGTCGATCCCCTGGGCGGAATCAATTCCCTTTGGCCGCTGTTTGGAATTTCTAATCAATTGCTAGCCGCAGTGGCACTGGTGGTGGCCACGACAATTTTGCTGAAGATGGGCCGCACGCGTTGGATTTGGGTGACGCTGCTGCCGATGGCGTGGCTGGTGATCATTACGATGACGGCCAGCTACCAGAAGATTTTCGATGCGAATCCGCGGATTGGGTTTCTGGCGTATGCCAATGCGCTTGCGGCGCAAATTGCTGCCGGAAAAATCCCTGCGGCCAAGCTGGTGGATACACAGCGGCTCATTTTCAATCAGCGGCTAGATGCCGCCGTGACTGCAGTCCTTGCGTTGATGGTCATCGTCCTGATCGTCGAGGCGCTTGTGCAGTGGTATGTGATCCTGAGTAGCCGGCGAGTATCGGCCCTTCATGAATCACCCTATGTGCAAACGCAATGGGCGGAGGGCTATTCCGGAATTGCGCAGGGAGACGACTGATGGAACGCGCGGCAAGAAACGTCAGACGCTTCGCGCGCCGTTTTTGGCGCGGCCTGCGTGAATGGTGCGGCGATGCGGCCTATGAGCGCTACTTGCGCTCCCTCGCCTCGCGACGATGCGAGACGCGCGCATTGACGGCAGAAGAGTTTTACGTGGAACAGCTAACCCGCCGCTACTCCCGCCCGAACCGCTGTTGCTGAATTCTTGAGCTCCGCCTGTACCTTTGGCCGGGGTAACTCTTTACCAGCCGTGAGAGCCACTTAGTAAATCCAAAGTTTCCCGGGTGCTAAGCTCCCTTTCTTGAGGAGCAACCATGCGAAGAGTCCCCGTATTTGCGGTGTCGTTGTTGCTGACTAGCTTACTGACGGCTCGCCTCGCGGTGGCTATGCCGGATTCGCCGGATTCTTCGTCCGCACCTGCCGCGGCCACTGCGGCCCCGGCGAAAGAATCGTCGGAAGGCCGTATTCCGATCGGCGTGGGTGTAAAGGTATCGACGCTGGGAATCGGCGGAGAGGTGGCCATCGCTGTTTCGCATCGTTCCAACGTGCGTTTCGGATTCAACGCTTTCAGCTATGGACACTCATTTGATAAAGACGGCGTGACTTACAAGGGAAACCTGGACCTGCGGTCCGCGCAAGCCACGTATGATTTGTTCTTGCTAAAGGGGTTTCACGTCAGCCCGGGAGTGCTTTTCTACAACGGCAACAAAGTTAGCGCCAACGCTTCGGTGCCCGGCGGCCAGACCTTCACATTGAGCAACACGAATTACGTAAGCGACCCGGCCGATCCGATCACCGGAACGGCTAAGCTCTCGGTGTACAAAGCCGCGCCGATGCTGCTCTTAGGGATTGGCAATCTGGTCCCGCGCAGTGGGCATTTCAGCGTCTCATTTGAAATTGGCGCCGCGTATCAGGGTCCGCCGCGCGTCACGCTGAACCTCAGTGGGAGCGCGTGCGACTCCACCGGCTTGTTTTGCCGGTCCATCAGCTCTGATCCGACCATTCAGAGCAACATCGCCGCGGAGCAGGCCAAGCTCAACAAGAGCGCGTCGCCTTATAAGTTCTACCCGGTCCTATCGTTCGGCGTCGGCTACAGATTCTAGCCGTCCGCGATTCTCCTGAGCTTCCTTGTTTGGCACAGCTTGCTTTCACAGGAGCACTCGGCCTAAACTCGCCCAATCGCTCACCCGACCTTCCATCCACGGAGGACTTATGGCCATTAATCCAGATAAATTGAACGAATTTCTCGGCAAGGCCATCGTCGACTTTGGCGCAACCTTCAATGCGGCGCTGATTCGCATCGGCGATCGTTTGGGATTGTACAAAGCGCTTGCAGCGGGCGGTGCGCAAACGCCCGCGGAGCTCGCAAAGAAAACGGGGACGGCCGAGCGCTACATTCGCGAATGGCTGTCTGCGCAGGCCGCCGGCGGTTATGTCACGTACGATTCCGCGAACGGAAAATTCCATTTGAGCGAAGAGCAAGCGTTTGCGATGGCGGATGAAAACAGCCCGGCGTTTCTTCCCGGCGCATTCCAATTGGCGCTGGCTTCCGTGAAATCCGAAGACCAAATTGCCGAGCGCTTCAAGAGCGGCAAGGGCATGGGGTGGCACGAACACAACCCGGAGCTCTTTGTGGGCACGGAACGTTTTTTTCGGCCTGGTTATGCGGCGAACCTTATTTCTGCGTGGATTCCGGCTCTCGAAGGAGTCGACGCGAAGTTGAAAAGCGGCGGCCGGGTTGCCGATGTGGGGTGCGGGCTCGGAGCGTCAACTATCTTGATGGCGAAATCGTATCCCAAATCTGAGTTTGTCGGCTTCGATTATCATGACAAGTCGATCGAGACGGCCAAACAGCGTGCGAAAGAGGCTGGCCTCTCGGACCGCATTCGATTTGAAATCGCGAAGGCGAAGGATTATCCCGGCAAGGACTATGATTTTGTGACGTTTTTCGATTGCCTGCATGACATGGGCGATCCCGCGGGCGCTTCGGGTCACGTACGCAGTTCGCTAAAGAAGGATGGCACTTGGATGATTGTCGAGCCGAACGCGGGTGACAAACTGGAAGACAATCTTCATCCCATTGGGCGAGCTTTCTACGGAGCGTCGACGCTGCTTTGCACTCCGGCGTCTTTGTCGCAAGAAGTAGGATTGGCGCTGGGAGCGCAGGCGGGAGAGAAGCGGCTGCGCGAGGTAGTGACGAGCGGCGGATTCACGCGCTTCCGCCGGGCTACGCAGACACCTTTTAACTTGATCTTCGAGGCGCGGCCCTAAGACGCGCTCCGGGCTAAGACATCAGAATTCCTCGTCTTCTTCATTGTTGCGCAGCACGTTTGTCCTGTGGCTGATGCGCACGCTGTGTTTGCGGATGCCGGCGATAATGGCGCGCCGGATTTCGACCGACAAGGCTTCCGGCGGAAAGACTCCCGCTAGATCTCGCGGAAAAAACTTGATAAACAATGCGGCGACGTGGGCTGTGGCATAGGCGACGGGAGTTGTGTACAGCCCTTGCTGGCGAATCTGGTACAGAGTGGGGAATAAGCAATCGGTACGGATCAGCAGCCGCTGTACCTGTTTCGAGCGGCGTTTGATTCCAGTTACCAGCACCACTGCCGCGAAACGCGCGTTTTGCAAGATGCCCTGGCGAATCAATGAGGCGATTTTGCGTGGCGATAGAGTTTGCGGAAAGCGGTGCCGCACGATGCCGCGAGACTTCGAGAGCTTTCCTTGCTTGTACCAGCGGCGCAGGCGATCGAATTCGTTGCCGCCGATTTTGACGTCCATGTTTTGCATGGGAATAAAATGCGGGAGTGTAGCGACTTCGTCCTGCGCGGCGAGAACTACGTTTGCGTTTCCGACCGGATCGGGGAAGCGAAATTTTTCCAGCTCGGCGAAACGCTTGCCCATGTGGAATCTTCCCGCGCGATAGACTCGCGGATTGGAGATAGCTTCGTCAAAGGTGCCTTCCGGCGACCACTGGGAAATCGGGTCGTCGCTTTCGCTGCTTTCGTACAGGCGGATCTGGACGGTCTCGACTTCGTCGAGCATTTCCGCCGCACGCTTGACCAGCAGGTTGGTCAGCCCAGGGGCGGCTCCCGTATTGATTAGGGCGAGCCTATTCTTTGCTTCAAAACGCTTGGCGAAGGCCAGTTGCTCGGCTTTAAACGGGTTTTGTGTGAGGTGCGAGCTTAGGTCCAAGTAGTGGACACGCAGGCGCAGGGCGGCGCGCATGACAATTTGATTGAAGACGGAAGCAGAGGCGTTGACGATGAGTTGGCAGCCGCGAGCGGCTCGGACGATACCGCGCAGGTTCCTGGCGTTCACATCTGTAATGGCAATGCTGCTGCTTTTGCCGAGGAAGTGGTGAGCACGCTCTAAATCGCGATCACCGCACCAAACTGTATGTCCTTGCCGCTCTAATAATTGCGCGAGGAGAGAGCCGGTGGCGCCGGCGCCGAGAACGAAGATCCGCATGGCGTGGCGAAAACTGTACCACACTAGCCGGGCAGGGCTTTGGTTAGGTCTGCGACCGTGTGCCGAAATTGCAGCCTAGCGCGCGAAGGCGTACACTGGCAGCGAAGACTCCGACCCTTGGCGCCTGGCGGGGAGAAAACCTATGGCGGCGGGGGCGATGTCCTGGCGATGCAGCCGGGAATGAGGGTTTGGCTGGAAACGGCTGGGCCTCCCGCTTGGAAAGGAGCCAACGACGAAAATGTGAGCATTTTCGTCTGTGCCTGAATCCAAGCATGTGGAGTCAGGCTTTTTCATTTTGAGCAGTGATTGCTTGGCAAATGATGATGCTTCACGACAAATTCGGCCGGCAGATTACAGACCTGCGCATCTCTGTTACCGACCGCTGCAACTTCCGGTGCGTCTATTGCCGTTCGGCGGACCCGGAGAATTACCGCGATCACGATGAGATTCTTTCCTGGCCTGAGCTGGACCGCTTGGCGCGCATTTTCCTGAGCCTCGGCATACGAAAAATTCGCATTACCGGCGGTGAACCTCTGGTCCGCGAGGGCGTGGAAGATTACATCGCGCGACTGCATGCGCTCGGCGTCGAAGATTTGTCGATGACGACGAATGGCCATTTGCTGGCGGACCGCTGCGAGCGGCTCATTCAGTCTGGCCTGCGTCGGATTAACATCAGCCTTGATTCGCTGGACCGCGCAAAATTCGAGAAGATCACGCGGACTAAATCTTTTGCCACGGTGATGGGCAGCATTGATGCTGCGCAGAAAACGCGCCTGGCCCCGGCAAAAATCAATGCGGTGCTCGTGCGCGGCGTTAATGATGATGAGGTGGAAGCGTTTGCGGCCTTCGCGCGCGAACGCGGCGTGATCATGCGATTCATCGAATTCATGCCGCTGGATGCGGATCGTCACTGGAATCGCAACGTTGTAGTGCCGGCCGCGGAAATTCATGGGCGGATTCAGGCCTTGTGGCCGCTGGAACAGATTCCTCACGAGCGCAGCGAAACGGCCAGGAAGTATCGTTTTGCGGATGGAGCCCCCGGCGAAATCGGCCTTATCGCTCCGGTCACGCAGCCCTTCTGCGGACATTGTTCGCGCATCCGGCTGACCGCAGACGGGAAGCTGCGCACTTGCCTATTTAGCAAGGAGGATCACGATCTGCGCGCATTGCTGCGCGAAGGCGCCGCAGATGAAGATTTGGTTACGTATATCCGCTCCGTGGTAATGGAAAAGGAAGAGGGACACCGCATCAACGAGCCGGACTTCGTACCACCCTCGCGTACCATGGTGTTTATTGGGGGATAATGGAGAATCGAACCAAAACCCTAGCAAATTCATCTAATTAGCAGGGATATCCCTAGGACTATCTAACCCAACCAGCGGTCACGAAAAGGCGATGGGCACCCTTATCTCTATTTCGAATTCCTCTACACTAATAGGCGCCGAACCGCCAGAAACGGTGCGCGCACCGGAAATTGAACCCGGCGTGGGTTGCGATTTCGATTCGTATTTGCTTGTGCCAGACAATTCGCTGGACGAGCGGATTGCCTCCGCAAGAGCCCGCCTCGGCAAAGACGTGATCGTTCTTGGCCATCATTACCAGCGCGATGAAGTCGTCAAATTCGCGGATTTTCGTGGAGATTCGCTAAAGCTCTCCTTTCAGGCGGCGGAAGCCGAAGCCCGCTACATCGTTTTTTGCGGTGTGCACTTCATGGCGGAGAGTGCGGACATTCTGCGCCGCGCTCACCAAAGCGTGGTCCTTCCCGATCTGAACGCCGGCTGCTCTATGGCTGATATGGCGGACATTGGGCAAGTGGAAGTTTGCTGGGACGAGCTGTCCTCCGTCGGCGATCTTAAACTGATTCCCGTCACCTACATGAATTCCACGGCGGCTATCAAGTCTTTCACTGGCGAACATGGCGGCTCAGTTTGCACCAGTTCCAACGCGGCAGCGGTAATGCGCTGGGCTTTCGAGCGGGGCGAGAGAGTCTTGTTTCTGCCGGACGAGCACCTCGGCCGCAACACCGCGTTTCGGATGGGCATTCCGCTTGACGAAATGATCGTGTGGGATCCGTATCGGGATTTCGGGGGCAATTCGCCGGAAGCGATTCGCAAGGCGCGGGTCATCCTATGGAAGGGTTACTGCTCGGTGCATCAACGCTTCCAGCCACAGCATATCGAGCGCGTTCGCCGCGCGCATCCGGGTATCCGCGTGATTGTGCATCCCGAGTGCCGCTACGAAGTAGCGCAGGCCGCAGACCAGATCGGCTCGACCGAGGGCATTATCAAGGCGATTTCACAATCACCGGCCGGCTCGGAGTGGGCCGTGGGCACTGAGATCCACCTGGTTAACCGGCTCAGCAAAGAGATGCCGGACCGCAAGATAATGTCGCTGGATTCAAGCGTTTGCGTATGTACCACGATGTTCCGAATCACACCCCAGCACTTGTTATGGGCGCTCGACAATCTCGCGGCGGGCAATGTTGTGAACCAGATCTCGGTCGACGAGCGCACCCGCCATTTCGCGCGCATAGCGCTCGACCGCATGTTAAGCTTGCGCTAGCCGCATTGTAGGATGCACTACACTGCAACCGGCCTCCCAACAGGCCGACAGCCGGAACGGATTCACCATGGCGGACGAAGACGACGAGCAAAACCCGGACGATACCCCCGAGCCGGAGCCGCGAATTTTCACCCTGACCGAAGCGGAGCGCGCCCGCCAGGAGCTTGAGCCTTTCCTTGTGGAAGCGATGGATTGCCGCAAGAAGCTGGCCGGCCTGGAAACCGACCTGACCGCGGTTTCCGCCCGGATTACCATGATGGGCGGAGTCATCGTACCCTACGAGAAGCTGGCCACCCTCCGGGTGGAGCACCAGCAGCTTGCCGAAACGCTTAAGTCCTCGCTGAACCGCATCCTTGAAACGGGTTGCCTCATCAAAGATCTTGAGGTTGGCCTGCTGGACTTCCCGGCGCTGATTAACAACGAAGAAGTGTATCTGTGCTGGAGGCTTGGCGAGGATCGCATCCGCTTCTACCATCGCCAGGACGAGGGATTTGCGGGCCGCAAGCCGCTGGATCCGCGGGACCTCGGTTCGGGTGACGTTGTTCAGTAGGCCGGTTCGCAGTTTTTTTGGGGCGTTCAACCAGATTTTCCCAGCAGCAATCCCGAGCGATGCACGACTGCGTGCCTCGGGGCCTTTGCACGTACACGAGTTTTGTCGGGGCCTTTCGCGCTACGGGGAGTTCGCTTGTCATCACAACCTGAGAATCGGCTCAAGGATTCGGTAAGTCCGTACCTCCGCTCGGCTGCTCACCAACCTATCGACTGGTATGAATGGGGCGATGCCGCTTTCGCGCGCGCCAAATCTGAGAACAAGCCAATGCTGCTGGACATCGGCGCGGTCTGGTGCCATTGGTGCCATGTCATCGACCGCGAAAGCTACGAGAGCGCCGAAATCGCCAAGATCATCAATGAGAACTTCGTGGCTGTTAAAGTCGACCGCGACGAACGCCCGGACGTGGACGCGCGCTATCAGTCAGCGATCAGCGCGCTTTCGGGCCAGGGCGGCTGGCCTTTAACCGGGTTTTTGCTTCCCGATGGAAAGCCTTTTTATGGCGGCACGTATTTTCCGCCGGACGACCAAGGCGGGCGGCCCGGATTCCGGCGCGTTTTGCTCGCGGTCGCCGATTCGTATCGTAATAAGCGGCCGGACCTGGAGCGCGCCGCCAATTCGCTGGCGGATGCTGTGGCGCAGGCGGAGATTTTTAACGGAGCGAAAGCCAAGTTCGATCTCGGCGTGGTTGACGCACAAATCCAATCGATCACCAAACTTTTTGATATTCGCAACGGCGGATTTGGCCAGTCGCCGAAATTTCCGCACGCTTCCGCAATCGAGCTGGTTCTGGAGCGCTACCAGGAGACCAAAGAAAAGCATCTGCTCGCCATGGCCGAAACGACGCTCGAAAAAATGGCGCGGGGCGGGGTGTACGACCAACTTGCCGGCGGATTCCATCGTTATTCTGTCGACGAGCGCTGGCTTGTGCCGCACTTCGAGAAAATGAGTTACGACAATTCCGAGCTGCTCAAGAATTATCTTCACGGCTGGCAGGTGACGCAGAATCCCTTCTTGCGCGAGACCGCCGAGGGCATCATCGGATGGGTGAATGAGTTGCTCTCGGATCAGCGCGGCGGTGGGTTTTACGCCAGCCAGGATGCGGATTATTGCATCTCGGACGATGGTGATTACTTCACCTGGACGCTTGAAGAAATTCGCGAGGTGTTACTGCCGGCCGAAGCCCAGATTCTCGAGCTCTACTACGACGTCGAAGCGCGCGGAGAAATGCACCACAATCCCGCAAAAAATGTTTTGTGGGTAGCGCGCGATGCAGGGGCGATCGCCAAGACATTGGGCGGCGACGAAACCGCGGTGCGACTGACGATCGCGCGCGCCAAGGACAAGATGCTGGCGGGGCGGCTCCGGCGGATTACGCCGTACATCGATACGACGATGTACGTTTCCTGGAATGCGATGTTCGTTTCGGCGTACCTGGAAGCGGCGCGCATTTTGGGCAGGTCCATCGGCGACAACTGCCGCGATTTTGCGCTAAAAACGATGAATCGGATGCTCGACGAAGCCTGGACGGAAGAAAAAGGCTTTGGGCATCGCATCGGGGGGCCGCGGCTGGAAGGCTCGCTGGATGATCAGGTATTCAGCATCCTCGCGCTGCTGGACGCTTACGAGACGACACTGAATCCGCGGTATTTTCGCGCTGCGCAGCGTACGCTCGATTACCTTGTGGAGTATTACGCGGATGAACAGGGCGGTGGGTTCTTCGATCGGCCATCCAATGCTGCGCCGCTTGGCGGCTTGGACGTGCGCCGCAAGCCCTTCCAGGATTCGCCGACGCCGGGCGCAAATTCTGTGGCGATTCTCGCGCTGGTTCGCATGCACGCTTTTACGGGCGATGAGCGTTATTACAATTTCGCGCAGAAAACGCTGGAAGCCTTTGCGGGAATCGCGCCGCAGTACGGACTTTTTGCGGCTACGTACGGTTTGGCGGCGCTTCTGTTCGCGCGTCACCCGGTGCAAGTGGTGATCACCGGACGCGCGGATGACCCCGCGGCATTATCTTTGGAGGTCGCGGCCAATCGGGTCTACCGCTTGGGCAAGTCTGTTTTACGGTTCACCGCCACAGGCGGCAACGGCACAGGGCTCGAGAATCTCCCCGAAGCGCTGAAAGACACTTTGCCGCATCTGCAGGCCGACAGGGCGGTGGCGGTAGTGTGTGCCGGTCAGTCCTGCTCGCCGCCCACCAGTGACCCCGCGCAACTGACCGCTCTGCTGGAAAATGGCGCGAGCGGTGCGGCCGGCAGGTCGTAGCAATCCTCTTGTAAACAATAAGCAGGTCTTCTACTTCTTCGGCCGCGATTCCGGAGGCACCAAACCTGCTAGCCGGTAATACACGACCAATTGGCCGTAATGTTCGCCGGAATGTTCCGTCAGGCCATAGGCCAGATCGGAAATCCGCTCTTCCTGCTTGCTTTCGGGATCGGTGACCGATTCGCTCATGCCTTTGTCGCCCTTGGACTTGATGACTGCCGCGCCATCCTCCACACACTTCTTGGCAAACGCCACAATCTCCGCTTTTGTTTTCAGGCTATCGCGCTTCGGATCATCCGGGTAACGCGGTTTCTGGCCCTGTGCAGGATCGGTGAAGTAATACATTGAAGCGGTAACGTGCAGCATCTGCTCCGCAAAGGTGCGCTGCGCCGGAGTGGGCTTGAAATCGTACTTGTCTTCCGGGAAATCCTCGGCCATGGCGAGCAGCTTCCGGCCGATTTCATTCCACTGTGATAGCACAACTTGCGAAGGGCTTGGCGCCGGCCGCGGGGCTCCGCTCGCGGTTCGCGCGAGCAAGAGCGAAGCCCCCAACGACAAGGCGAAAGCCAGCATCGCGCCTGCAATTACTTTCTTCATTTTTCTCTCCTTGAGTTTCGCCGCTTGCCGTGGCCAAAACCTTCCTGCCAAGCGTAAGGTCGCACACCCGCACACACTAGCCCATTCGACGCATCACTTGTCCAGACGGCTCTTGCTACGGAATCGTTTCCAGATTCAGTGGGGTCCGATCTTACCCGCGAAAACATCATGCGGCAAATGAAAGAGGGCGAAAACCACTCCGAACTTGGTTGCGTCGCTGAACAGGGGCGCAGCATGCTGCGCCCCTACACAAACAACGTTAAGCGACAGTGACTTCGGGGCTTAGGTAGACGTCTTGGACGGTGTTTAAGAGCTGCACGCCTTCCTTCATGGGACGCTGGAAAGCCTTGCGTCCGGAAATGAGACCGGTACCGCCTGCGCGCTTGTTAATGACGGCGGTGGCTACTGCTTCCTCAAAATCATTGGCTCCCGAAGCGCCGCCGCTGTTGATGAGGCTGGCGCGGCCCATATAGCAGTTGGCGACTTGATAGCGGCAGAGATCGATCGGATGATCGCTGGCGAGATCGGTGTAAATCCGCTTATCGAATTTGCCGTAGCCGGAGTCGCCCATATTCAGGGCCTGGTAGCCGCCATTATTTTCGGGGAGCTTTTGCTTGATGATATCGGCCTGAATGGTGACGCCGAGGTGATTGGCCTGGCCGGTGAGGTCGGCGGAGAGGTGGTAGTCCTTGTCTTTCTTGAAGGCGGGGTTGCGCAAGTAGCACCAGAGAACCGTGGCCATGCCAAGTTCGTGGGCTTCGGCGAATGCGCGGCTGACTTCGACGATTTGACGATCGGCCTGGTCGGAGCCGAAGTAAATGGTGGCACCCACGGCGGCGGCGCCCATGTCCCACTCTTCCTTAACGGTTCCGAAAAAGATTTGGTCGAACTTATTGGGGAAAGTGAGCAGTTCGTTGTGATTGAGTTTTACGATGAAGGGAATTTTGTGCGCGTACTTACGGGCGACGGAGCCAAGAACACCTAAGGTGGAAGCAACGGCGTTGCAGCCGCCCTCAACAGCCAGCTTGACGATATTCTCGCTGTCGAAA
>DATBYP010000364.1:0-5239 GCA_036513675.1 Candidatus Acidiferrum sp.
CTCCAAAGTGGTTCATACGGTCTGGTGACAGGAGTTAGTGCGAGGTCGGCCCATTCACCACCCCGGCTTGTCCATCCTGAATTCTACTCCGCGGGTATCTGGCTTTGTGTTAGTGATCGCCGGCGCGACTCGCGACAAACCGGCGTTAATTGCCGAGGTGGTGGTGGGTCGTGCGATCTTCTGCTTGCTGCGCGTCTCTCTAGCTTTGGTTCTTTTGGCTTATTTCGTAGGACCAAGCCTACAACGGATTTCATAAGGGTTCCTCGCCTCCCAAGCCCTGAGTTTGAGGGCATCCGCCTGTTTGAGAAGTTGACAAATGGTTGACAAATCGGTTTTGTAAGGGAGCTCCCCGGTAAGGGGAAAAGTGAGAATAGCCGCGTATTTACTGATTTGAATGGTGGGCCTGGGTGGACTTGAACCACCGACCTCGCCCTTATCAGGGGCGCGCTCTAGCCACCTGAGCTACAGGCCCAACCGAGCAGCAATCTTCAAATTCTAACACGAGCGAAACGCTACTGCACTTATGAGATTGGCCTACTGCACGAAGCCGACGTTTGGCGTGGGGCCGCCTTCGGGCATTTCCTTGATGGTGCCGAATTGGGCTTCGTAGCGGGCGATGTTTTCGCCGAGGGCGCGGAAGATGCGCTTAGCATGGCCGGGACTGACGATCATGCTCTTGAGGAGCTTGCCCTGTTGGCCGTTGGGGAAGATATAGATAAAGTTCAACGTAAATTCCTCAAGATTGTGGTGAATCATCACCAGGTTGCTGTACTCGCCCTGTAGTTCCTTTTCGTCCGCTTTGATCTGCACCTGCCCCTGCACCGGCCGCTGTTCTTCCATCGTCTGAGCCTCTCTATTGGATCGCAATGTTGCGCGCTTGTTCAAGGTATCACAGCGGCGTAAAGCGCGCCGCGCCGCTTGTGGAGCATAGGAGCAAATGCAGGTTTTGTTGTAGCCGAGGAAAGGATTTGACCGAGTTCCATTGACAGCCGCCTATATTAATTGTAGTTTATTAGTCGTATTTAACACGGTTAACTCCGTCCATGACCCCTACGGCACCGAGCCAAATCGAGAACGAAACCGCGGTCACAGAGGACTCTCCTACAAGTTATTCCGGCGGGACCTTCCGGCCCCGGCTGGACAGCCTGCCTTCTTTGCCTGAAGCGCATCGAACGGTGCCTTTCAGTTCCGGTGCATCCTGGTTCCGCAAAATCCTGGCGTTTGCCGGCCCCGGGTATCTCGTTGCCGTGGGTTACATGGACCCCGGGAATTGGGCGACAGATATTGCAGGCGGTTCAAAGTTTGGGTACACGCTGCTTAGCGTCATCGTAATTAGCAGCTTGATGGCGATGTTTCTACAAGCGCTCTCGGCGAAGCTGGGCATCGCCACTGGCCGCGACTTGGCGCAGGCCTGCCGCGATCACTATTCCCGGCGCACGTCGATGGTGTTGTGGGTGTTGTGCGAAATCGCTATCGCAGCGTGCGATCTTGCCGAGGTTCTGGGTTCGGCGGTGGCGCTGAAGCTGCTGTTTGGGTTGCCGCTGCTGGCGGGCGTGCTTATCACCGCGCTGGACGTGCTGATTGTGCTGGCGCTTCAGGGGCGTGGCTTCCGCCTGATCGAGGTTTTCGTGGTGACGCTGATCGCCACCATCGCCGGGTGCTTCGCGTACGAAATCTTTTTTGCCCAACCGCTGTGGCGCGAGGCCGCGCAGGGAATCATTCCGCGCGCTGAGATTTTTCGCAATCCTGCGATGCTTTACATTGCCATTGGAATTCTCGGCGCCACGGTGATGCCGCACAATCTTTATCTGCACTCCAGCATTGTGCAGACGCGGGCCTTCGGCGCTTCGGTTCGTGATCGCCGCGAAGCGCTGCGCTATGCGGTGTTCGATTCTACGCTGGCGCTGGGATTCGCGCTTTTCGTGAATGCCGCCATTCTGGTCCTGGGAGCGGCTGCTTTTCACACGCACGGACTTCACAACGTCGCGGAAATCTCCGACGCATACAAATTGCTAAGCCCTGTTCTTGGCGTTAGCCTGGCCAGCACAGTTTTCGCGTGTGCCCTGCTCGCTTCCGGCCAGAATTCCACGCTGACCGGCACGCTCGCCGGCCAAATCGTGATGGAAGGGTTCCTGAACATTCGCCTGAAGCCGTGGCTCCGCCGGCTTATCACGCGCGGACTGGCGATCATCCCTGCGGCACTTGTGATCGGATTTGCGGGCGAGGGCAAAGTCACATCGCTGATCGTTCTGAGCCAGGTGGTTCTGAGTTTTCAGTTGCCTTTTGCGATCATTCCGCTGCTTCAGTTCACGGGAGACCGCGCGAAAATGGGCGCGCTGGTGAATTCGCGGGCCACGAAGGTCATAGCCTGGGGCGTGTGCGCGATCATTCTTTTCTTCAACGCCGAGCTCCTTTGGTTCATTTTCCGCGGTTAGCGGTCTTGAGGTTCACACCGTTGCATTTTTTGCCTGCGCTCGGTTGGTGTGCGAAAATTTCCTGCCTAAGATGAGCATTGCGCCCAAACGAAGCCGTGCGCTGCCGAAAGCGATGTTCTTACTGATTCTGGCGATCGTTGCGGCGGCGATCGTCTACTCCGCCGTGAACAAGGCTCCGTGGTCGTGGCCGGTTCCAGAAGAAGCCAAGCAACTGAAAAATCCGCTGCAGCCGACGGCTCCCGCATTGAAATCGGCACGTCGAGTGTATGCGGACAAATGCGCGCACTGCCACGGCGACACCGGTAAAGGGGACGGCCGAGACGCTAGCCGGTACGATCCTGCACCCACGGATTTTACGGACGCGAAGCGCACCAGCGGCGCGACCGATGGGGAGCTGTTCTACAAAATCAGCGAAGGCAAGAAGCCGATGCCCGTTTTTAAAAATAAGCTGAGCGAAGACGAGCGCTGGGAGTTGGTGTTGCTGATTCGGTCGTTCTCGACAGCACCGGCAGCCGCGCAGGCGCCGTAATCTAAAGTTTCAATTGCGAATAGCCGCCAATCTCCGATGGTCCTAGTGGTTGCTTGCGTCGTGTAGCATCTCGCTGTGGACGGAGGCGGGGTCGGCGAGAAATTTCGCGACGGTGGGGCCGACGGAGATGCAGTCGAGGCTGATGTGGCCGCAGGGCGAGTCCAGGGTGATCAGCGGAGCGGCGATTGCGGTTGCAAACTGCTGCGCCGGAATCGGATTGACCATATGATCTTGCGGCGAGACGATGACGAGCAGTTTTGCTCGAACCTTCTTCGCAGCATCCGCCAAGCTCACGCCGAGTTCCCCAGGTATATCCAGCGAAATGATGGCTTGGCGCTGCCGGATTTGATCGCTCGCTAGGCCGCCGTCGCCCACCGCATTCTTTTTCAGGCCTGCGAGGTATGCGTCGAAATCCTTTGGGCTGGTGTGCGCCACGCGATAAGCGGGAGAGGTCAGATTCATTTGGCCGATCTGCTCGGAGACGGCAAAGGCACGGGTCAGCGGTCCGGTGGGATCGCCGTGATTCCAAGCAGGATCGAGCTCGATGGCATCGATTTGTGCGGTCCAGAGCAACTTGTCGTACGAGGTCGACTGCGGCGAGCCAGCCATAGGAATAGCGAGGTCCATAAAATCAGGGTAAGTGACCACCCATTCGAACGTCTGCATGCCGCCCATGGAAATGCCCATGACGGCGTGAATATGCGAGAGGTGCAGCACTTCCGTGGCGAAACGATGTTCCGCCTCAACCATGTCTCGGATGCTAAACGAGGGGAAGGTCATCAGAGGTTGTTTCTTGCTGTTCGACGGGGAAGTTGAAACGCCGTCGCCGATGGCATCGATCAGCACCACAAAATAGGTCGTAGTGTCGACAACCTTGCCGGGCCCGAGAAACTGCAGGAGATCTTGTGACTTCCCGCCCAGCCACGTAGGCCAGAGGATCGCGTTTGATTTTTGAGCGTTAAGTTTGCCAAGCGTGCGATAGCCGAGACGGAAGTCCTGAATGACGGCGGCGCTTTGCAATTTCAGGACGCCGAGTTCGGCGAATTGTTGCGCGCCTTCCGCCGGGGCAGTTTGCGCGTTGGCGGGAGTTATCCGGCAGCTGAGCAAGAGCAGCGAAATGCAAAGTGTGCGTGAAAGATTGGTTTTCATGGCGCGCATTCTACTCGTTCTCGCGAAATAGCGTGCTGCTTCATTATCCAAAGTCTTGCGACTAGATGTATGCTGCAAGGCCTTTGCGTCGGACGAAACAAACGGAGGGTTTGATGCGCAGGATTCTGCTGATTCTCTTATGGATGTTCGCCGCTCTCGCGGCACCGCTTGCTTTTGCTGCTCCGGGTGCCGTGCGCTGCGGCAAACTCCTGGATGTGCGGTCCGGCCGGATGCTGAACGATCAGGTCATCGTTTTCGATGCGAGCGGCACGATTACGGCGGTGGGCCCGACGGCTTCGGCGCCAAGCGGGGCGGCCCCAATCGATCTGTCGAGCGCGACGTGCCTTCCGGGTTTGATTGATGTGCACACGCACCTCACCGGAGATCCCAGCAGCAGCGGCTATCAAGGTCTGGGCATTGCCGTGCCTCGCGAGGCGATCACCGGCGCAAAGAATGCGCGGCTTACCGTGCGGGCGGGTTTCACCACGGTGCGCAATGTTGGTGCGAGCGGCTACACGGACGTTGCTCTGCGAGACGGCATCGATGCGGGCGACATCGAGGGGCCGCGCATGCTCGTTTCGGGACCGCCCTTGGGAATCACCGGGGGCCATTGCGATAACAATCTCCTGCCGTTCGAATTTCACTACAAAGCGGAAGGTGTGGCGGACGGCCCGTGGGCGGCGCGCGCGAAGGTGCGCGAGACCGTGAAGTATGGCGCGGACCTGATCAAAATTTGCGCTTCAGGCGGAGTACTGAGCAAGGGCGACCAACCAGGCACGCCGCAGTACACCCTGGAGGAGATGCAGGCCATCGCTGATGAGGCACATAAACTGGGGCGTAAAGTTGCCGCCCATGCGCACGGAACACAGTCGATCAAAGATGCCATTCGCGCCGGCATCGATTCTATCGAGCACAGTAGCTTGATCGATGATGAAGGCATTGCGCTGGCCAAGCAGCACGGCACGTATTTGGTGTTCGACATCTACAATGACGATTTCATTCTGCAGGAAGGCGCGAAGGCAGGGATGCTTCCGGAATCGATCGAGAAGGAAAAGAAAATCGGGCGTTTGCAGCGCGAGAATTTCCGGCACGCGTTTCAGTCCGGCGCGAAAATCGCCTTTGGCAC
>DATBYP010000365.1:0-19581 GCA_036513675.1 Candidatus Acidiferrum sp.
GCGCTGCCAATCCACCAATTTCTCTATTGTGTCGAGGTAGGGCGCGCGCGGCTCAAGAACCTGAATCAGATCTTTACGCGGCGGCAACGACGGGACGCCCTCGCGCAGTACTCTGTCGAGTTCGCTTTCAATCTGCGCCACAATGGAGGGTAACGCGCTGCTTCCGTAGCTGGCCTTGTACTTGATGCCGTTCCAGAAGTAGGGATTGTGACTGGCGGTGACGACGATGCCGCCGGCGGCTTTGCGCTGGCGAACCAGTAGCGAGATCGCGGGGGTGGGGCAGGGCTTATCGGTGAGCCAGACGGGCGTGCCAGTGGCGCTGATGGCATCGGCAACCGTGGCGGCGATGGTGTCTGACGCAAAGCGGTGGTCATAGCCGATGAGCACACCCTTGCGCGCATCTTCGCTGCGCACTACGTAGCGGGCAATCGCATGCGCGACGATTCGCGCATTTGCGAATGTGAAATCCTCCGCAATAATGCCGCGCCAGCCGTCAGTGCCGAAGCGAATGGAGTGCATGAGATTGAGTATACGCGAAGGGCCACTTTCGCAAACACGTGGGAAACGCGCTGATCAGAGCAAATCTTTGCGGCGATTTTCTTCGAGCCACTTCACGATTTTTCCGACGTCCTGGGAGCGCTCACGCGGGCAAATCAACAGCGCGTCCGGAGTCTCGACTACGACGAGATCGTTGACACCCACGGCGGCCACGAATTTCGAAGCGCTCCAGAAAAGATTCCCACTTGCCTCCAGGGCGTATCCGTCGCGTGGCAAAATATTGTCGCCGGGATATTTCGCGAGCAGTTCGTAAACGGCGGCCCAGGAGCCGATGTCGCTCCAGCCGACCTCGGCGGGAATGACGAATACGGAAGGAGCGCCGGGCTGGCGCGTTGCAGGCTCCAGGATAGCGTAGTCCACCGAAACGTTTTGCAGCTTGGGATAGATGGCGCGAAGTTTGCGCTCGTAGCTGCTTTTGCCGATGCTTTCGCCGAGCGGTTCCAAGGCCGCGCACGTTTTCGGAAGATGCTTATCCAGATTTTCGAGAAATGTCGAAGCGCGCCAGAAAAACATCCCGGCGTTCCAGTGATAGTCGCCGGAGCCGGCGTAAACTTTCGCGACCGAAAGCGCCGGCTTTTCAGTGAAGCGCCGCACTGCATAGACAGGAAAACCTTTCGAATCGAGCGCGTCTCCCATCCGCTCGATGTAGCCGAAACCCGTTTCCGGGCGCGTCGGGGGAATCCCGAGGACGACCATGCGGCCCTTACGGCGCGCGACTTCGAGCGCGGCACGCACGATGATGCGATAGCGCTCCGGATTCGCGATGTAATGATCGGCGGGGAGTACGGCCAGCAGTGCATCGCCGCGCGTGGCGTGGCGAACATGCAGAGCGGCAAGGGCAATCGCGGCGGCAGTGTTGCGGCCGACGGGCTCCGTCAGAATTCTCTTACGCGCGGCTGCCGGCAACTGCTTTCGGACCTCGGAAGCTTGCTCGCTATTGGTGACCGTCCAGATGCGCTCGGCGGGAATCAGTGGCCGCAGACGCGCGACCGTTTGCTCCAGCATGGTTTGCTTGCCAATGATGTTGAGCAGCTGCTTCGGGGTGCGCGCGCGGCTGCGCGGCCAGAAGCGTGTGCCGCGTCCACCCGCCAGGATTACCGCGTGCACTGTCAGCGCTTCGCTTGGCATGCGTCTCTTGTACTAAGCAAAAACCGTTTGAGCAAGCCAGGTTTCGGGGATAGCGGCTTGGCGGAGCTCCGCACAAAGGCGAGGCAGATTCGGGACGTACGTTCGAATCGCAGACGTGCTTTGCTCTGGCTGCAAAGAAAATTTCCCGAGCGCTGCAGGAATCAGCCAGCATTGGCCGCGCTCGTACGCCAACGGCGCTCCTTGCCAATGAATGTGGCCGGTTCCGTTGAGAATAACGAACAGCTCAAAACAGTCGTTCCGGGATTCCGTCTGCACCGTGGCACGGAATTCCCAGCGCTCAGTTGCAAAGTACGAACATGCCGCGAGCAGAGTCTTATGGACGCGCTCACCGGGCAAATGCAGCGGCGCCACTTTGACTGACAGCGCCGCGCCGAAGTTCATAACTTCTAGCGCTTTTTCGATGTGCAACGCGCGCGGTTTTCCAGTGCCATCGACGCGGCCGTAATCATATATGCGATACGTCAAATCCGAATATTCCTGCACCTCGCACAGAATCATGCCTGGGCCGATGGTATGCGGCGTCCCCGGAGTCACAAAGAAAGTGTCGCCAGCACTTACACTGTGCGACTGGAAAACGTCCTCGAGCCTGTTCTCCTTCATCGCGTCCAGGAATTTTTGCTTGTCCGTCCCGGGCTTTAGACCTAACAGGAGCGTGGCTCCGGGCTCAGAGGAAATTGCATGCCACATTTCGGTCTTGCCTTTGCCGCCCGCAGCTTGTTCGTGAACGGCGGCGTAGGTGTCGTCCGGGTGAACCTGAATCGAGAGCTTCTCTTGCGGGAACATGAATTTGACGAGAATCGGAAACTCTTTGCACGAGCCCAGCCGTGTGCCGCGCCACTCCGGAGGCATTGCGCTCCACGCATCACCTAACGCTTTTCCTGAAAGAGGTCCGGAAGCGACTTTGCAGTCAACGCCGGTTAGCCATGCCTCGCCGAGCGGCTCCGCCAGATTGGTCTTATCTGGATAAATGGGCGCGAGCGAGCGCGACCCCCAGAGTCGCGGACTGAAAGTTGGCTCGATGCGTGTCGGCTCGGGTCGCACAGAATCGGGGCGAATCAGGCGGCGGCCTCCGCGCGGCTGAAAAAGCGTTCCAGGCGGCGCAAGCCTTCCTCGATGCGCTCGATGGAAGTGGCATATGACAACCGCAAATATCCGGGAGCGCCGAAGGCATCGCCAGGCACGACCGCTACGCGCGCTTTATCCAGTAGCAGCTTGGCCAATTCGGTCGTGTTCTTCGCGAGGGCGCCGCCAGCGCTGCCGTTCGCAAGATGCACCGCAACGTTGGGGAACGCGTAAAAGGCGCCGCCCGGCTCCTCGCAAGTGACGCCGGGAATGGCTCGCAACCCGTCCACGATGCGCCGGCGCCGCCGGGCATATTCCGCGAGCATGACGGGAACGGAATCCATCGAACCGCGCATAGCTTCGAGGGCCGCGTGCTGCGCGATGGAGGTGGGATTGGAAGTCGACTGGCTCTGCAGCTTGACCGTAGCCTGAACAAGCGCTTCCGGAGCAAGCGTGTACCCAATGCGCCAGCCAGTCATCGCAAACGTTTTTGACATCGACCCGATGATGACGACATTTTCCTTCGAGCCCGCCACACTGGCGACGGAATACGGTTTGTGCGGCTCGTACGTGAAATGCGAATAGCATTCGTCGCTCATCAGCCACACGTTATGCTTTTTGCAGACGGCGAGAATCCGCTCGTATTCATCGGGAGGAACGACGCCGCCGGTCGGATTATTCGGCGAGCTTAGAATAACCATGCGTGTCCTGGGGCCGACGGCCTTTTCGATCACGCTGGCTCGCACACTGAAGCCATCTTCCGGACGCGTCTCGACGTGAACTGGCGTGCCGCCCGCATATTTCACGATGTCCGGATAGCTCACCCAGTAGGGCGCGGGAACAATCACTTCGTCGCCCTGCTGCACCAGGACGCTCACCACGTTAAAGATGGAATGCTTTCCGCCAACGTTGACGACGCATTCCTTCGGCTCGTAACTCGATTTCAATTCGCGCTTGTGCCAGGCGCAGATGGCTTCGCGCAGCGGCATGATCCCGCCGGTCGCCGTGTACTTCGTGTAGTTCTGCTCGATCGCGCGAATCGCGGCTTTTTTGATGTGATCGGGCGTGGGAAAGTCCGGCTCGCCGGGACCGAAGTCGGCGATGTCCACGCCTTTCGCTTTCAGCTTTTCGGCTTCGGCGATCACTGCCGAAGTCGGCGAGATTTGGATGCGATTGATGCGTTCCGTCAGTTGCACCGCGTTCTCCTCTTCTTGGTAGCGCCAGCATGTTGCCGGCGTGCATTGGTCCAAAACTTCACGAAACTTTGGCTCGCAGCCGTTCTTCCACGACCGGCGGCACTAATCCCTGCAGCGGACCACCGAGCTGCGCGATTTCGCGCACCAGCTTCGAGCTCAGGTAGCTATAAGTTTCGCCCGGTAGCATGAAAACGGTTTCCAGGCGCGGCTCCAGTTTGCGATTCATCAGCGCCATCTGCAATTCGTACTCATAGTCGGAAATGGCGCGAATGCCGCGCAGGATCACTCCGGCGTGGCGCTTGCGCGCATAATCGACCAGCAAGCCATCGAAAACTTCCACCTCGACGCTGGACCATTGCCGGGTTACTTCGCGGAGCATCTCTACTCGTTCAGGCACTGAAAACAGCGGCGCTTTTTCCGTGTTGCGTAGCACCGCCACGATGAGCAAATCAAACATTTTCTCGCCGCGTTCGATCAAGTCGAGGTGCCCGTTGGTCACCGGGTCAAACGAACCCGGATAGATGGCGATCGACGTTTTCATGAGAGCCACACGGTGTCTGTATTCTAACTTAGGCTAGCAAAGCGGCAGGAAGCAAACTTTTTTCAACCAATTTGGTCGGTGGCGCTCGCCGGCTTGAAGTTAGCATCTACAACGCGGCGAAAGTAGGAATAGCAAAACTGTTTTGCGCCGCCCTTGGGTTGTGCCACTATGCGAAACCGCACGGCCGGAACGAATTGTAGCGCAATCGCGCCCGAGGAGGTCGGCAAGAAATGGGGATCGGTCACTGGATGCAGTGGATGTCGGTCCTCGGATCTGCGCTACTGCTATGCTCAGCCAAAGCGACTGCGCAGGAGCCGCCCAGGTTCAATCTGATGCCTTTGCCGGCCAACCTGCAAACTGGCAGTGGCAGCTTGCGCATTGACTCCTCCTTCTCGGTCGCGCTGACCGGGCACAGCGAAGCGCGCCTGGACCGCGCGGTGCAGCGCTTTCTTCAGCAATTGTCGCGTCAGACGGCAATTCCCGTTTCCGGTAAGCCTTCCACCAAGCCAACGCTGACCGTGCACACCGACCACGCCAGCAAGGAGGTGCAGGAACTCGGCGAAGACGAGTCCTACACGCTATCGATCACCACAGATGGCGCAAAAATCGAAGCGCCAACGCCGCTAGGCGCCATGCACGGGCTGCAGACGTTTTTGCAATTGGTGGAAGTCTCGCCCCAGGGTTTTGCCGCTCCCGCAGTCACGATTCAAGACAAGCCGCGCTTTCCCTGGCGCGGGCTCATGATTGACGTTGGCCGCCACTTTATCCCGCTCGATACCCTCAAGCGCAATCTGGACGGTTTGGAAGCTGTGAAAATGAACGTCTTCCATTGGCACCTTTCGGAGGATCAAGGATTCCGCGCGGAGAGCAAGAAATTTCCGAAGTTGCACACCTTGGGTTCCGACGGGCTGTACTACACGCAGGACGAGATTCGCGAGCTCATCGCATATGCGCGCGACCGCGGGATTCGCGTCGTGCCGGAATTTGATATGCCTGGCCACAGCACGGCCTGGTTTGTCGGTCATCCCGAGCTCGCGAGTGGACCCGGTCCGTACGCAATCGAGCGCAGGTGGGGCGTTTTCGATCCCGCTATGGATCTCACCAGTGAGAAAACGTTCAAGTTCCTTGACGAGCTTGTCGCCGAGATGACCAAGCTGTTCCCCGACCATTATTTTCACATTGGCGGCGACGAAGTGAACGGCAAGCAGTGGGATGCCAACCCAAAAATTCAGGAGTTCAAGAAATCGCACAATTTGGCGAACAACGAGGCGCTGCAAGCGTACTTCAGCGAACGCATCCAGAAGATTGTGACCAAGCACGGGAAAGCGGTTGTTGGCTGGGACGAGGTTTTCATTCCCGGCGTGCCGAAGGACATCGTGATTCAATCTTGGCGCGGCCAAGCCTCGCTGGCGCAAGCTGCTGCGCAGGGCTATCACGGCATTCTTTCGAATGGCTACTATTTGGACTTGGGTTGGTCCGCGGCGCGGCACTATGCGGCTGATCCGGCCAGTGGTCCGGCTGCGAGTCTCACGCCGGAGCAGCAACACTTGATTTTGGGCGGTGAATCCTGCATGTGGTCCGAGTACGTGAATCCGGAGAATATCGATTCGCGCATCTGGCCGCGCAACGCCGCGATTGCCGAACGCTTGTGGTCGCCGCAAAATGTGACTGACATTGCTTCAATGTACGCGCGGCTGCACGCGGTCAGTGCGCAGCTTGAATGGCTCGGGCTAACGCATCGAACGTATTACCCGCAGATGCTGCGGCGCACCGCCGGCTATGCAGCCACCCCGGAGCAACTGATAGCGCTGCGCACTTTGGCGGACGTGGTCGAGCCGGTGAAGGATTACACACGGGAAGCCACCGCTCCGGCGGAGCCGACCAGCGCGACGCCGCTGAATCGCGTGGTCGATGCCGTTCCGCTGGAAAGCGACGTCGCGCGACGGTTCGGCGAGCTCGTAGACAAATTTGTCTCTTCGTCTTGCCGCGATTCGGACACCGCGGCGCAACTGCGTGCGCAATTGTCTGCGTGGCGCGACAACGATGCCCGGCTGCAGCCACTCGCACTGCGCTCGTACCTTGTGAGGGAAGTTGCCGCAACCTCACAGGACCTATCGGCTGTGGCAGTGGTTGGCTTGGCCGCACTCGACTTTGCTGCCAAGGGCGGAGCTGCGCCGGACGATTGGAAAACGCAGCAACTTGCGGCCCTCGAGCAGGTCAAGAAGCCCAAATCTCAGTTGCTCCTGATGCCCGCGCCCGCGATACAGAAGTTGGTGGAAGCAGTTGCGGTCGGTGGAAGCTGCGCGCCGTCAAATTAAGATAATTCAAATTAGGCTGATAGAGTAGAAGGGCCCCCAGCCGCTAAAGCACAAGCAACTATTCGGTACTGCTCTTAGCGCGTGCCTGCTGCGGCGCGCGATTGTGGCAAACACCCACGCCGGAATCGTGAAAGGTCTTGCCTTCTTCTGGAATGAACTCCCACGCGTAGCCCTGCGGCGAAAGACTGAGCTTCAGCACTCCGTACGTGTCGATGTTTTGCACTTCGCTGTTGAGCAGCGCTAGACCTAACGGGCCGTGGCTGCGGCCTCCGGTACCTACGACAATTTCACGGATGCCGTGCTGCGGGTCGGCTCGCCCATCAGGGTCTTGTGGAGCAAAGCGCTCATAAGAGTGCTCGTGTCCTGCAAGCATCAGGTCCCCGTGCGCCGCGTACAAGTCTTCCCACAGGCGCTTGAGTTCCCGGTGCACAGAGTGGGTCCGGAAAATGCCGCTGCTAAACAGCGCGTGATGCCCATACGCAACGATGCAGGACCCACGATGCTCGGAGAGGTCCTGGCGGAGCCACACTTCTTGTGGCGAACCGGCCCCGCAGCCCCCCACCCCCAAAGCTTCGCAATTCGTGTTTAGCACCACCACGTGCCAAACGCCGAGATCATAGCTGTAATAGCCCTTGCCAGCCGGTCCGGCCTGACTTCCCCAATATCGAAAATAGGGGGCAGCGCTGCGCTCCCGGTATTCGTGGTTGCCGAGCGCCGGCCTGGTGCGCTCCCTGAATTTGCCCCAGGTGCCGTCATAGCAGCTCTGGAATTGAGGCAAGGTGGCGGCATCGTAGACCAAATCTCCGAGCGTAAACACGGTCCCGGGGATCTTCTCGATGAGCCTTGCCGTGGCCAAAGCCCCTCGCGGATCTTGGCAGCCGACGATGTCGCCAGCTCCCACAAGAATTGCCGATTCGTCGAGAGGATCGGGCTTGGAACTCCCGGCGGATTGCGACGCGGCTGAAGGCGCGGTGCGGCCCCCAATCAAGCCGGTGGCTAGCAAAGCCACGACGGGCAAAAGAACTCCGACCACAGATCGCCCTCGTTGCATTTTGCCGCCTCCGCGAGCGCCAAGCCTAGCACGGCGGCATTGAGGAGTAGCGCCGTTCGATGCCCGCCATTACCGTTCAATGGCGTTTTCGCCGCATTCAATGAAAATGGTTGGCAAAGGAGACTAAACAGGTCTTAATCTAAGGTGAAGCAAATACGGCATTTGGCTAATTGACGGCGGGCAACGGTTTGACTTTCCCCCGGCTTTCCGCTATATTTTATTTGCGACCAAATCAGTCCTATATGCATCGTACGGACGTACATGCATCGTACTGGTTGGGAACTGGCTTTTGGGGCGGAAAGCCGAACGATGTTCAAGCTGTCTAAAAAGGCCGACTACGGTTTGATTGCGGTCAAGCATCTGGCGACGCATCGCAACGCCCATGCTTGCAGCGCCAATGAAATTTCCGAGGAATACGGGATTTCTACGACGCTCATGGCCAAGGTGCTCCAAAAGCTGGCGCGACATGGTGTCGTGGCCGCAAAACACGGTTCGGGTGGCGGATACCAACTGGCCAAGGATCCGGGGCAAATCAGCGCCCTGGACGTGATTTCGGCCATTGACGGCCCCGTGCTGATCACCTCGTGCGTGACCAGCCATGGGAATTGCGACGCGACGGACCGCTGCTCGGTGCGCGAACCACTGCGCCGCGTGAACGAGAGCATTTTGCACGTGCTCGGCACGGTGACGATTTCTCAGATGAGCGAAGAGCCACAAGAGCCGGCGCTTGTCGAGTTGCGGACTTAGGAGAACTGAGATGGCTGTTAAGCTGCCGATTTACATGGACAATCACGCGACCACACCGGTAGATCCCCGGGTCGTCGATGCAATGCTGCCGTACTTCACAGAGCGTTTCGGGAACGCGGCCAGCCGCAATCACTCGTTCGGCTGGGCCGGCGAAGAAGCGGTGGAGAACGCACGCGCCCAAGTGGCTTCGCTGATTGGCGCAACGCCAAAGGAAATCATTTTCACCAGCGGCGCGACGGAATCCGACAACCTGATGATTAAGGGTGTCGCCGAGATGTACCGCGAAAAGGGCAACCACATCATTACGCAGGCGATTGAGCACAAAGCGGTGCTCGATACTTGCAAGCGCCTCGAAAAATACGGTTACGAAGTGACCTACTTGCCGGTGCAGCGCGATGGCCGCGTTAACCCAGAAGACGTGCGCAAAGCGATTACGCCGAAGACGATTCTGATCACCATAATGTATGCCAACAATGAGATTGGCATCGTCAATCCCATGGCGGAGATCGGCAAAATCGCCAAGGAGCACGGGATCATTTTCGCGGTCGATGGCGTGCAAGCGGTCGGGAAAATCCCAGTGGACGTCCAGAAGGACAACATCGATCTGCTGGCGATTTCCGGCCACAAGATCTATGGACCCAAGGGCGTCGGCGCCTTGTACGTTCGCCGGCGTAACCCGCGCGTACAGCTTTCCGCCATTATCGACGGCGGCGGCCACGAGCGCGGCATGCGTTCCGGTACGCTCAACGTCACCGGAATCATCGGCCTCGGCAAGGCTTGCGAGTTAGCGCAGCAGGAAATGCCAGAGGAGGCGAAGCGGATGCGCGCGTTGCGCGATCGGCTGCGTGCGGGCCTCGAGGCCAAGCTCGACGAGGTCTACATCAATGGTTCTATGGAGTATCGCCTACCCAACAATCTCAATATGAGCTTTGCCTATGTCGAAGGCGAATCGCTCCTGATGGGCATCAACGATGTGGCGGTTTCGAGCGGTTCGGCCTGTACTTCGGCAACCCTCGAACCCAGTTACGTACTCAAAGCTTTAGGAGTAGGCGAAGATCTGGCGCACACCTCGATTCGTTTCGGGCTCGGTCGCTTCAATACCGAAGAAGAGGTCGATTACGTCACGGACAAGATGGTTCAGGTGGTCACCAAGCTCCGCGAGCTTTCGCCGCTTTATGAGATGGCCAAGGAAGGCATCGACATCTCCAAGGTGAAGTGGCAGACGGCCTAAAAATTTTAGTTATAGAAGGAAACCAAATGGCTATCGACGGAACAATTCGGATTCACCGCTCCATCGGGGGCACCGGGGCCGCGTTTCGCGTCTCTTTTGTCCCTTACGATACGGACGGCGAGACTACCGCGGCGGTGCGGTCGTTTCATGAAGTTCAGCAAGTGCGTGCATTCCTGAAGAGCCTGGGAGTGGCGACGCAAATTTCAGCGGATGCTTTGCGGCAGTTGGCCGCCGGGCGTTCCGCTTCTATTCCTAACGTTTCGCTTGAGGAAGAAGACGTGAAGGACGCAGGCTTGGTCGGCACGAATCTGGCGAAAGCCAAGGCCAGTTAAGATTCAGGGTTAGCCAAGATTTAAGGAGCAGCAATGGCATACAGCGATAAAGTCGTAGATCACTACAATAATCCGCGCAACGTTGGCAGCTTGCCGAAGGAAGATCCTAATGTCGGCACAGGCTTGGTCGGCGCGCCGGAATGCGGCGACGTGATGAAGCTACAGATGAAAATCAATCCCGACACCAAGGTCATTGAAGAAGCCAAGTTCAAGACTTTTGGTTGCGGTTCGGCGATTGCCAGTTCATCGCTCGCCACTGAATGGGTAAAGGGCAAGACCGTCGAAGAGGCGCTGAGCATCAAGAATACGGACATCGTGCGCGAGCTTTCGCTTCCGCCGGTGAAGATTCACTGCTCGGTGCTGGCGGAAGACGCCATCAAGGCGGCCATCGGCGACTGGAAGAAAAAGCACGGCGTCGAAGTGCCGGTGGCAGAGAAGGTCGCGCACTAACTGCGCCCCGCGAACGCTGGCGCACGCGACGGTATTGAACCATGGCAACGGAAACGCTAAGCCCCAACATCGCGAAGATTCACCTAACCGAGCGCGCCGCGCAAAAAATCCGCGCCTTGCTCGAAAAGGATGGAGTGTCGCCTGAAGAGGGCGGGTTGCGCGTTGGCGTGCAAGGCGGCGGCTGCTCCGGGCTTTCTTACGCGATGCGGCTAGATACGAAAGCTCGCGACCGGGACAGGATTTTCGAGGAGTATGGCGCGCGCCTCTTCGTCGACCCCAAGAGCTTGCTGTACCTAAATGGGACGACTCTGGAATACGAAGAGACGCTGATGCGCCAAGGATTTGTATTCCAGAATCCGAACGCGGCGCGCAATTGCGGCTGCGGCAGCTCCTTCACGGCTTGAACTGAATTGACAGCCGTAAGTAGCTTTAAAATGAACACTTGCAAAAGTGTATCAAAACAAAGGACTTTAAGTTCCTTTAGAAACAACACTTATGCAAAACAGGGGGAGGGGGTACCCAATACCCGCTCATTGCCGCTCACCTGTCACCGAAATAGCGGAAAGATTTCTCGATGAGTGCTCCTTCTATAGCTTCGGCAAAAGGTGACCATTTTTCACTCTTTGGCCTGCCGCGCAAACTGTGGGTCGAGATGTCCGCGCTCGAAAAAAAATTCCTGGAGCTGAGCTGGAAGCTCCATCCTGATAAATTCGTGAACGCCAGCGCCGCTGAGCAAGAGCTTTCGCTAAAAGGTAGTTCCCAGTTGAACGACGCCTATCGCGTGTTACGCGACCCGGTAGCTCGCGTCGAATACCTGCTCGGAATCGAAGGCATGCGCAAGGAAGGCGAGCACAAGCAGCAAGCTCCGCCCGAGTTGCTCGAAGAAGTCTTCGAGCTAAACGAATCGCTGGACGAACTGCGCGAAGCAAAGGCCTCTCGAGCCGATCTGGGATCGCTGAAGTCGCGCCTGGAAGCCGCCGAGAAGAACTTTCAGCAGAAGCTCGACGAAGTAGATGCCCAGCTCCAAGAAGCCGCTCGCCAGTGGGACGCGGCAATCGACGCGAACGCTAGCGGTGCTGATCGTAAGGCAATCATGGTTCGGCTAAACGAGATGCTGAATCGCCGTTCCTATATACGAAATTTGGTCGCCAACGTTCAAAAGGAGCTGCTGTAGCTCAGGTCTGGTTTTTGGACCTTGAGGCCCCTTCGTCGGCACTGATAAGGTCTTAGCAAATGGCACGCACAGTAGGAATCGACCTAGGTACGACCAACAGTCTCGTCGCGTACGTCGACCCTCAGACTGGTGAGCCGAAGTGCATTCCGGGACCATCCGGCTCCACACTTTGCCCCTCGGTGGTGAGCCTCGATCCGGACGGCAGCATCATCGTCGGCGAACCCGCGCAGCGCCGCCTGCTCACGCAACCGGAGCGCACCGTCTACTCGGTGAAGCGCCTCATGGGCCGCGGTGTTGCCGACATACAAGATGAACTAAAACTGTTTCCGTTCCGCATCGATCTGTCGAGCAAGAACGTGATCCGCGTGCGCCTGGGGGATCGATTCTTCACCCCGCCGGAAATTTCCGCGTTCATTCTGCGCGAGCTGAGGAACTGGGCGGAGGCATATTTCGGCGAAAGTGTCGACCGCGCCGTCATCACCGTGCCTGCCTACTTCAATGATGCCCAGCGCCAAGCCACCAAGGACGCGGGCAAGCTTGCGGGCCTCGAAGTCCTGCGCCTTGTCAACGAGCCAACCGCGGCGGCGCTTGCCTACGGCTTGCACGAAAAGCAGCGCGGCCACGTGGCCGTCTTCGATCTCGGCGGCGGCACCTTCGACATTTCCGTTCTAAAGCTCATCTCCACCATCGAAGGCGACATCTACCAGGTGCTTTCCACCAACGGCGACACGCATCTTGGCGGCGACGACATTGACAATCTTCTGCTGGCCTTTGTTCACGAGCGAATCTTGCAACAGCATGGGATTGACATTTCGCCGCAGTCTGAGCTCGCGCAAGAGCTTCGCAAAGAGCTCATCAGCATCAAGCACCAGCTTTCCGAAAAGGAATCCGCCACGCTGCGCTTTCCGCTGCCTAACGGCGCGGTCTTCGTACACGAATTCGAGCGCCCGGCATTTGAAGCGATGATTCGCCCAATCGTCGATCGCACCATGGGCCCGGTACGCCAAGCCCTGGCGGACGCGAAGCTAAAGCCCAGCGAAATCGACGAGGTCGTCTTGGTGGGCGGCGCCACGCGCACACCCCTGATTCGCCGCACCGTGCAGGAATATTTCGACCGCAAACCGCACACCGAGCTGAATCCAGATGAAGTCGTCGCGCTCGGCGCAGCCGTACAGGCAAACATTCTGGAGCGCGGCGTAAGCAACATGCTTCTTCTCGATGTGACTCCGCTGTCGCTCGGCATCGAGACCTACGGCGGCGCCGTCGCCAAAGTGATTCCGCGCAACTCGACAATTCCCGCGAGCGCGCAGGAGCTGTACACCACCGGCGTCGACAATCAGACCGGCATCGACATCCACGTGTTACAAGGCGAGCGCGAACTGGCACGAGATTGCCGCTCCCTCGCGCGCTTCACCCTTAAAACGCCGCCGGCTCCCGCAGGCTTGCCGCGCATCGAAGTGAAATTCCTGATCGACGCCAACGGCATCCTGCAAGTTGGAGCGAAAGACACGCGTACGGGAGAGCAGCGCACCATTGAAGTACAACCCAGCTATGGCATCAGCGACACGGAGATCGAGCGCATGCTCGAAGAGTCTATCGAGTATGCCGAGCAAGATTTTGCAGAACGCCAAGCGATCGAAGCGCGCACTGAAGCGGAGGCGATCCTGGCTGCAACGCAAAAGGCGCTGGCCACTCAGCAGGCTGCGGATCTTTCTCCCGAAGAGCGCGCGGCTATTGACGCAGCTGTCGGCGCGCTGAAAGAATCGGTAAGTGGCAGCGACTACAAACTGATCCGCAACCGCATCGACGACCTCAATCAGGCCACCATGCATTTGGCGGAACTAATAATGAACAGCGCGGTTTCAACGGCGCTGCAAGGCCGTAAATTAGCGGAGGTTTGATTTTCGTAGGGGCGCAGCACGGCTGCGCCCCAGTTCAGCAAGATTTTAGCAGGAGAGAACAAATGGGCGGCAGCAACCCCTACATCGAAGAAGTCAAATACAAGCCGGCCACGAAGAAATACAGAGTCACATTTCTTCCGAGCGGCAAGACGATTGAAGTCGATCCGGAAAAAATTCCCTACGGCCACAATGGCATACCGGGCAGCATCCTTGATATTTCCGAGGGCATCAAAGCCGGGCTAGATCACGCGTGCGGCGGCGTGTGCGCCTGCTCCACCTGCCACGTGGTCGTGAAAGAAGGCTTGGAGTCTTGCAACGAAGCGACCGACGCCGAGCTCGATGAACTCGATGAGGCGCCGGGCATAACGCCGAAGTCACGCCTCGGTTGCCAGACCGTTCCCGACGGCACCACTGACATCGTCGTGGAAATTCCCGAGTGGAACAAAAACTACGCGAAGGAACTGGATCACTGACATGCCTGCAACCTTCGACTGGGACAACACCGAAGACATCGCCATCGCGCTAACCGACAAATACCCTGATACCGATCCGCTCACCGTCCGCTTCACCGACATGCACAAGTGGATTACGGAGTTGCACGGTTTTTCTGGCGACCCCAAAACCTCCAACGAAGGCAAGCTCGAAGCCATCCAAATGGCCTGGCACGAAGAATTTCAAGACCGCCAAAGCTAATCCTGGCCTTCCAGCCTCACCTCCGGAAATTTGAGAACAACCAGAATAGGATGGACAGGACGACGCTGATCACCAGGCAGGTGACAATCGGAAAATAGAAAGTGGTGTGCTCGCCGCGATGAATAATATCGCCAGGCAGACGCCCGAGCCTGACCGGCAAACGCGCTCCGAAATAGAGCAGACCTCCAACGATGGCGCTGACCGTGCCAAGAATCAGGAGGGCCCGTCCGAGTTCGCGGAGTGGGTCCATGAGGCCAGTTTGAAACTTCTAAGTTTTGAAGTCAAAGCGGCGAATTAGGACTCAAATTAACTCGTGCCCGGCGAAGAAGTAGCTGATCTCAAAGGCCGCCGTATCGGGAGCATCGGAACCGTGCGTGACATTGTTGCCGATGCTGGTGCCAAGGTCGTGGCGAATCGTGCCGGGTGCGGCTTTCTTGGGGTCAGTGGCGCCCATCGTCTCCCGCCATTTCGCGATGGCATTCTCCCCTTCAAGAACCATGGCAAAAATTTTGCCGGAGCTCATGAAATCCGTCAGCTCGCCAAAAAATGGCCGCTCTCTGTGCACAGCATAAAATCCCCCAGCCTCATCTTTGGTCAAACGCATCGATTTGATGACGACGAGTCTGAACCCTGCCTTATGAATGCGCGAAAGAATTTCACCCTGTAAGTCACGGCCGACGGCATCCGGCTTGATAATTGCAAACGTCCGCTCAAGAGCCAAAATTAATTCCTCCAAGAGAAAAGAGAGTCACCGGCAAGATGCCGGCGTTACTTCAACGCTGCCGCAACCGTTAATCCCAGGTCCGCTGGCGTTTCTACGCAGCGGATGCCGGCGGCGCTCATCGCCGCATATTTGTCTTTGGCGGTGCCCTGGCCGCCGCTGATGATCGCGCCCGCGTGGCCCATGCGGCGGCCCGGAGGCGCGGTTTGCCCGGCGATGAAGCCGATTACGGGCTTCTTCACGTAGGACTTAATGAATTCGGCCGCAATCTCTTCGGCATTGCCGCCGATTTCGCCGATCAGGATGATCGCGTGCGTTTCAGGATCATCGTTGAACATCTTGATAGCATCTAGGAATGACGTGCCGATGATGGGGTCGCCACCAATACCGATGCAGGTGGACTGCCCGATGCCGAGGCGAGTGAGTTGGTCGACTGCCTCATAGGTGAGCGTGCCGCTGCGGCTGACCACGCCGACATTTCCTTGCTTGTGAATGCGGCCGGGCATGATGCCGATCTTACATTTGCCTGGCGAGATGACGCCGGGACAATTGGGGCCGATCAGCCGCGTTTTCTTGCGATCGACGGCCAAAGAAACACGGATCATGTCCAAAACGGGGATGCCTTCCGTGATGCAAATCACCAGTGGAATTTCCGCCTCGGCAGCCTCGAGGATGGCATCCGCGGCAAATGGTGGTGGCACGAAAATCACAGAGGCGTTCGCGCCAGTATCTTTGACTGCGTCAAATACGGTATTGAAAACGGGCCGCTCCAGATGTTTGGTGCTGCCCTTGCCAGGCGTTACGCCGCCAACGACGTTCGTTCCGTACTCAATCATCTGCTGCGCGTGAAACGTTCCCTCGCGTCCGGTAAAACCTTGTACGATGACCTTTGTCTTTTCGTTCACCAAGACGCTCATCGCGCGACTCCCGCGAGAGCAACCACTTTTTGCGCTCCGTCTTTCATCCCTTCGGCAATCGTGAAATTGAGGCCGGAATCGCGAAGGATTTTCTGGCCTAGCTCCACGTTGGTTCCTTCCATGCGGACAACAACGGGAACTTTAAGTTGTAAATCTTTCGCTGCGGCGACTACGCCGGTTGCAAGCACGTCGCAGCGCAGGATGCCGCCAAAAATGTTGATGAACACCGCGCGAACGCTGGGATCGCTCATCAAAATGCGAAAGGCATTCTTGACCTGCTCCGAGGAGGCGCCGCCTCCCACATCCAGAAAATTCGCAGGCGAGCCGCCGGCGTACTTGATGATGTCCATGGTAGCCATGGCCAAGCCGGCGCCGTTGACCATACACGCCACGCTGCCGTCCAGCTTGATGTAATTCAATCCATACTTCGAGGCTTCGACTTCGAGCGGATCTTCTTCGTCAAGATCGCGCAATTCGCGAAGGCTGGGATGGCGGAACAGGGCGTTATCGTCAAAGGTCATCTTGGCGTCGAGCGCAACGAGCTTGCCGTCGCCCGTGAGCACGCACGGATTGATCTCCAGCAGAGAGGCATCCGTATCAATGAAGGCGCGATACAAAGCCTGGAAAAAAGGGGTCGCGTGCGTGGCAACTTCGCCCGGAAGTCCCAATCCAAAAGCGATTTTCCGCGCTTGATACGGCTGCAAGCCGACCACCGGCTGAATGGGCTCGCGCAGAATGGCTTCCGGATTCTCCTTCGCGACTTCCTCGATTTCCATGCCACCCGCGGCGCTGGCCATAAACACGGGAAGTCCGCTGGCACGATCAACCAGCAAACCAAGATAAAGCTCGCGCTTGATGTCCAGGCCTTCCTCGATGAGCACGCGCTTAACGATGCGCCCGGCGGGTCCGGTTTGCGGAGTGACCAACGTCATCCCCAGGATGTGCCCGGCAATATCCTCGGCTTCGTCTCCAGAGCGCGCCAGCTTTACGCCGCCGCCTTTGCCGCGGCCGCCGGCGTGAATCTGCGCCTTCACGACAACAACGTTAGCCTTCAGGCGCTGTGCGGCCTCACGCGCTTCTTCCTTCGTGTAGGCCACTTCGCCGCGCGGCGTGGTGACGCCATAGCGCGCAAGAATCGCTTTGGCCTGATACTCGTGAATCTTCATCGAGCTTCCATCAGTGCTAGAATTTGTGCATCCGCAAAACAAAGAAGTTTACTCGGAAGGCGCAAGAGGAGCAAGGACGCCTCAAAATGGCCGCAAGCACGACAATTTCGCTGATCGCGCAACTGGAGGCGGGCCGCCTCCTTTCGCGTGCCGAAGCCGAAGCGATAATGGACGAATTGCTTTGCGGACGCATGGAGACTTCAGAGATCGTACGCCTTCTGCGCGCGCTGAACCAAAGGCCGATCTTGGTCGAGGAGCTTGCCGGTCTTGCGACGGTGATGCGGCGCCACGCGGAGCGCATCTTTGCGGATGGGGAAGCATGCCCCGAGGGTCTGATCGACACCTGCGGCACCGGCGGCGATGGCCTCGGCTCCTTCAACATTTCGACCGCGGCTGCGATCGTGGCGGCAGCTTCTGGCGCGCGAGTGGCGAAGCATGGTAATCGCGCAGTCAGTTCGCGGAGCGGCTCGGCGGACGTGCTGGAGGCACTGGGTGTACGCATCGATGTGCCCTGTGCGCGCGTGGGGAGGGCCATTCGCGAGGTGGGGATCGGGTTTCTTTTCGCGCCGGCAGCGCACGCCGCCACGCGACACGCCATGCCCGCGCGCAAACAGATTGTCACGCGAACCGCTTTTAATCTGCTTGGCCCCCTGACGAATCCCGCGGGCGCGGAAGCGCAAGTGGTCGGCGTCTTTTCCGCGGAGGTGATCGACCTAATGGCGGGAACTCTGGCGGAACTCGGGGTTAAGCGCGCCTTCGTGGTGCACGGTGCTGGCGGGCTCGATGAGATTTCGCTGGCCGGCGAAACGCTGGTTGCGGAAGTCCGCGACGGAGACATCAAGCGCTATGCCGTAACCCCTGAACATTTTGGCGTGCAGGGAGCCGCGCCAAGCGCGATCCGCGGCGGCTCGCCGCAGGAGAACGCTGCAATTCTGGAGAGCGTCTTTGCTGGCGAACGGGGACCCCGGTGTGACATCGTGGTGATCAACGCAGCAGCGGCGCTCGTAGCGGCCGGCCTAGCCGGGAATTTCATGGAAGGCGCGCAATTGGCTGCCAAAGCGCTCTCATCCGGTGCGGCACAAGAAAAGCTTTTCGAGCTAACGAGGTTCACAAACGGGTCTGCCGGATAGAATCACGGCGAGGGGAGGAGTTTCGATCCTGGCCTGTCAGGGCTCTCGAGGGCGTGGATGATCACCGGGATTACGACTGCTGCAGTAAAGGTAATGGCCAACAAAAGAAAAGTAGGGCGGTGGTTTATAGACCCTTTCTTGGCCTGTTCTGATCCCAAGGCCGCGACCGTTTCTTTTTCAGATGGGTCGAGGAGCACCATGTAGGTTTTGCCTTCCATTATCACTTCGCTTTCTCCGTGATAAGAAAATTCCACAGCTCCCCGCTGCGCGGAAATACGCAGTTCCTTCCTACTGACGACTCGGATGTACGCGATGGTGGAAGCTTTGCGAGCTGGGCGAATGGACGCATCGTCCGCGGCAACGGCAATACCGGCGTTTGGCGCCGCAGAGAAGATCAGAGTGCCGGAGGCGAGTTCGGCCAGAATATCGCCAACCGGACTGGTCGATTGGCGGACTATGAGCAAAGACTGCGCATCGAGTTGCAGCGTCACAGCGTGACCGTTGATGCGCAATGCCCCGCCGACATCAGTGGAGAGCCGGTCGCCTTCATAGATCGTGCTTCCCACCGAGGTCGCAGCGTCACCCACATGGGCGCGTTCCGCGTGCGTGACTATACCCAACGGAATGACCTTAGCAGGCGACGGCCCCGCAGCCACCAAAGACGCCATTGCTACGGCAACGAATTCGCGACGAAGAATCGTAAGGGCCTCATGTGTTACCGCGCTCTTGGAGCGTCGGCTTCAATGATGTATATAACTATATCGTTAATTCAAAGCTTTGTTTACGCAACATATATAGATGACAGGGAAGCTGTCAAGCAAAAAGGATGCGCAACCGCGGCGCGCAAGCGCTCTTGCTGCATACCACATCGCACTTTGCATGCGTTTTGCCCCGCTTCGCGCCGCGGTATATAGTGACAATGGGCCGTTTGCGCGGCAGAGCGCACGGCTAAAGCTTCGCCGTTCAAGTGCACCGCAGAGGCAACCGCAACGGATGGCCGCAGACGTCAGCAAACATCTGGATCGCGCCAAGCGATTCCTCGAGAAGAACCGCGTCGAGGACGCGATTGGGGCTTACAAAGCCGTTCTTGATGAAGCTCCGCAGCACCAGGAAGCGACACAGGCTTTAGGGGACCTCTACGCGCGCGCGGATCAGCCGGAGCGCGCCTCCGAGTATTACGGATTGCTGTTCGACATGCTGGTCGAGCCGCGCGATGAGACCAAGGCTCTGGCCATTTACAATCG
>DATBYP010000366.1:0-9744 GCA_036513675.1 Candidatus Acidiferrum sp.
CCCACGATTTCGATTTCCTCGCCAACCTTGACCTTGCCGCGCTCGACTCGGCCGGTAACCACCGTGCCGCGCCCGGAAATCGAAAAAATATCTTCGATGGGCATGGCAAACGGTTTATCAATGTCACGCACTGGCAGCGGCACGTTCTTGTCCACCGCTTCCATCAATTCATCAATCGTCTTTTCCCACTTCGCGTCGCCGTTCAAAGCCTGCAGCGCCGATCCTTTGATCACCGGAATCGTGTCGCCGGGAAACTGATAGCTCTTCAGCAGTTCGCGAACTTCCAGCTCCACCAGTTCCAGCAGCTCGGCGTCTTCCACCATGTCGCACTTGTTTAGGAACACGACAATCGCCGGCACGCCAACCTGGCGAGCAAGCAAAATGTGTTCGCGTGTTTGCGGCATTGGGCCATCCGTCGCCGCCACAACCAGAATCGCGCCGTCCATCTGCGCTGCGCCGGTGATCATGTTCTTGATGTAGTCGGCATGACCCGGGCAGTCCATGTGCGCGTAATGCCGGTTCGGCGTTTCATACTCCACGTGCGAAACGGCAATCGTGATGCCGCGCTCGCGCTCTTCCGGCGCGTTGTCAATGGTGTCAAACGCGCGGAACTGCACCTTGGGATTGTGCTTCGACAACACCTTGGTGATTGCCGCCGTCAACGTTGTCTTGCCATGGTCAATGTGACCAATCGTCCCAATATTCACGTGCGGCTTACTGCGCTCGAATTTCTCCTTGGCCATCTGTTTCTCCGCTCCTCAATCTAAAATCTTTTTAAAATCCCCAGAACCCGAATTACTTCTCGCCGCGTACCTTCTTCACGATTTCCTCGGCAAGAGCCGCCGGCACCTCGGCGTAATGCGAAAAGTGCATCGTGAACGTGGCACGCCCCTGTGTGCGGCTGCGCAAATCCGTGGCATAGCCGAACATCTGCGACAACGGTACTTCCACGCGAATCACGTTGCTGCCCGCGCGATTTTCCGTACCCTGAATCGCCGAACGCCGGGCATTCAAGTCTCCGAACACGGCCGGCATATATTCTTCCGGAACAACCACTTCGACTTTCATGATCGGCTCGAGCAAAACCGGCTTGGCTTTCCCGCAAGCCTCTTTAAAGGCCATGGAGCCGGCGATTTTGAAGGCCATTTCCGAGCTGTCTACGTCGTGGTAGCTGCCGTCGACCAGAACCACGGCAACATCCACCATCGGGAAGCCCGCAAGAATGCCGCTATCCAGCGCTTCGCGGATGCCCGCTTCAATCGGCGCTATGAATTCGCGCGGGATCGACCCGCCAACGATTTTGTCGATGAACAGGAACCGATGATCCTTGTCGAAACGCCACTTGCCGCCCGGGCCGCCAACAATCTCTTTCGCCAAGGCGTCAAGTTCGTCGGTGGACATCTCGTGCATGTTTTCGTGCGTGGCGCTGGGCAGCGGATGCAGAATAATTTCGCAATGGCCATACTGGCCACGCCCGCCGGTCTGCTTGATATACTTGCCTTCGGCTTCCGCTTTTTTGCGGATCGTTTCGCGATATGCCACTTGCGGACGGCCGACATTCGCTTGCACGTTGTACTCGCGCAGCATACGGTCGACGATAATTTCGAGGTGCAGCTCGCCCATGCCGGAGATCAGCGTCTGCCCGGTATCCGGTTCCGTGGATACGCGGAAGGTCGGATCTTCTTGCGCGAGCCGCTGCATGGCCACGCCGAGCTTGTCCTGGTCAGCCTTGGTCTTGGGCTCAATCGCAACTGAGATCACCGGCGCCGGGAAATCGATGGTTTCGAGAATGATCTGCTTCTGCTCGTCGCACAGAGTGTCGCCCGTATTCACGCTCTTGAGGCCGACGCAGGCGCAGATATCGCCAGCGTAGATTTCGTCGATTTCCTCACGCTTGTTGGCGTGCATCTGCAACAAGCGGCTAATGCGCTCGCGAGTGCGCTTGGCAGGGTTGTAAACGTAACTTCCCGATTTCAACACGCCCGAATACACACGGATGTACGTGACATGCCCGACGAACGGGTCGGACATGATTTTGAACGCCAGAGCCGCAAACGGCTCGTTATCGGCGGCGCGGCGCAATTCGGTTTCCTCGTTATCCGGATTAATACCCTCGACAGGCGGCACATCGACAGGCGACGGCAGATAATCCACCACCGCATCGAGCAGCGGCTGAATGCCCTTATTCTTAAACGCCGAGCCGGCGAGTACGGGAACGATCTTCAGCGCTAGGGTCGATTTGCGGATCGACTTGCGCATCTCTTCGAGCGTTAACGTTTCGCCATTCAAATATTTGTCAACCAGTTCATCATCGTGTTCGGCGATGTACTCGATGACCTTGTTGCGATGTTCGTCGTAGAACTTCTTGTCAATAGCCGCGCCCTTAAGCGCCGCGGCCACGTCCGGCCGTGAATCGACGAAAGCTTTGTCCCAAAGCTTTTCGACTTCAAAGATTTCAAACTTCGCGCCGAGCGTCTCTTCGAGCCAGACAACGACTTTTTGCTCGAGGAAATCGATAATGCCGATGAAATTGTCTTCGCGGCCGAGCGGGAACTGCAGAGGAACCGGACGCGCTCCGAGGCGCTGCTTGATGGTGCGGATCACGTGATCGAAATCCGCGCCCATGCGGTCCATTTTGTTGACAAAGCAAATGCGCGGCACGCGGTACTTGTCTGCCTGGCGCCACACAGTTTCGGATTGCGGCTGCACGCCGGCAACGGAGTCGAAAACGCACACGGCGCCGTCCAGAACGCGCAGCGAGCGCTCGACTTCCACGGTGAAGTCCACGTGGCCGGGCGTATCGATAATGTTGACGCGATATTTCTTGCCAAAACGATCCCATGAAGCAGTGGTCGCCGCGCTGGTGATGGTAATGCCGCGCTCGCGCTCCTGCTCCATCCAGTCCATCGTGGCGGTGCCTTCATCCACGGAACCGATCTTGTAGGTCACACCCGTATAGAACAGGATGCGCTCGGTCGACGTCGTCTTGCCGGCGTCGATGTGCGCCATGATCCCGATGTTGCGCGTGTCCTCGAGTTTGAATACTCGTCCCACGGCCCCTGGTGCCTTCTTTTCGTTCGTCCGATTTGCTACTGCTTCTGCCACAATGTCCCCTGTTTCTTACCAGCGATAATGCGCGAAAGCCTTGTTCGCTTCCGCCATGCGATGCACGTCTTCCTTCTTCTTCATGGCGCCGCCGCGTGCATTAGCCGCGTCAATCAATTCATCCGCGAGCTTCTCAATCATCGTTTTGCCGGCACGTTCGCGCGAATACTGCAAAAGCCAGCGAATTGCCAGCGACTGACGCCGGAACGGGTTCACTTCCACCGGAACCTGATAGTTCGCGCCGCCCACGCGCCGCGTCTTCACTTCCAGGACCGGCTTCACGTTCTCCACGGCCTTCTTGAAAAGTTTCAGCGCGTCGTCATTGCTCTTCTTTGCCATTTGGTCCATGGCGCCGTAGAACACGCGCTGCGCGGTGGACTTCTTGCCTTCCCACATCATCGAGCAGATGAACTTCTCGACGAGGTCACTGCCGTAGACCGGGTCAGTAGCTTGTGCGCGACGGCTGACGATTCCTTTGCGTGGCATGTTTCTCGTTCGCTCCTAAAGTTTTCTCGTGTTACTTCTGGGCAGCCTTGGGCCGCTTCGCTCCATATTTCGAGCGCCCCTGCTTGCGATTCTCGACGCCCGCGGCGTCCAACGTTCCGCGGACGATGTGATAGCGCACGCCGGGCAGGTCCTTCACGCGGCCGCCGCGCACCAGCACGATGGAGTGCTCCTGCAAGTTGTGCCCGACACCGGGAATGTACGTGGTCACCTCTATCGAGTTGGTGAGGCGTACGCGCGCGACCTTGCGCAGCGCAGAGTTCGGTTTCTTCGGCGTCTGCGTATACACGCGAATGCACACGCCACGCTTTTCCGGGCAGCCCATCAATGCGGGCGACTTCGTCTTGACCTGGACCTTCTCGCGGCCCATGCGTACTAATTGCGAAAACGTCGGCACAGTTTCCCTCTTCTAAGCGACCGCACAGCGGTCGACCCATCGCGCGCAGAAATTTTTGCCCAGGCATCGTAACTTCGCGATGCGAAGGGCGCGGCTCCCGCAAAGCGCGCACACAAAATTGCGCGAGAGCGCACAGCTTGGCTGAAAGGTCTACTGCGAATCCGGAGATACCCCCAGCAAGAAACTCCGTACGCATTCCAGAAGGCAGAAATCCGCTTCCGGTTTCGATTCGGAGAGGCTTACTCGGCTTTGCGGGGCTGGCGCCCCATTCCGGCCGCTCTTCTGTCCCATTCCGTCTTACTTTGTTCCGGGACCGAAGATATTCCTTCCAACTACACCTACAGGGCTAAAATATCCCTGACAAACAACGAAGTATAAGGAAAACACAGTAGTCTGTCAAATCAGTTCGCCACAAACGTACAAAAAATCCTGTGGAAAATGCTGCTTTGGCATTGGCCGTGCCCGTCCCCGCCAAGGGCTCACTAAACCCATAAGTATCAGATGTTTAGAAGCCAAAAACGGTGCTGGCGTTCGAGCGCTAGTCTTCCTTTGGCTTCTCCTCAGCTCCCAAATCCCCGTAAGGCCATAGGTTAAAAGCCTTTAGGAAGTCGTATTGACCTTGTGCGCGCAGCATTTTCGCCGTCCGTTCGGCAGACCACGGAGTTGCAAAACGGTCGGGGCGGTCCGCAATCCAGAACGCTGTCAGCGCCATCAAGGTCGCATTCTGCGTCAGCACATCGGGTTTCACGGCTTCAAGCGCATCGGCGGCGGAGTGATGCGTGTACTTGTAGTCCGGTGAGTCCTGATTCATGTTGATGCCCGGAAGACCGGCCATGGAAAAAGGGAGCGTGTCGGTTCCAGATTCCACTTTTCCGTCGACTTTGATTTGGCGAATATTCGCGAGCGATTTGGAAAATGGCTGAAAGCTTGCCACGAGATCGTCGCGGCCACCCAACTGAAAATCACTGACCGGGCCCTGGCCTTCGTCGAGCACCAAATCGCCAAGGTGATTCGCCAGCTCGGACTTGTGCTGCTTAATATAAGCGAACGAACCGTCAAGGCCTTGCTCCTCTCCGGTGAACAGCACGAAGCGAATCGTGCGCCGCGGCTTCATTCCCGAACGGACGATTGCATCGGCGGCTCCGAGCACGCTGGCCGAGCCTGTCCCGTTATCCGTGCTGCCTTCGGAGAGATCCCAGGAATCCAGGTGCGCGCCCACGACGAAAACCTGTTCGGGATTTTCGCGGCCGCGAATTTCGCCCACGACGTTGGCGCTTTCCACTGGCCCGCTGGTGAACGTGTTTTGAATATTGAATCGCGCGCGCGGCTTTTGTCCTGCATCCACGTAACGTTCGAGCTGCCCTTGGTCTTCGGCAGTCATAGAGACCACCGGGATCGCGAAGTCCGCGTCGAAGCCGAGTATGCCTGTATGCGTCAGGTTCAGCCCGCTGGACTTGGAACCGCCCTGCCCACCGACGACTACCAGCGCGCCGGCCTTGTGCGCGGCGCGAAGAAAATCTCCGAACTGGGCGAAAATGAGACCGGAGTCTTTTTTCGGAGCGCCTTTAGCGACGACTAACAGGACTTTGCCTTTAAGCCGGGAGAGGTCTTTCATCTCCTGGTCGATATTGAACAAATTCACCGGAACGATTTCACCCTCCACACCGCTTTCAGCCGTCGAACCTGTCCAGCCCATGGCGTCGACATGCAGCTTGTGGCGCGTCGGCGACAGCAACTCGGCGTCTGCGCTGCCGCGCTTCCAGCCGCGCCACAGTTGCCATTTTTCGGCGTGCACATTTTCCAGGCCGATGCCGCGCATTTTGGCGATGCCCCAGTCGATCGCTTTCTGCCCTTCGGGTGTACCGGTGACGCGCGCGCCGACATTGTCGCTTAACTCCGTCAGATACTCGAAGGCGTGCGAATTCATCATGCCTTCGCCGGCGATCTTGGTTAGCGCGGGCTTTGTGCCGTCCTCGTCGGGCCCTTTGAACCGGTCATCGGCCCTGGCCGTTCCCACGCACGCCAGGCTCAAGCCCAGAATTGCCATTCCGGCATTCGCAAGCCACTTTCGCATTCCGTTCATCTCCTCCGCGCAACAGCGCGCTCGACAGCCTATCACGTGAGACGCGGGGAGCCGGGTTCGGTTTCAGTTGCGCCCGCTACGCCCGCCGCATTCGGCTACGGCATCGCTCTCCTCTTCTCTGCGAACCTCCGCGCGCTCCGCGTCTCTTTACCCTGAGCTTCGAAGGGCGCGTTGTCCTTTTCGGCCGTTCGGAACAATGTTCCTTTTCTGAAACTAGGGCCCCAATCGTCGCTTTACCTCATTTTCCCAGCACCCTACACTCCCAACGTGGCAACGGTGAAGCACCTTCCCAACTTCTTTTTCCTCTCGGGACTAATTTTACTCTGCGCTTACGGCGCCCACGCAGCGCGCGGCCAGGAACCTCCTTCGCACCAGGCCCCGAAAGCGCCAAAATCACCTGAAGCTTCCGAAAAAGCGCCGGAGCTTCCGGCCCAGATTGAACTGCTCGAAACGCGCGTGCGATTTGAAACAAACGGCGACAGCCGCAAAGAAGTCCACACCCGCGTGCACATCAACAACGAACTCGGCGCGCGCCAGTTCGCGCGGTTAGCCTTCGACTACAATCGCGCCTTCCAACAAATCGAATTCCCGCTCGTACGTATAAGCCACGCCAGCGGCGGCACCGCCGACATCCTCCCCAGCGCCATCTCCGACCAACCCAACCCCGCCGTAGTTAACGCCCCGGCCTACCAAGACGTCCGCGTCAAATCCGTCCGCGTCCTCGGCCTAGCCCCAGGTGACATCCTCGAATACCGCGTAATCACCACAACAGCGCACCACCCGCTAGCCCCCGACTTCTGGCTCGATCACTCCTTCGATCACTCCGGAGTTGTCTCCCAAGAATTCTTCCAGATTGATGTCCCGGACGCCTCTAAGGTCGAGCTCCATTGCTCTCCGAGCAGCACTGAGACGTCAGTGGATACCTCAGGCGCAGGCGATTCTGCGCGCACGATACATCGGTGGCAGCGATCCTCGCGCAGCCGCAACGACGACTCCAAAGACCTGGCCGTAGCACCGGATGTCGCCCTCACTACGTTCCCCTTGTGGGGGCGCCTCTCAAAACGCTTAGCGCTTTTGCAGCCCGACCAAGCCGAGAACCCGGACATCGCCACAAAAGCCGGCGACTTAACCCACGGCGTAAAAACCGCAAGAGACAAAATCGAACTGCTTTACGATTTCGTCTCGCAGAAAATTGCAACGGTGGACCTGCCGCTCGGCTCAACAGGCTACCGCCCGCGGCTTCCGTCCGAAATTCTTTCCTCCGGCTATGCCACCCCAGAGGATAAATTCACGCTCTTTGCCGCGCTGGCAGCGGCGGTCGGTATTTCTTCCTCGTCGGCGCTCGCCGGGTCGCCGGAAGGTAAGTGGTCGCCGCTTCCTCGCCCTTCGCTCTTTACGCACCAGCTGATCTGGGTAGCCGAGCCTAGCAATCTCTGGCTTGACCCGAGCATGGAAGTCGCTCCTTTTGGCGTAATCCCTTCCAACCTGCGCGGCAAGCGAGCGCTTATTCTTGCTTCTCAGCTGAACGCTCCCTCAGGCGCAATCACGGCGATGGATATTCCGGCTGATCTTCCGTTTGCAGCAACGCAGAAGGTAACCGTCGATGCCGCCCTCGGTCCCGACGGCGCGCTAACGACACGAGTTCATTACGCCTTGCGCGGAGACAATGAATTGCTCCTGCGCATCGCCTTCCATCAAGCCTCAAAAGAAAAATGGAAGGAAATCGCACAGCTTCTGGCCATTTCCGACGGCTTCCGCGGCAAGATCACCAATGTGACCGCTTCAGATCCGTACGCCACGAAGAGGCCATTCACAATCGAGTACGAAATAACGCAGCCCAAATTTGTCGATTGGTCGAAGAAGCCAGTGCGCATTCCCGCGCTGCTACCGCAGGTTGGGCTGCCTGATCCGCCCGCCCGGACGGCTTCGAGCGCCGCAACTTCGCCAATCGATCTCGGCACGCCTTTGGACGTTGAGACTCGCCTGACGTTGCGTCTTCCCGCAGGGACCTTCGTGCACACGCCCACCGGAACGTCGGTCGAGCGCGACTACGCGACCTTTGCGTCAAAGTACCAGGCCACCGGCGGTTCGGTCACCGCCTCGCGGCATCTGAGTTTCTTGCTGCGCCAAATTCCCGCCGACCGTGCCGCCGACTACAACGCCTTCGTCCGCGCCGTACAAAGCGACGAGGCCCAGGAGTTCACGTTGGAGCGGGCCGAAGCCGAACTGTCCAAACAGTCAGCGGGGTCCAATCCAAAGAAAAACTAATTAGGATATGCGGGTAAGCGGCAAAAGACACAAATACGGCTGGCTGCAGCTGCAATCCTACTTAATGGACATTATTTCTTTTTCTTTCGCCGCGCTCAGATCTTCGATCTTCCTGGTTTCCGTCTGCGACACTTTCTCGAGCTCGTCCAGCGCACGCTTCTTCTCGTCTTCGCTGATCTTTTTCTCTTTTTCCAGTTTCTCGATGGCTTCCTTCAGATCGCGCCGAATGTTGCGCACCGCGGTGCGGTGATTTTCCAGCACTTTGTGCAACTGCTTGACGATATCCTTGCGCCGGTCTTCGGTCAGCGAGGGAATCGGCACACGTACCACTTTGCCATCATTAGTTGGGTTCAGTCCCAGGTCCGAGGTGCGAATGGCCTTGTCGATCAGCGGCACCGCGCTCGGATCCCACGGCGAAACCACAATCATGGTCGGCTCCGGCGTAGTGACGGTGCCGAGCTGGTTCACCGGCATGGGCGTGCCGTGATAATCCACGCGAATACTATCCAGCAGCGAGGTATTCGCCCGCCCAGTGCGCAGCGTCGCCAAGTCCTTGCGAAAATCTTCGACCGCCTTGTCCATGCGGGTTTTCGCCGCGGCCATCGCGTCTCTGGTTGTCGCAATCGTCGTCATCTTCGTCCTCAGAAATAGCAGTCGCTCAGGCTGGAGTCACCGTAGAACCCACGCGCTCGCCCAGTACCACGCGCTTGATGTTCCCATGCGTGTTCATGTTGAACACCACGATAGGCATGCCGTTATCCATGCACAGCGAAATCGCCGTTGAGTCCATCACTTTCAGCCCCTGGTGCAGCACGTCGCGGTACGTGATCTGCTCGAAGAATTTCGCATCCGCCACTTTCTCCGGATCGGCGTCATAAATTCCGTCCACGCGCGTGGCTTTTAGAATCACGTCCGCCTTCATTTCCATCGCGCGCAGTGCCGCCGCGGTGTCCGTCGAAAAATACGGATTCCCGGTGCCCGCGGCGAAAATCACGATGCGGCCCTTCTCCAGATGCCGCGTGGCGCGCCGGCGGATGAACGGCTCGGCGACCTGTTTCATTTCGATGGCGCTCAAGACGCGAGTGTACACGCCGTCTTTCTCCAGCGCATCCTGCAGCGCCAGCGCGTTGATCACCGTGGCCAGCATGCCCATGTAGTCGCCGGTGGCACGATCGATCTCAAATCCCTTTTGCCGCGCGCCGCGAAAAATGTTTCCCCCGCCGACCATGATGGCAATCTGTACGCCAAGCTCGTGCACTTCTTTGAGCTCCCGCGCGATGGCCTGAATGGTTTCCCCGTGAATGCCGAATCCCTGCGGCCCTTGGAACGACTCGCCGGAAAGCTTCAGCACGATGCGGTTATAGACCGGCTCACTCTTCTTTGCAGG
>DATBYP010000367.1:0-3825 GCA_036513675.1 Candidatus Acidiferrum sp.
GATTCGGCTAGCGCGCGGGCGAAGGAGCCGAGTCCGCCGTGCGGGAAGGAAGCCGAGCCTACCGGATGCGGGTCAGCGGCCGCGCGGAGAAGTAGAACCGCAGTGGAGCCTGCGGACCATGGGCCCAAAGCGGTGCCGAAGATGCCACGCGCGGCGATGACGGCGCGGAGGAGCTCAGTGTCGAAAAATTCCGCGACGAAATCGGCGGCGGCCATGGGGCCCCAGCGGACGAGATCGAACATACCTTTCTTGCCGAGGCTGCGGATGCCGCGGCCGGTCTTTAGAAGATTCCAGAGATCTTCGGGCGAAGGAGAATCGATGGAGGGAGGAGTTGTGGAGAGGATCTGATTCAAGACTGGAGAGAGAGTTTCGAGCGTTTCCGCGAACTCGGTATATTTCGCGGCGTCTTTAGTAGAGAAGCGCGCGATGCCGCCAGAGGTCTTGGCGTGATCGTTGTAGAAGAGGAGGGCTTTGCCGTCGGGCGTGGGCGCGAAGAGGCGGGGGTTGGGATGCACCATCTGGCATTGGTATCTTTCGAGCTGCATGTCCGCGGCAATATCGGAGCGCAGCGGGCCGACGGTGTGGGCGAGGGTGGAAGCGCGGAAGCCGGGATGAAATTCCTCGGTGATGGCGCCGCCCCCAACGAATTCCCGTCGTTCAAGGATTAGAGGTTTGAAGCCGCCTTTGGCGAGATAGAACGCGGTGACGAGAGCGTTGTGACCGCCGCCGATGAGGACTACGCGCTGGCCGAGGGGCATGTTTAGTTTTTCTCGACCGGAGACGGGGAGGAAGCGGCAACTTCGGGTGGCTGAGAAGCACGTGCTACCGGGCGAGAGATGGAATGCGAAGATTTCGCTGAGTTCGAATGGGCGGATTTCTTAAGACCTTTGCTCCAATCTTTCAGAATGACTTGGCTGGCGATGCGGCCTGGAGCGCCCATGATGCCGCCGCCGGGATGCGTTGCTGAACCACACATATAAAGGTTGTCGATTGGCGTGCGGTAGTAGGCCCAGCCAGGAACGGGGCGCAGGAAGAAAAGTTGTTCGAGGGAGAGCTCGCCCTGGAAAATGTTGCCTTGCGTCAGGCCGAATTCGCGCTCGAGGTCAAGTGGTGTGAGGACTTGACGGCCGATGATTATTTTTTTGATGTTGGGGGCGTGCTCGGCGATGGTGTTGATTACGGTGTCGCCGAAGGCCTCCTTGTGATCGTCCCAAGTGCCTTGCGCGAGTTTGTAGGGCGCGTATTGCACGAAGCAGGAGAGCACGTGCTTGCCTGGGGGAGCGACGCTGGGGTCGGTGAGGCTGGGGATGACCATGTCGATGTAGGGCTTGCGGGAGTAGCGGCCGTACTTGGCGTCGTCGTAGGCACGCTCCATGTACTCGATGCTGGGGGAGATGGAAATTGCGCCGCGAAGATGGGCGCCCTGGCCGGGCAGGGACTTGAAATCGGGAAGCGCGTCGAGTGCGAGATTGACTTTGCCGGAAGAGCCGCGGAATTTGTAGCGGCGGACGCTTTCGAGAAAGTCGGAGGGGAGTTCGCTGGGTTCCAGAAATTTTTCGAAGGTGAGGTGCGGGTCGACGCTGGAGGAGACTACGCTGGCGGAGATTTCTTCGCCGGATTTGAGGGCGACGCCGGTGGTGCGGCCGCTTTTTACGAGGATTTTATCTACGGGTGCTTGCGTGCGGATCTCGACGCCGAGCTCGCGGGCGGACGCGGCGATGGCGTTGCTGATCGCGCCAGTGCCACCGCGGCTAAAGCCCCAGGAGCGGAAGGCACCGTCGATTTCGCCCATGTAGTGATGGAGGAGAACGTAGGCCGTGCCGGGCGAGCGAATGCCGAGGAAGGTGCCGATGATTCCGGAGGCGGACATGGTGGCCTTGAGGACGTCGGTTTCGAACCATTGATCGAGGAAGTCGGCGGCGCTCATGGTCATGAGCTGGATTAGGGTGTAGCGCTCGTCGGAGGAGAGATCACGAAAACGCTGGCCGAGAAAATAGAGGCGCTGAAGATCGCGCGGATGGAGCGTGGTGGGATCGGGCGGGATCATGGAGAGGATGGGCTTCACGAAGCGGCACATCGGGGTCATCATCTTGGAGAATTCGTCGTAGGCTTCGGCGTCGACCCGGGAATGGCGGCGGATTTCGCGCTGGGTGCGGGCGTGGTCGTTCATGCGCCAGAGGTAATCGCCGTCGGGCATCGGCGTAAACGTGCCGTCGAGGGGAAGAATTTCTAGGCCGTGTCGGGGGAGATCCAGCTCGCGAATGATTTCGGGGCGGAGGAGCGAGACTACGTAGGAGCATTCGGAGAAGAGGAAGCCGGGGATAATTTCTTCCGTTACGGCGGCGCCGCCGAGAACGTGGCGGCGTTCGAGGACGAGAACTTTTTTGCCGGCTTTGGCAAGGTAGGCAGCGTTGACCAGGCCGTTGTGTCCGCCGCCGATGACGATTGCGTCGTAATGCTGAGGCATGCAGTGAGACTCCGCTATTGTTGCGAGATGGAACGAAAGACGCGCGAAGCGAGATTGGCCATTTTACTGGCAGCAGGAGCGCCGCACAAGTCGCCTTGCTGCTGTTTCGCTTCACACCTATAATTCGCTGGCAACCCGGAAAAGGAGATCACGTGCCAGTTGGGACTGCGTTTCATGAGCGGACGAAGGCGCTTTGCGAGAGTTTGAGTTATCGCGAGTGGTCGGGCTACTACACGGTCAGCGTGTACGAGACGCATCACGAGCATGAGTACAACGCGATACGGAATTCGGCGGCGCTGATTGATATTTCGCCGCTGTTCAAATATCGCGTGACTGGGCGGGATGCGACAAAGCTGGTAAATCGCGTGATTGCGCGGGACATCAACAAGGTTGCGGTGGATCAGGTGATTTATTGCTGCTGGTGCGATCCCGAGGGGAAAGTGATCGACGACGGGACCATCACGCGGCTGGGCGAGAATGAATATCGCTGGACGGCGGCGGACCCGAGCTTGCGATGGTTTCAGCAGAACGCGCTGGGCTTGGACGTCAAGATCGAAGATATTTCGGAGCAGGTGGCGGCGCTGGCGCTGCAGGGTCCGACTTCGGGGAAGCTGCTGCATGCGGTTACGGATGCGAACATCGCGAACCTGAAATATTTTCGCGTGACACGGGGAAAAATTGCGGGCGTGGCGGTGGATATTTCGCGGACGGGGTACACGGGAGACTTGGGATTTGAGATTTGGATGCCTTGGAAGGATGCGCTGCGGGTTTGGGACAAGTTGGTGAATGAAGGAGAGGTGTTCGATATTCATCCGGCGGGGATGATTGCGCTGGACGTGGCGCGCGTCGAGGCGGGACTGATTTTGATTGAGGTGGATTACACGTCGAGCAAGAAGGCGCTGATTGAGGCGCAGAAATATTCTCCATCGGAGATTGGGTTGGGGAAATTGGTGGATTTGAAGAAAGACAATTTTGTGGGGCGCGAGTCGCTGGCGGCCGAGCCGAAGAAGGGCGCCGAGCGGGCGCTGGTCGGGCTGGAGATTGACTGGAACGAAGTCGAGGCGCTGTATGAGCAGATGGAGATGGCGCCGCAGGTGCCGAGCATGGCGTCGCGCGTGGCGGTGCCGGTGTATCGCGCGGGGAAGCAGGTGGGAAAGGCGACTTCGACCACGTGGTCGCCAACGCTGAAGAAGATGATCGCGCTGGCTTGCGTGAAACGGGAGCAGTCGGTTGTGGGGACGACTTTGGCGATCGAGATGACCGTGGAGGCGGTGCGGCGGACGGTTTCGGCAAAGGTCGTGGCGTTGCCGTTTTTCAATCCGGCGAGGAAGACGGCTGTGCCGGTGGTGTGAGGGACG
>DATBYP010000368.1:0-5510 GCA_036513675.1 Candidatus Acidiferrum sp.
AAGTCGCTGCCGCGGGCACGCACCCCTTCTCCAGTTGGATCGATCAAGTGATCTCTCCCGGCGAGCGGTATCAGCACATCGTCGAAGAATTGCAGCAGCTCGCTCGCTCTCTCCTCATTTTCGGCATGCACGTCCACGTCGCCATGCCAGACAAGCAGACCACGATCGACATGATGAACATGGTCCGCTACTTCCTTCCGCACCTCCTCGCGCTCTCCACCAGCTCGCCTTTCTGGATGGGCCGCAACACCGGTCTGAAGTCTTTCCGCACCACCGTTTTCCGCCGCTTCCCGCGCACCGGTGTTCCCGAGCAGTTCGAATCCTGGAGCGCCTACGAAAATTTCCTCAGCCTCCTCGTCAAACTCAACTGCATCGACAGCGGCAAGAAAATCTGGTGGGACGTGCGCCCGCATCCGGCATTCGGCACCCTCGAATTCCGCATGTGCGACGTCGCCACCAAGGTCGAAGAAGCCGTAGCCATCGCCGCGCTCACCCAAGCCATCGTCGTAAAGCTCCATCGTCTCTACACCAGTAACATGAGCTACCGCGTCTACCGGCGCGCCCTCATCGAAGAAAATAAATGGCGTGCCGCCCGTTACGGCATCGAAGGCAAGCTCATCGATTTCGGCAAGGAAGCCGAAGTGCCCATGCGCGACCTCGCCGTCGAGCTCCTCGCTTTCGTCGACGATGTTGTCGACGAGCTAGGCAGCCGCAGCGCCGTCGAATACGTTCACACCATTCTTAACGAAGGCACCAGCGCCGAGCGGCAGCTTCGCGTGTACCAGCAGACCGGCGACCTGCGCGCCGTCGTGAAGCACTTGGTGGACGAGACCCGCGGAGGCGTCACGGCGCCTCGCACGTCCTCCGCCCACGCGATAAATTGAGGACGAGCGTTGCGCTAGCATCTTGCTGGCGCGCGTCATCCGCAAGAGAGCAGCACTCGCAAATCGCGAAGTCCGTTCTAGGAGGACATCATGAAGAAAGTTGGCCTTCTCTGCGGCCGCGAATACAGCTTCCCTCCCGCATTCATCGTCCGTGTGAACCAGCTCGGCAAACCCGATGGCGTGGCAGCCGAATTCGTCAAGCTCGGCGGCACGCGCATGAACGAACCCGCCGAATACTCCGTCATCGTCGACCGCATCTCCCACGAAGTCGAATACTACCGCGGCTACCTCAAGCACGCCGTACTGCAAGGCACCTACGTCATCAACAATCCGTTCTGGTGGACCGCCGACGACAAATTTTTCAATTACTCCGTCGCCGCGAAACTCGGCATCGCCATTCCGAAAACCGTCCTCCTCCCGCAAAAAGGCTACTCCAGCGACGTCGATATCACCTCCGAATCCCTTCATAATCTCAACTATCCAATCGACTGGGACGGCCTGCTCGATTACGTCGGCCGCCCCGCTATCCTCAAGCCTTTCTCCGGCGGCGGCTGGAAACACGTCTACAAGGTCAGCAACAAAGAAGAGCTTCTTGCCGCCTACGACAAAACGTCTCCCTACTGCATGACCTTGCAAGAATTCATCGACTTCACCGGCTACGTTCGCTGCTTCACCTTCGGCAAAAACGACATCACTCCCGTCCGCTACGACCCCAAAGAGCGCCGCTACGTCATCGAGCACGAATATCTTTCGAAAGATCTCGGCGCCCGCATCGTTAAAGACGCGCAAACCATCAACCAGGCCCTCGGTTACGAAATGAACAGCATCGAGTTCGCCATCAAAGACAACGTCCCTTACGCCATCGATTTCCTGAATCCCGCCCCAGATATGGAGCGCGATCGCATCACCGAATTCTATTTCGAGCACGTCGTCGAAAAAATGGCTAAGCTGGTGATCGACCGCGCTCTGCACGGCAACGTCGCCAACACATGGCCCCGCTGGGAAGAAATGCTCGGGCTCGGCGCCGCCTCCGGATTCACCGCCGCACCCAAAGCCGCTTCCCGCCAGGTCACCGCGTCTTCTTCTTCGACGCCGCAGACCGCCGCCCCAAAAATTGATCGCGCCGGAGCAAAAGTCACATGACCAGCACCGCCGTTCCCTCCCCAACGGCATCGAAGCCCGCCGAGCATTGGCGCGAAGCGCTCCTTCCCGCGCTCGGCAATTCCCCGCGTTTCGCAGACCAATTTTTCGAGCGCCTTCGCAACGCCAAACTTACCTTCGGCGATCGCGTCCACTGCCCTTTTCTCCGCCCCTTTTTTCTTTCGCCGGAAGACGAGCAGCGCGTCCGAATCGTCGCCGAAACCATCGCCACCCTCGGCGAGCGCGTGGTCGCCGCCGCACTGGAAGATCGCGCCCTGTTCGCGCAGTTCCACCTGCGTCCCGAAGAAGAACGCCTCGCCCGCCTCCACGCCGGTTACGGATTCGCGAGCACCGCCTCGCGCCTCGATGCGTTTCTTCTCCCCGATTCCCTGAAATTCGCCGAATACAACGGCGAATCCCCCGCGGGCGCAGGCTACTCCGAAACGCTCGCGGAAATTTTCCGCGCTCTCCCCATGATGGCCGAGTTCTCAAAGCACTACGAGGTGCACAGCTATCCGCTTAGCGCCAAGCTCCTCGACGCATTAGTCCTGAGCTACATCGATTGGGGCGGCACGTCCAAGCGCCCGCAAATCGCCATCGTCGACTGGCGCGAAGTTCCCACCTGGAGCGAGTTCGAAATTCTGAAGGATCGCTTCGAAAAAATGGGCGTACCCACGCTCATCGCCGACCCGCGCGATCTGATCTTCGACGGAAAAACGCTCGCCGCGCATGGCACAAAAATCGATCTCGTCTATCGCCGCGCGCTCATCAACGATATCGTCGCCCGCCCGACCGAGTGCGAAGCCCTGGTGAAAGCCTACGCCGCCAACGCTGTTTGCGTCGCCAACACCTTCCGCTGCAAAATCCCGCACGTGAAGGCATTCTTCGCCGTCCTCACCGATGAACGCAATGGCGCTCTATTTTCCCACGGAGAGCGCGAGCTCATTCGCCACCACATTCCCTGGACACGCGTCGTCGAGGATACCGGCACCGCGCACTACGGCGACCACATCGAGCTCCTCGATTTCACGCGCAAAAACCGTTCGAATCTCGTGCTCAAGCCCAGCGATGAATACGGCGGCTCCGGCGTCACTCTCGGCTGGGAAACCAGCGAGCACGATTGGGACGAAGCCATCGAGCGCGCCATTTCCGCCACGCAGCCCGGTGCTGCCAAGCCCAGTGCCACCAAGTCTGCCGCCCAAACCTGGATCGTGCAGGAGCGCATCCCCATTCGCCGCGAAGTTTTCCCCTACATCACGCCGGCCAAGACCGTCGAATTCCGCGACATGCTCGTCGACTTCGCCCCCTACCTCTTCCGCGGCAAACTCGCCGGCTTCCTAACCCGCCTCAGCGCCACCGGCCTGGCCAACGTCACTTCCGGCGGCGGCCAAGTCCCCGCCTTCCGCGTAACTCCCCGCATCGCATGAGTTGCGATCTTGCTCTTGGGCAATAAAGCGACAAATTTGAACAGCTACAGCACGTCCCACTGTAATCTCAGTGCTCTCATGCGCTAAAATATCTGCATGAGCTTTGGCCCAGCCTCACCAGACCTGCTCCCTGGCGCAAAGAACGCCGTCGAAACCTGCCTCAGCATCAAACCCGGCGACCACGTCGCGCTGATCGCCGACGAACCAAGTCGCGCCGTCGCCGCAAGCCTCGCGACCGCTATCGAAAATGTGCACGCGGCATGCACCAGTCTGCTGCTCGAAGATTTCGGCCCACGCCCCATAAAGTCAGCGCCACCCCGCGTGCTCGACGCCCTCGAAACCGCTGATGTCGGCATCCTCTGCATGAACCCGCAGCCCGGCGAGCTCACCGCCCGTATGGCCATCGTCAAAGTTGTCGAGCGCCGCCAAATCCGTTACGCGCACATGGTCGGCGTCACGCCCGAAATCATGCAGCAAGGCATGCGCGCCGACTACCGCATGGTCGACCGCCTAAGCGACAAGCTCCGCGAGCGCATGCTCCGCGCCCAAACGCTAGCCGTAAAGACCGAAGCCGGCACCGAATTCGCTGCGCACTTCGACCGCGGCCTAGATTGGGTCAAGACCAGCGGGCTCATCAGTCCGCGCTACTGGTCCAATCTTCCTGCCGGTGAAGTCTTCACCACGCCGGCCACCGTCGACGGTACCTTCGTCTGCGACGCCACCGCTGGCGACCACTTCAACGGCAAGTACGGCGACCTGCAACGCACTCCCATGGTTCTGGAAATAGAAGGTGCCCGCCTCAAACACGTCGAATGCGAGCGCAAAGACCTCGAACAGGAATTCTGGGACTATTGCCACACCGACGAAAATAGCGATCGCGTCGGCGAGCTGGCCTTCGGCACCAACCTCGGCCTCTCCGAAATGATCGGCATCCTTCTTCAGGATGAAAAATTTCCCGGCGTCCACATAGCCTTCGGCGACCCCTACGGCAGCCAAACTCACGCCAACTGGAAATCCCGCACCCACGTAGACGTCCTAACCCGCAACTGCGACGTCTGGATCGACCAAGACCAAATCATCGCCAAAGGCCGCTACCAACTCGACCATCTCGGCCTCTAGATACCGCGGGCACTCTCTTCCCACGGTCCGAACTCGGAAACTCTATAGCACTAATCGCGGGTTCCTTTGTTTCGCGCGACGAATTTCGGAGGCTTCCTGTCTGCGCCCCTCGGCGTTCTCTGCGTCTCGGCGTTAGCTTTTGATCTTTTGACTCTCGACTGTAGACTGTTGATGACTCCGGAGTTTGCTTGCGAATTGTTAGCTTCAGCTCAGCTAAGGATTAACGGTCCGTGGTTGCCGCGCATGACTGAGAAAAACGTGAATTTTGTGCCGGTAAGGGCACTGGATCGGCGCTTGCCGTCGAAGCGCGAGCTGCTGCGCGGGTTGGTTCGGCAGGCGCCGTTTGTGGTGAAGAACTTTCAGCTTTATTTTCGGAATGGGTGGCGGCGGCATGTTTTGCGGACGAAGGTCGTGGCGCCTTATGCGGTGACGTTTTATGTAACGCACAAATGCAACCTGGCTTGCGGGTATTGCACGCAGAAGGAGCCGGACGTTTTCAGCGAGGAACTGGGCACAGCGGAGACGATTCAGTTGCTGCGAAGGATTCGGAAGGAGAGCGATTCAATCGTGATTACCGGCGGAGAGCCGACGCTCCGCAGCGACATTGAGGAAATTGTTGCGGCCGCGAGATTCGACTGCAAGTTCCGGTCGGTGCTGTTGATTACGAATGGAACGCTGCTGGACCGCAAAGCGGGAATCCTATCCGGAGTGACCGGATTGGTGGTGAGCCTGGACGCGCTGGCCGCGAATCCAGCCAATCCGCTTTCGAAGCCGGCAGCCTTGCCGAAGGTGATGGAAAACCTGGAATTTGCGAAGGAGCGGCTGGGGAGTCCGCGGCGCATCACCATCAGCACGGTGATTGAAGAGTGGAATATCGGCGAAGTGGAGCGGCTATTGGATTGGTGCGGAGAGCAGGGGTTTGTGTTCGCGGCGCAATCGG
>DATBYP010000369.1:0-2988 GCA_036513675.1 Candidatus Acidiferrum sp.
TGCTCTTCGGCGAACGCATGATTCGCCTGGTGTTTCCAATCGAGAATTCCGTCTGGAATCATTTGATTCTACTGATCGATTGCTTCATTGCCGTACCGTTCACGCTCTTTCTGACTCAAATCGTGGAACCCCGATGGAAAAATACGATCCGCTGGCTGGTTGCGGTACAACTTGCTTTCGGGTTCGTCCGCCTGGTGTTCACACTATTGAAAATCGGCGAAAAGGCCGTAAAAGTAGGCAACAACGTATTCATCATTTTCTTCTGTGTGCTTATATGTTTGTGGATATGGACAAACTCGTCCTGCGCTACGCCGGAGCCGGCCATCCTCCTCTGCTTATCGCGCCGCGCAACGCGCATATCCAGAAATCCGAGAGCCGCGAAATCGAAGAAAACGGCTCGATGCTCGGCCTCTTTCCAGAGGCGACGTATTGTTCCGTCGAAATTCAGCTCGATGCCGGCGACCGCATTCTCCTCTACGCAGATGGAATCCTGGAAGTCATGAACGCCGCGCGCGAAGAGTTCGGCAAGTCTCGCCTGAAGGAATTCCTCGCCGCTTCTACCTCGTCCGCGTCGCACTTCGCGGACGCGCTGCTGCTCGAGCTTCGCCGCTGGTCAGGCGCCGATGCGGAGCGCACCCGGGACGACGACATCACCCTGCTGATCCTCGACTTCCAAACAACTCCATGAGCGAAGCTGTCAATGCACCTCGGGCGATGGAAACTCGGACCGCCCTCGCGCCGGGTCTCTCTCGCATCGCCATCCTCATGGCGCTCTCTGCATTTCTCAACTACGTCGACCGCGGAAATCTATCGCTCGCCGCTCCGCTCATCCAGGGGGATCTCGGACTTTCCGTCTACCAGCTTGGCATTTTGTTCTCTTCCTTTTTCTGGACGTATGCGCTTTTCCAGATCGTTTCAGGCTGGCTGGTCGATCGGACGGATGTGAATTGGGTGCTCGCCCTTGGCGTCTTGCTGTGGTCCGCCGCAACATTCGGTACCGGCTTTATTCACGGCTTCAAGCTGTTGTTGCTGATGCGGCTCATTCTCGGCGTCGGCGAGTCTGTTTCGTATCCGTCGTATAGCAAGATCATTGCCCGCCACTTTTCGGAGTTTCAACGCGGCCGCGCCAACTCTCTTATTTCTGCTGCTCAAGCGTGCGGACCCGCCTTCGGAACATTGCTCGGCGGAATGCTCATGGCGCGCATCGGGTGGAGATTATTTTTTATCACGCTGGGTGTGGCGAGTTCTTTCTGGCTTATTCCGTGGCTACGGTCGATGCCGCGCGTGACGAACGCGCCGCCAACCGAAGTGGTGCACCCGCCGGCCATTGTCGAAATACTAGAGCATCGCTCCGCGTGGGGAACTTTTGCCGGCCTCTTCTGCTACAACTATCTGTCCTACTTCCTGATTACCTGGTTGCCTTTCTACCTCGTTCATGAACGCCATTTCTCCATTCCGGCAATGTCCGTGGTCAGCGGCGCCGCGTTCTTTGCTACCGCCGTATCCGCAACTATTTCCGGTTGGGCATCGGATCGCTGGATCGCGGCTGGCGGCGCAATAACCCTGGTTCGCAAGACTTTTACGGCTTCTGGACCGCTGATTGCTTCCGTGATCGCGTTGGTCTCCGTGGTTGAGGATCATCGAATAGCTGGTGCGCTGCTGATTCTCGTTTGCGCTGGAATGGGTGTGTGCTCTTCCAATTTGTGGGCCGTGACGCAGACTCTTGCGGGGCCCGAGACTGCTGGAAAGTGGACGGGGCTGCAGAATTGTTTTGGCAACTTTGCGGGTGTCATCGCACCGGCGCTTACCGGTTTTGTTGTGCAGCAGACTGGTCAGTTCTTCTGGGCCTTTGTGATCGCCGGCGCGGTTAGTCTGCTGGGCTCAGCCGCGTGGATTTTTGGTGTCGGGCCGCTAAAGCCCGTTGCGTGGCGGGTGCAGCGCGCCTAACTTTTCTGCGCCGCCAGGGCATACGGACTTTGGGCGCGGTACCGCTTCTCAAATTCCTCGCGCGTGCACATGGTGCGCATATCGGTGACGCGGTCGATGGCCAGAATTCCATCCAGATGATCGATCTCGTGTTGTAACAGCTCGGAGAGGTCGCGTTCTCCGCCTGCCCGAACTTCCTTCCACTCGCCGCGCAAATCCTGATATCGCACGGTGATCTCGCGATGCCGCTCGACCTGCATGAAAATCGAGAGAAAACTCAGGCACGCGTCCCACACTACAATCTTTTCTTTGCTGCGCCAGGTAATCTCCGGGTTCACCAGCGGCCACGGCTCCGCGCTAGCCAATTGCAGAAAAATCACCCGCTTCGCGATTCCGATTTGGGGCGCCGCAATGCCGCGTCCGTAGCCGGTGCTCGCCCGCCAGTGCGCAAGCGTATTCGCCAAGTCTTGCACCAGCGCCAGAATTTCAGGCGCGCCAGGGGTGGCGACGCGAGCCGCAACTTCCCGTAATCCAGGATCACCCAACTGCAAAACAGTTCGTACGGCCAAGCGTCGCTCCTCCTTTTCTGTGATCCCGGCGTTAAATCTGCTCCGGCTTTTCCCATTTGCCCGAATCCGCAGCCTTGAAAATCGCCTCGATCACCGCCATATTCTTGATCGCGTCCTCGAGCGGCACCGGCACCTCCCGCTCGCCCCGAATGGCGCGCGAAAACTCGTCGCCCTGAATCGTATACTGGTCGACCACCGGAAACTCCTCGATTCTCGGATTCTCGCCTAGTACGTCGCCAATGAAGATTCGGCACGGACGGTCGTTCGGCGCGTTCCACGGAATTTCGATTTCGACCCGTCCCGCGGTACCAAGAAAATGCATTCTCTGGAAGTACGCAGTCTGCGTGCTGCAGGTGAAGATCGATTGCCCGGACGGAAATTCCAGAATCGCGGAAGCCAAGCGATCGGTTCCAAAATTCGCGTCTCTCTCCAGCGTTCCTGATACTCGTACCGGCTCCTCCCCAAAAATAAAGCGCGACATGGTAATCGGGTA
>DATBYP010000370.1:0-10800 GCA_036513675.1 Candidatus Acidiferrum sp.
TTTGCGCCGGCGCGTACGGGTTTGGGCGCTTCGGCCTGCGCGGGGCCGGTCTGATATTGCAAATCCTTTTGCTGGCGCTGCTGTTTGCGCTCGAGCTGGCGCGCTACTTCCGGAAGGCGCTGAGGACCGGGTTCGCTTGCGCGAGCGGCGGCGCTGGCGACCGCGGCTTGCGCTCCACCGGACGTGCGCCGCGGAATGGCCGCTTGCTGCGCATCGGGCCTGAGCTGCATTTCGTCGGGCGATCTTTCCGCTTGCTGAATCTGGATGTGGAACAGGTAGCGGATGGTTTCGTTGTCGATGCGGGCCATCATGTCTTCGAAGAGAACGAAGGCTTCTTTTTTGAACTCGACGAGCGGATCTTTTTGGCCGTAGCCGCGCAGACCGATGCCTTCTTTCAGATGGTCTAGGGAGAGCAGGTGGTCTTTCCACTGGGAATCGACGACATCGAGGATGATGCGGCGCTCGAGCCAGCGCATCAGCTCGGAGGTGAATTGCTTTTCTTTTTCTTCGTAGCGCTTGGTGACGGCTTCGGCGGCAGCATCGGAAAGCTGGTCATGGCTCAGCGTGGCGGGGTCGGCGCCTACGGCTTTGGCGTCGATGCCGAACTGGCTGTTCATCTCGGCGAGAAATTGGGCGCTGTTCCACTGATCGGGGTGCTGCTCGCGGGGGCAGAAAGTGTCGACGAGTTCGCGCGCGACATCTTCGGCGATTTCGAGAACCCTCTCGCGCTGGTCGTCTCCCTCGAGCGCGGAGCGACGGATACCGTAAATCGTCTCGCGCTGCTTGTTCATCACGTCGTCGTATTCGAGCAAGTGTTTTCGGGCATCGAAATTTTGCGCTTCGACGGATTTTTGGGCGTTTTCGATGCGGCGCGAGATCAGTCCGGACTCGATGGGCACGCCTTCGGTCATGCCGAGGCGATACATCAGCGCTTTCACGCGCTCGCCGCCGAAGATGCGCATCAAGTCGTCTTCGAGCGAAAGGAAGAAACGGGAGGAGCCGGGATCGCCCTGGCGGCCTGCGCGACCGCGTAACTGATTGTCGATGCGGCGAGCTTCGTGGCGCTCGGTGCCGAGAATGTGCAGGCCGCCGAGCGAAACGACCTCGTCGTGTTCGGATTTGCATTGGCCGGCGAACTGATCGTAAATCGGTTTCCACTGGTCGGCGGGAACCTGAAAAATTTTGCCTTCGTTTTGGAAGAGAACCATGGGGACGGTGGCTTGCGCGCCATCGCCGCTGGCGCCGTCCGCGCCGATTACGGCAGGAGCGGCGGCGTAGGGCATGGCCAACTTATTTTTCAGGAAATGCTCGCGAGTGAGAAATTCCGGATTGCCGCCGAGCAGAATGTCCGTACCGCGGCCGGCCATGTTGGTGGCCACGGTGACCGCGCCTTTGCGGCCGGCCTGTGCGACGATGCGCGATTCGCGCTCGTGCTGCTTGGCGTTGAGCACTTGATGCGGGACGCCGGCTTTCTTGAGGATTTCGGCAATCGTCTCTGATTTTTCAATGGAGATCGTGCCTACCAGCACGGGCTGGCCGCGCTCGTGAAAATGGCGGATACCGTTGGCCAAAGAATTGTCTTCCTGCAAAATGCCGTTGACGACGGCTTCGAATTTTTCCTTCTCGGTCCGGTACACAACGTCGGCATATTCTTTGCGGATCAGCGTGCGATTGGTGGGAATCACGACGACGTCGAGGTTGTAAATCTTGCCGAATTCGGCCGCTTCGGTTTCCGCCGTGCCGGTCATGCCGGAAAGTTTTTTGTACATGCGGAAATAATTCTGGAAGGTGATGGTGGCGAGCGTTTGGTTCTCGCGCTCGATTTTTACGCCTTCCTTGGCTTCGACAGCCTGGTGCAAGCCATCGGACCAGCGGCGGCCGGGCATTTGGCGGCCGGTGAATTCGTCGACGATGACGATTTCGCCGTCTTTATTGACGTAGTCGACATCGATTTTGTAAAGCGAGTGCGCGCGGAGTGCCTGATAGACGTGGTGCATCGCGTCGATGTTCGCCGGGTCAGACATGTTGGTCAGACCCAGCAGGCGCTCGCATTTGTTGAAGCCTTCTTCCGTCAACGTGGCCTGGCGATGCTTTTCATCGATTGTGAAATCGATGTCCTTGATGAGCTTGGGAACGATTTTGTCGATCTTGAAGTACTTGTCGGTGGATTCTTCCGAAGGGCCAGAGATGATGAGAGGGGTGCGCGCTTCGTCGATCAAGATAGAGTCGACTTCATCGACGATGGCGAAGTGATGGCCGCGTTGGACACAGTGCGCGAGATCGTATTTCATGTTGTCGCGCAGATAGTCGAAGCCGAACTCATTGTTGGTGCCGTAGGTTATGTCGGCTCCGTAGGCCGCGCGACGCTGCTCGTCGTCCAAGTCGTGGACGATTACTCCGACGGAGAGACCCAGCGCGCGGTACAGCGGGCTCATCCACTCCGCGTCGCGGCGAGCCAGATAATCGTTCACCGTGACGATATGCACGCCGCGGCCGGCTAGCGCGTTCAGGGCTGCGGGCAGAGTGGCCACGAGTGTTTTGCCTTCGCCGGTCTTCATTTCAGCGATTTTGCCGTCGTGCAGCACCATGCCGCCGATGAGCTGCACATCGAAATGGCGCATTTTCAGGAAACGGCGGCCTGCTTCGCGGACCATCGCAAATGCCGGGACAATCGCAGGCACCAGAGCCTGGCGCATGGACTCACGAAAGGTGGGCTCGGTTGGGTCCAAGTCCTTGAGCTGCGCCCGAATGGGCTCTTTCAGCGCTTGGAAGCGCGCCTTCAGCTCGTCATCGCTGAGCGCCTTAATTTCGGCTTCGCGGTCGTTAATGGCCGCGACGGAAGGCTGCAACTTTTTGACATCGCGCTCGTGCTTGGTGCCAATAAATTGCGCAATGACTCTGTCTAAAACCTGTGCTGGATCCATGAGTGGCTTCGTTTCCTGCCGTGTTCGAGCGTGCCGGAGGCCCGCATGAGCGGACTAAGACACTAGCGTAAACACTTTATTCTATCTGTTTAGATGCGCGAGCGCCAAACGGGGAGCCAGGAACAGGAGCAAGAACCCAAAGACCAAAAAGGGGGCGCAGCAGTCCTGATCGTCGCAAAGGAGAAGGAACGCGGAAAATTCAGGATAGGAGGAGGGCGGAGCCAAGACGCGGCGGAAAAGCCGCAGGGCTCCGCGGACTCCGCCCTGCGCTACAGGCGGCGGCTGCGACCGCGGAGGTTATCTGGCGGCTACTACGTCTGAAGCAACAATTGGCTTGGCCGTTTCTTCCAAGGCGCTACCGGGCGTGAGATTGTCGGCCAGCAAACGGCGGAGCTTGCCGCGCTCATCGAGGTTCATATCGACAATCTCGAAGGACATGCCCTGACCGCGATAGTCGCGCAGCAAGGCCGTGGCTTGCAGATTGCGCAAGCCGAGCTGCATTTTCAATTGCACCGGGGTGCCGGGTGGGAGGTGGCGATCGATGGTGGCAACACCGCCGGCGAGGCTCACGGTGCGAATTTCCATGCGGCAATTTTGAGTAAGGTTGGTGCTGAACGCCACGACCGGCTTGTGCAGGCGCACGCGAGTATGCCGGCGCTGGCGCACAAACTTGCAGTTCTTGGCCATTTGGAGCGGGGCCAGCGTGAGGTCCGCTTTGGTCAAGCCGCTCTTGGGAAGAAATTCGAGCGCCCATGCAGGATCGAGTTTCTCGAGCGCTTGCAAAGCGGTAATACGCAGTTCCTGCGGGTGCGCCCAGCCGAAAACTTTCTTGCTCTCGACAACGCGTTTCAGAGCGCTGATAGACTCGGGGGCGTGAATTCGCCCGAGCGCTTCAGCGGCTCGCACGCGCAAGAACGGACCGGCCCCGGCCGGGAGGTCGCCGTCGACAATGTTCATGAGGCGGCCAAGCGCCTCGCGGTCCGCGGCGATACCGATTTCGTCGATCACCAGAGGCATTACCAGCGGATCCACGTGATCGAGCAGCTTCAACAGGATGCGGCAGCGGCCTGGCGCGCCGCTGGCGGAAAGCTGCCGCACTACGCGGTCTTGCGACACTCGCGGAAAGTTTTTGATGCGCCCCGGAAGAAATACTTCGACTGCCTCCGGATCGATTTTGCTGAGCAGACCGACCATCTCCGCGGCTTCCGGCACCGGGCCGCCGCGCACGGTGCCGCGCAGATACTGCAAACCTTCCTCGCCCAAATCCGTGGCCAGGTTGGAGATGTGCTCAGCATCATCGCGCAAACTGCAGCGATTAAACCTGCTGGCCAACTGCTCCATGGTGCTTTGCGGCAGCAGCTTTAGAACATTGGTGAGTCCCGCGGAGGTCTGTCGCGCACGCAATGCCTCTTCGACAAATTCGGGAATGCGCTCTTCAATGCCCATTTTTCCGCGCAAGGTTTGGGCAATGCCGGGGCGCTGCGCCTCGACACCCGCGACCAGATCCAGCGCTTGTTCCATGGCCGAAAAGCAGCGGTTGGTCGCCGCTTGCTGGCTTAAGCGCACGAAAGCAGCGCTAACCAACGCTTGTAACTCGGCATCCTGCTCAACGCTCAGGCGCAGACCCAGATGGCGCAGCGCTTCGCCAAGCAGCTTGGGATCAATTTTTGTATACAACTCGGCAAGCTGCGAAAGACCTGCGGCCGCTTTTTTGCGGCCCTCGCTGTCTTCGCTTTCCGCGCAAGCGGCGTAGTTTTGCAAGATGCTGACGGCTTCGGCGACATCGCCCTGCTTAATCAAATCGTTGACGTAGGACTGAATATTCTTCGGGGGAATGCACCAGGCTTCCTCGGAGAGGAGCACAGCGCGCTTGCCGCTTTCGGGAACGGCAGCCCAGAACTGGCGGTCCAAAATTTCGCGGTGCGATTCGATCAGCAGCCCTGCATCACTCATCTTGTCTTCATGCGCGCCAAGTATTTGGCGCAAATTATCAATTTCGTGGTTCATGCGGTCGAGCATCTGCCGCACTGCGTTCACCTTTACTTCGCCGCGCTCGAAACGTTCGAGGGCGAAGCGAATAGCCAGGTGCTCGGCGAGCTGGATCAGGACGGATTGGTCGGGTTTGTGATCGGGCGCTTTCGCGGCGAGTTCGGCAAGCGCTTGCTTGAGGATGTCTTGCGCGCGAACGGGTAATTGCGACATCTCTTCATGGATACCCGGGCCAGGACCGGAATTTCCCGCTCCGCCCGCTACACCGATTTGTCCGAAGCTGGTGAGCGCGGTGAGGATGCGATACATTTCCGCCTCGCTGGGCTCGAGGGAACCTTGGCCAGGTCCGGGGCCAGGACCGGCGCCCGGACCGAGGCCCCCGACAGAATCCTTCTGCGGCAAGGCGCCTGAGGAAGCTCCAGTCTCGCCATTTGCGGCGGGTTCTCCGCTCGTTTCCCCACCGCCCGCCGCGGACGCACCGCCATCGGCCGACCCGCCAGTGGAACCGATCGCCGAGCCAGGCGTGGCCGAGCCCTTTGAGCCTTGCGCCGCAGCAATCATCTCCAGCAATTTTTGCGGATCATTCAGCCAACGATTGAACTGGTCGGAGTCACCACCACCAAGCGTGGCAGCCGCCAACTGCGCGGCCATGCCCGCTTCCTTCATGCGTGAGTCAGTCGCGACAAAGCAAATTTCGTTGATGCGAATTCCCCGAGCGGTAGCCAGAGTGGATTTCAATTGGAGGGCCAATTCCGCCGGCTTGGATTTGCCGGTAGGAAAAGCGCGAACAAAGCGATTCAGTTCGTCTTGCGCAATGCACGGAAAGAATTGCACACTGCCGACCCCCGCCGCGGAAAGTAACTCCGCAAATTGTTTTTCCGCGGGAGCGCCCTCGAGCGGCACACCATCGAGCAACAACTGCGAACCTGTGGCAGCGAGGAGGAGGCCCGCATCCCTCGCGTCTGGAATGGCGGCACGCAATTCACTCCAAGCGCTATCGAACTGCTCGACCGTGCGGACATGGTCATACCCGTACAAACGGGCAAACTTCAGGAGAATGTTCAGGCTTCTGACGAAGGCCCGTGCAGCGGTCGTTTTGGGGTCGACTGCTTTCACTAAGTGCCACGTCCCAATGGGACTACCTCACTAGTACCGTAGCTTCATAGCGGGTGGGCAGCAATGGTACAGAGGTTCCATGTGCTCCGCCCGCAACGCGGCTAGGGGCCGGAGGAAAACCCTGTCCTGATGTACAGCAGGGCTCTTGAGGCGGACAGGTGAGCTCTTTCGGAAGGCAGGGAGCCTACAGAAATGTGTCGGGGCCCACAGAACTCGCGGTAGAAGAATGCGGAGGAGGGCCGGCGTGACGTCGGGCGGATCACCTAATTTTTGGAGAGTGCCATGCGGCCGCGCCGGCGCGTGCGATTGGTGGCCTGCGCTGCCATGGGCAAGCCACCAAGCTCCATCAGCAATTTCCGTAGCCTGGCGCGGTCTTCCAGATCCATATCCACAAACTCGAAAGCCATCGCTTGCGGCCGCGCCCCTCGCACGATCGCCTGGGCCTTAATGTGACGGACGCCTTGCGCGATCTTGAAGGTGAGCAGCGAACCCGGCGCAAGATGCCGCTCGCCGGAGCCGACGCCGCCGCCTAAATTCAACTCCGGGATCGACAGGCGGAAATTTTCGCGCATGTTTACGGTGGTCGCCACTAGGTTGCGGCCCAGCTTCAGGCGCGCGTAGCGACGCTGGCGAATCACGGAAACGTTGGGGTCTGGGTCGGTCGGCTCGAGCACTAAATCCTTGCGGTCAAAGCCGCAGGGCGCGAGCTTGTCGAGGCCAGTGTTCGCATCGATGCGCATCAGCGCCTGCGCCGAGGCTATGCGCAGCTCTTCCGGATACTGCCAGCGCCACAGCTGGCGCGCGTCCATGATGTGTATCAGAAGGGTGGTGGCTGCGGTGCCACGCAGTCGGCCCAAGGCTTCGATGGCTTTGACCCGCGTGAACCCTGGCGTCATTTCGTTCTCCGCCAGCTCCAATAGCTTTGGAATACATTCGGGTCGCCCGCTCATTCCCATCTCGTCGATAGCCAAAGGACGGATCAACACATCGAGCGAGTCATAGAGCGCAACAAGAAGCTCCGCGCGACGACTTGGAGGTGCGGAAGATAGCTGGCGCACCGTGCGGTCGTGCGACGTGCGCGGCCATTGCGACAAGCGCAGAGGAAGAATCTTGGCCGCCGCTTCCGGGGCAAGGAGGGTTAGCAAACCTACCGTTTCCGCCGCCTCGGACGCGGGGGCGGTCTGCAGGGTTTCTACTAAACGCTGAGTGGCATCCTCGCCGAGCCCGCGCACGATCTCGCTGAGCAGCTCGCAATCGTCGCGAAACCCGCAATGGCCAAAACGATTGGTGACGTAATGGAGCGTGGCCTTGGGCATCAGCGACAAGATATCGATCATGCCATCCGCAATTTGGCCGCTGCGCAATGCTTCTTCGACGAACTCCGGCATGCGCTCCTCGGCGCCGATGCGCGGCCGCAGGCTCTGCGTCGAGCCAGGCCGCTGCGCTTCCACGTTGTCCAGGGAAGCGAGCGCTTGCTGCATGGCCGGGTAGCACCTCTTGCCGGCCGCTTCCTGGCTCAGCCGCACGAATGCGGCGCTCACCAAGGTCTGCAGCTCTGGCTCGCGTTCAATAGCTAACTGATTGCCCAATCGCCGGATGGCATCCATCAGCGCGCTGCCGTCGCCGCTGCCGTACAGCTCCGCCAAATCGGAAAGCCCAATCGCTGTCGTGCGGCGCGCCTCTGGATTTTCCAGGGAGATGCAAGCGGCATACTTCATTAAAATTTCATTTACGGTTTTCAACTCGCCGCGCCGCAACATGTCTTCCAAGTAGGCGCGAACGTTGCGCGGCGGTACGCACCACGATTCCTCGGAAGTGAGCACTTCTTTCTTGTTTTCGTCGGGCACTTGCGCCCAGAACTCCTGGTCCAGGAGTTCGGTGTAGGACTGCACTTGCAGCCCTGCATTGGCCATCAGGTCTTCTTGCGAAGCCAAAATTTTGCGCAGACCTTCGATTTCGGCGTTCATGCGGTCGAGCAGTTGCTTGACGGCGTTCACACGGAGCTCGCCGCGTTCGTAGCTGTCCAGCGCGAAGCGAATGGCCACGTGTTCTGCCAGCTTGAGGAGCATGGGCTTGTCAGGTTTTTCGTTCGGAGCTTGCGCGGCAAGTCCTGCGAGCGCTTGCTGCAGCGTGTATTGCGCGCGAACGGGTAGCGCGCTCAATCGCGATTGAAATGTCGGCACTTCCATGCGCGCCTCCGGATCTTTGCGCGATTTGCCGAGTTGCGCGAAAAGTCCAAGCATGGCGCGCACGTCTTCTTCTGGTACGGAATATCCGCCGCCGCCCCCTTCGCCGCCGCCCACGCCACCTGCTCCGGCGCCACCAGCCCCAGAGCCGCCCGCCATCGAGCCTGCGCGCAACAAGGCCGAAGCAGTCAACCATTTGCCCGGCGCTGCCCCTTCCGGACCCGCGGTGCCCGGACCACCCCCGGACCCAGGTAGTCCTCCAGGTGCGCCACCGCCAGTGCCACCAAAACCTCCTCCGGCACCACCAGTTCCGCCACCGCCCGCTACTCCGGGGCCTCCCCCGCCACCCGGGCCACCTGCACCGCCTCCAAAACCTCCTCCGCCGCCACCAGTTCCGCCGCCCCCTACTCCCGGAGCTCCCCCTCCACCACCGGCCTGCCTCGGCGTGCCCCACAAATTCCCGGCGTCAACCGCGCCGCCACCGCCACCTCCGGAGCCGCCGCCTGGTCCACCCGAACCGCCGGTGCCGCCGCCGGTACCCGTGCCTCCGCCACCGCCGGGAACACCACCGCCCAAGCCGAAACCCGGTCCGGAGCCGCCGCCACCTCCACCGCCCGCGTTGCGGCTGCTCTCCGCGGCAAGAATCATTTGCAGCATTTTGTTGGGATCTTCGAAGAAGTCGCGGAACTTGTCGCCGTGTGCGCCGAGGGCTTTCGCTGTGAGCTGCGCGGCGACCTTGATTCCAGCGACGGAAGAATCTTCCGCGACGTAACGAATCTCGTTCACCTTGATGCTGGTTTCGCCGGCAAGCGCGGACTTCAACTGCTCCGCCAACGACGTAGGTTTCGCGTTTCCGCTGGGGAATGCGCGTACAAAGCGCGCCAATTGCGGCTGTGTCAAGGTAGGTGCGAAGTGAATGCTGGCGATGCCGGAAGAAATTAGCAGGGCCGCGAAGCTGCGCTCGCCGGCTGCGGATCCCAGCGGCACGCCGTCCAGCAAGATCTGCGTGCCGGACGCACCGAGCAGCACGCCGCTTCCTCCGCTTTCATCCAGCGCGCTGCGCAGTTCCTTCCAGGTAGTTTCAAATTGCGCCGCAGTGCGCACGTGCCCAAACTCATAGAGGCGCGCGAATTTCAGCAGAATGTTCAGGCTTCGTACGAAGGCGCGTGCCGAAGCTCGTGTATCGGTAGCCATAGATTACGTAAACGCAGCGTTTCCCCGGGGTACTCTTGGGCGTTCTTACTACAGTATGGCGACCCTGCGGAAGAGACAAGCCTCGTATGGCTTATTGTACCCAGATCAATAACATTTTCGGCAGAATAAGGCCCTGGCGGCTTTGGCGTCGAAACCTCTTCTTTGAGCCCGCGCGGCTGGCGGAGGTTGCCCCTTCTCTGCGGTGGCTCTACAATAGCGAGCGCCAAAAAGCGCCGGTGGTATGCCGCGCTTCGCGCGGCTTGCGTTGCTCCTCGGTAGTAATTAAACAGGTATCGAACAATGCCGGACCTGCCCTCATCGCAACGCTTCAAAACGGACGCGCCGCAGGTTCCCGGCGTTTCCGCGCAGGCCGCACGCACGCAGCCCGGCTTCAAACCGGTGCGGTTAATCGGTTTTCTCGCGGGCTTACTATTTCTCCTGCTTTGCGTACGCTGGGTGATGCGCCCGAAAACAACCGAGGCTCCGCCGGTCACACCGACTCCGCAGATCGACGTGCCTGCGCCGGCGGCTGATGCCAATGCGGCGCTGCCTCACGCGACCGAGTCACAGCCGGGGATTGCCAGCGTTGAAGAGATGGCCAAGCCTTGGGCGTCGAAGGACTTTTTCTACAAGAACCGCGTCAGCGGAGAAAATGTTCCGGCCGTGCTGGTTCGCTTGCCGACCGGTTCCGCTAACCAGTCCACGGGATATTGGGCGTTTTCGCTGAACGCGCCGTTTGGCAATTGCCGCCTCGAATACGTATTTGAGCTAGAGAAGCTCAGAGCTGATTATGGTTTTCGCGACGCCAAGCATCCCATGGTTGGCAATCCCTGCAGCCGGGCAGTATTCGACCCGCTTAAGATGATGAATATTCCGGGGGGCGCGTGGGTGCGCGGCGCCCTCGCGCAAGGCTCCGACTTGCGGCCGCCGCTGGGGATTGAGGTGGAGATTCGCGACAAGCAGATTCTGGCTGCTCGGATGGAGTAGTTTCTGATTTCGTGCGACAACGTTTCTGGCTATCTGTGGTGTCTAGGTGCTTCTTGTGGCTTGACCCTACAGAACATTCGCGAGTTCAATTGACCGAAGTCGGGGTGCCGGTGTACCGCTTCACCTCTTTGCCCATCTGGCCGGTGATCATCAGAAACACCATGCGTTGATCGGCCCACCAAGAAAACAGCGGATGCTCAAACGTCGCGGGCATGTTGTGCTCCACAAAAAGATGCGCAAGCCACGCTAACCCGTAAGCAACCAAGACGGCTACCAGGACCCACCACCATCGCCGTTCGGCGATTGCCGCTCCAACCAGCATCCAACCGCCAAGCGTCCCCAGCAGGTGCACCGCCCTCGTAGCCGGGCGACTGTGCGCGCGCACATAGACCGGCCAAAACTCC